>JAPLEP010000046.1:0-18386 GCA_026391155.1 Bacteroidota bacterium
CAAATCCTACAGAAAAGAGCACTTATTAAACAACAGTCCCTAAAAAGACGAAAACAACTATTTTTTTTAAAAGAAAAGATCTTACATTTAAATAACGAAACTCTCTACAACTAAACTGTCCACTTTCTTTGACGACATACACCAAGGTATTTGCAATTTAATATTGTTAAATATTATACAAGTTTAGGAACAGAAGAAGTCTTTAAACTTTTTAATGGTGTAGTTCTAAATTTTGATAATAATAATTTGGAGGGGATTCAGAAATCATTTTATTTAAATGGCGACTTAAAGTTTTCATCTGTTTACAAAAATAATCTTCTATTTAGTCATGAATCTTATGATAAAAATAAAAATTATATATCAAAAATTACAACAGATAATTGTTTGATAAAAAAATCATTTATTCAAAATGGTGTTTTAGTAAATGTAGAATCAGATCATCCTATTATCCTTAGAAATTCAATTTTATCTAGTACAGGTAATATTATAGCTGATCCTTTTTTAGAAGAAAACTCCTCTGGTTTTTTTGATTATATAGAACCTGGTGTAAAATTATTTAGAGGCTTAGGAGAGTTCATTAAAACTTATGGAAAAATTAATACTGATATTATTACAGACAAATATGGTTACTCAACTTATAAAATAGTTAAAATCAATAATTCTAAAGAATTAAAAGATATTTTCGATAATAAAAAATATGAGACGAATTCAGGAGAGACAATAACTAAAATTTTAGGTATTCCTATATTTCATATTGTTAGGTTTAATTTCGAAAATCAAGAAATATTTGAAAAATAACAATTTACTTATCAATTTAAGAAGTACAAGTTATAACAAGCCACTCCAACCGAGCCACAAAAAACAATACAAAAGACTACAAAAACGTGCCACAAGGGCATAAAAAAACTCCGATTTCTTGATGATTTCGGAGTTTTTAGTGCTTATTACAAGCTAGATTGTGAACTGGCTGGGACTCGAACCCAGGGCCCATACATTAAAAGTGTATTGCTCTACCAACTGAGCTACCAATTCTAACCGCCTTTTTAGGGGAGTGCAAAAATAAGCATTAATGAAAACTATCCAAATAAAAGGGGGTCTAAGTCGTTCATCTTCAAATAAGAATTATATTTGTACAAACGCTAAAAGATGTCCAATTTTTCAGGTAAAATTATAGTCATTACTGGTGGATCTGATGGCATTGGAAAGGCCTTGGTACAGCAGTTTCTAGCATTGGGTGCTAAGGTAGCTACCTGTGGTAGAAACCAAAGCAAGTTGATTGCATTGGAACAAGAAAATCCAAATTCAAATTTATTGGCATTGCAAGTAGATGTGCGTAACTCTTTGGAAGTAGAGGCGTTCATGCAAGCAATTATCGCCAAATGGAACACCATTGATATATTGATCAATAATGCAGGCATCTCCATGAGAGCCTTGGTACAGGATACTTCCTTTGAAACACTGCATCAGGTGATGGACATCAATTTTTGGGGTACGGTGTATTGTACCAAAACCGTCCTGCCTTATATTCAGAAAAACAAGGGGGTAATTGTGGGGGTATCTTCCATTGCAGGCTATCGCGGGCTTCCGGGTCGTAGTGGTTATTCAGCCTCTAAATTTGCCTTAAATGGTTGGTTAGAAGCCCTAAAAACCGAATTGTACGGTTCTGGCACCCATGTCATGTGGGTTAGCCCTGGGTTCACTACCTCCAATATCAGAAACGCCGCTTTGGACAAGGATGCCAAAGCACAGGGCGAATCGCCCATGGACGAGGGGGTCATGATGAGTTCTGAGGCTTGTGCCACCCATATCATCCATTCCATTGACAAAAGAGAGCGTAGTTTGGTGCTTACTTTTACTGGCAAACGCACCGTTTTTATGAACAAGTATTTTCCTGCCTGGGCCGATAAATTGGTGCATCATTTTTTCTTTAAAGACGGGGTTTTAGTGAAGTAGCTGGAGGACTAAATAAATACTGGTTTTTCTAAAATATAAAACTCGATTTTTCGTTATCAATAGATGCCCATCATTACTTTAACCTCCGACATTGGCCAAGAAGATTTTATCATTGGCGCTGTGAAGGGGCAAATTTTGTCAACTATTCCAGGCATGGGCATTGCCGATATCACCCATTATTTATCCAGCAAGAACTATCAACAAGGGGCCTATATCTTTAACAATGCAGCCAAGCATTATCCTGCAGGCACTTTGCATTTTATAATGGTCAATTTTTTCCAATTCCCACATAGGCATGCACTTTTAACCAAGCATAACAATCAATATTTTATCACGCCAGACAATGGTTTTTTAACCATGATGCTGGGAGGTAAGCCCAAAGAAATTATTAAAATTGATTTTAAAGAAGCACATACCTTTTTAGAAATTACGCAAGAAATTTTTACTGCTATTGGGGCATTTGTAAAAGCAAATTCCATTAGTGCTGCTGGTACTGCTTTTCAGGACATCGAAGAAATTTATCCAATGCAACCCACCTTGGGTCCGAATTGGATGGAAGGTCAAATTTTATTTATTGATCAGTTTGAGAATGTGGTCGTGAACATCCGCAAGGAAGATTTTGCTTTGCAAGCACAAGGCCGAACTTTTAAAATTGTGTTTACCCGCAATGAAACCATTACCGACTTAAGTCATCATTATGGTGAAGTGCCCATCGCCGATAAATTGGCTTGGTTTAACTCGGCAGGCTATTTGGAAATAGCAGTGAGAGGGGGCAATATGGCCGGTCTATTTGGACTAAGCAAGTTTGATGAAAATCAGATGAATAAGCAGCGCCCCAACGACAATAAGTGGTTTTTCCAGATGGTTCGGGTTTTCTTTGAATAGTCACATTTTCGGGGTATTTTTGCACCCTCATTAATTTACTAAAATAAGTATACAATGGCATACGACGTTATCGTTATTGGCAGTGGTCCTGGTGGTTATCCAGCAGCTATTCGCGCCTCCCAATTAGGTTTAAAAGTAGCTATTATTGAAAAAGAAAGTTTAGGAGGGGTTTGTTTGAACTGGGGATGTATTCCAACCAAGGCCTTGTTAAAAAGTGCACAAGTGTATGAATATGTAAAACACAGTGCCAATTATGGTATTACCACTACCGGTTTTGCCCATGATTTTGGTGCAGTCATCAAACGCAGTCGTGGAGTGGCCGATAAAATGAGCAAGGGTGTTCAGTTCTTAATGAAGAAAAATAAGATTGAAGTAATCATGGGTTATGGTAAAGTGTTGTCCAGAGGAAAAGTAGAAGTGAAAGATGCAGAAGGAAAAACGCAAGTGGTAGATGGTAAATACATCATCATCGCAACGGGTGGTCGCACACGTGAATTACCAAATTTAAAACAAGATGGGAAAAAAGTAATTGGTTACCGCGAAGCCATGGTTTTACCAACGCAACCAAAGAGCATGATTATTGTAGGAAGTGGTGCGATAGGTGTGGAGTTTGCTTATGTATACAATAGCATGGGCACTAAAGTTACGATTGTAGAATTTTTACCAAAAATTGTACCTGTAGAAGATGAAGACATTTCAAGAGAATTAGAAAAACAATACAGAAAGCAAGGCATAGAGATTATGACCAACGCTTCGGTGGAGTCGGTGGATACGACTGGCGCTTTAGTAAAAGCAAAAGTAAAACAACTAGATGGTTCATACGTCACCTTAGAAGCTGAAGTGGTGTTAAGCGCAGTTGGTGTAGTAGCGAACTTAGAAAACATTGGCTTAGAGCAAAACGGAATCAAGACAGATAAGGGACGCATCATTGTAGATAAATTCCAGCAATCAAGTATTGCAAGTATTTACGCCATTGGAGACTGTTCTCCTGGTCAAGCTTTAGCACATGTGGCTGCGAAAGAAGGGATTAATGCAGCAGAGCATATTGCTTATCAAGAAAAAAAATGGGCGCATTTGCCTGAAGGAATTGATTACAATAATATTCCTGGATGCACTTATTGCACACCCGAAATTGCGAGTGTGGGTTACACTGAAAAAGCAGCCAAGGAAGCAGGCTATGAATTAAAGATTGGTAAGTTTCCATTTATGGCAAGTGGTAAGGCAAGTGCAGCTGGTGCTACGGATGGTTTTGTAAAAGTAATTTTTGATGCGAAATATGGGGAGTTCTTAGGTTGTCATATGATTGGAATGAATGTAACCGAAATGATCGCTGAAGCAGTAGTAGCGCGTAAATTAGAAACTACTTCTCACGAGTTATTAAACGCGATTCATCCACACCCAACCATGAGTGAAGGATTAAAAGAAGCAGTAGCAGCTGCATATGGTGAAGCAATCGATATCTAACTAGTGTAAATAAAATAGACGGATATCTAACTAGTTCAAACTAAAATACAGAATGGCTCGTGATTCAAATTATTTGAAGGCGAGCCATTTTTAACGATAATGAAGTACGAAAAAGAAATTAACCGACGAAAAACATTTGCTATTATCTCTCACCCAGATGCTGGTAAAACAACTTTAACTGAAAAGTTATTGTTGTTTGGTGGTGCCATTCAAACAGCAGGTGCGGTAAAAAGTAATAAGATAAAGAAACACGCTACCAGTGATTTTATGGAAATTGAGCGTCAAAGAGGTATCTCGGTGGCCACTTCCGTAATGTCTTTTGAGTATAATAATATCTTAATTAATTTATTAGATACCCCTGGTCACAAGGATTTTGCCGAAGACACTTACAGAACTTTAACCGCAGTAGATAGCGTTATACTCGTTATTGATTCTGTAAATGGAGTAGAGGCACAAACTAGAAGACTCATGGAAGTTTGTAGCATGCGCGATACACCAGTAATTGTATTTATTAATAAAATGGATCGTGACGGAAAGAATAGGTTCGATTTATTAGAAGAATTAGAAAATGAATTAAAAATTTCTTTACACCCCATGACCTGGCCCATTAATAGTGGCAAGGAATTTAAAGGGGTGTATAATTTGCACAATAAAAATTTAAGATTATTTGCTGCAAGCACAAAGGCTACTGAAGAAGACACCGTTGCCATTGAAGATTTAGCAAGTACTGTATTAGAAGAAAAAATAGGAGAGAAAGACGCAGCCGTTTTAAGAGAGGATGTAGAATTAATTGATGGCGTTTACGGAGCCTTAAACCCTGCCGATTATTTATCGGGAAAAATTGCACCAGTGTTTTTTGGGTCGGCGGTGAATAATTTTGGAGTGAAAGAAATGCTAGATACTTTTATTCAAATAGCACCGGTCCCAAGAGATAGAGAAACGAGCGTAAGAACCTTGGCAGTAGGTGAAGATAAATTCAGTGGCTTTATATTTAAAATACATGCCAACTTAGATCCAAAGCACCGTGACCGTATTGCCTTTATGCGTGTATGTAGCGGAAAGTTTGAACGTAATACCTATTATAAACATGTTAGGCTAGATAAAGAGGTGCGTTTTAGTAACCCCTATAGTTTCTTAGCACGCAGTAAAGACGTTATTGAAGACGCCTATGCAGGAGATGTAGTAGGTTTATTTGATACAGGTAATTTTAAAATAGGAGACACACTTACAGAAGGGGAGAAATTTTATTTCACTGGCATACCTACTTTCTCACCAGAGATATTTAAGGAACTCGTCAATAAAGATCCTTTAAAAACCAAACAACTTGAAAAAGGTATTACTCAGTTAACTGATGAAGGGGTGGCGCAATTGTTCACGCAGTTTGGGGGCAATAAAAAAATTATTGGTTGTGTGGGCGATTTGCAATTTGAAGTAATTCAGTATCGTTTATTACAAGAATACGGTGCGGCCTGTGAATTTAGAACCCTGCCTTTTTACAAAGCTTGTTGGTTAACGTCTAAGGATCAAAACAAACTACATGATTTTTTAAGATTCAAGCAACAGAATGCTGCCTTGGATAAAGATGAAGCACCCGTTTATTTGGCACAAAGTGAATGGTTCTTGAATACAGAAATTACGAACAACCCCGATATCACCTTTCATTTCACCAACGAGGTCAATAAATAAGGCGCTAATTATTATTTAATAAAAAAGTATGAAGTCCAAAACGCTCAAACAAAATAAAGTAAACATAATCACCCTAGGTTGTAGTAAGAACTTAGTGGACAGTGAAATGCTGAGCGGACAATTATTGGCCAATGAAATAGAGGTGGTGCATGAGAATAAAAAATTTGACCACAATATAGTAGTGGTGAATACCTGTGGTTTTATTGATAAAGCCAAGGAGGAAAGTGTAAATACTATTTTAGACCAGGTAGCCTTAAAGAAAAAAGGAAAATTAGACAAGGTATATGTGACGGGTTGTTTGAGTGAGCGATATAGAACCGATTTGGCCTTGGAAATTCCTGAGGTAGATGCTTGGTTTGGTACCATGGAACTGCCTTTAATGTTGAATCAATTGAATGCCGATTATAAAGCAGAATTATTAGGGGAAAGATTATTAAGTACCCCTTCACATTATGCTTATTTAAAAATAAGTGAGGGTTGTAATAGAACCTGTTCTTTCTGTGCCATTCCACTCATGAGAGGCCAGCATGTAAGTAAAACCATAGAGCAATTGGTAGCTGAAGCAGAAGGCTTGGTGAAAAAAGGAGTAAAAGAAGTAATGTTAATTGCGCAGGAGTTAACTTATTACGGGTTGGATATTTATAAAAAAAGAGCACTACCCGATTTATTAAATGCACTAGCAGATGTAAAAGGCTTAGAGTGGATACGTTTACATTATGCCTATCCAAGTAAATTTCCACTAGAAGTATTGGAAGTAATGAGAGAGCGGGACAATATTTGTAAATACATTGACATTCCATTGCAACATGCAAGCAATAATATGCTGGCTGCTATGAAGCGTAATATTACGCGTGAGGAAATGGGTGAATTGATTCAAGAAATTCGCAAGCGTGTGCCGGGTATTGCCATTCGCACTACTTTAATTGCAGGATTCCCTGGAGAGACATTAGAAGACATCGAAGAGTTAAAAGAATTTTTAATAGAGCATCAATTTGATAGAGTAGGTATTTTCACTTATAGTCACGAAGAAAATACTTCGGCACATGATTTAGTAGATGATGTGCCTGCGGCAGAAAAGCAAAGACGCGCCGAAGAGATAATGGAAGTGCAACAAGAAATTAGTTTGGCCAGAAACCAGGCCAAAGAAGGTTTAGTATTAAAGGTACTAGTAGATAAAAAAGAAGCAGGCAGGTATTTAGGCCGCACCGAATTTGATAGTGTAGAGGTAGACAACGAAGTGGTCATAAATACTACCAAGCGCTTAAAACCAGGTGATTTTGTAATGGTTAAAATAACCAAGGCCTATGATTATGATTTAGAAGGGGAATTGGTGGACTAGGGCTTTGATATTCATTATTTTTCGTTAATTTGAAATCCTATTTTAATATAAAAACTACCTATTATGGCCATAGATTGGAAAGGAGTATTCCCAGCAGTAACCACAAAGTTTACTAGTGATGATACATTAGATTTAGCCTTATTTACCACTAACATACATGCGCAAATGGCAGCAGGGGTGAATGGGATTATTTTAGGCGGCACTTTGGGAGAGTCCAGTGTGCTTACCAATGCAGAAAAAGAAATCCTAGTTAAGGAAACAGTTAAAATAGTCAACGGAAAAATTCCAGTGGTCATAAATATTGCTGAAGGCAGTACTTCTGTGGCCATTCAATGTGCGAAGGATGCAGAAAATTGGGGAGCGAAGGGTTTAATGTTGCTTCCTCCTATGCGTTATAAATCGGATCACCGTGAAACTGTGCAGTATTTTAAAGATATTGCTGCAAGTACTAGTCTTCCTATCATGATCTACAATAACCCGGTGGATTATAAAATTGAAGTCACCATTGATATGTTTGCTGAATTAGCAAGCGTGCCGAATATTCAAGCAGTAAAAGAATCTACCCGAGATATTACCAATGTCACTAGAATGCGTAATAAATTTGGCGATAGATTCAAGTTATTATGTGGCGTGGATACATTGGCACTAGAAGAATTATTAGTTGGAGCCGATGGTTGGGTAGCAGGTTTAGTATGCGCCTTCCCCGCTGAAACAGTGGCGGTATATAAATTAGCTAAAGCAGGTAAGATTGCAGAAGCTACCGAAATATACAGATGGTTTATGCCTTTATTAGAATTAGACATTCATCCTAAGCTAGTTCAATACATCAAGTTTGCAGAAGCCAAGGCAGGTATTGGTTCTGAAACAGTGAGAAGGCCAAGATTAATTTTAGAAGGGGAGGAAAGAAAAAGAATCGAATCCATTATTGATACTGGTTTAAAAAACAGACCTACACTTCCTGAATTTCATAGTTTATAAATTATACCAATTACCCAATGAGCAATATTTCTGAAATCACTAAAAAGGCGGCAACTGCATTTGAGCAGTATGCTTTTACCACGCCTTTGCAAAGAGCCAATTTTTTAGAAACCATTGCTACTAACATTGAAGCATTGGGTGATACTTTATTAGCGCAAGCCAATAAAGAAACCAATCTACCCCTGCCTCGTTTAACAGGCGAAAGAGGACGTACTTGTTTTCAACTACGCATGTTTGCCACTATGTTAAAGGAAGGTAACTATGTAGAAGCAAGTATTGATACCGCCATTCCTAGTAAAACACCCCCTAAGCCAGATATTCGTAAAATGATGCATCCCATTGGGCCCGTAGTGGTTTTTGGTGCAAGTAATTTTCCTTTTGCTTATTCTACTGCAGGAGGAGACACAGCCAGCGCGCTAGCAGTGGGTTGTTCTGTTATTGTAAAGGCACATCCAGCACATTTAGCTACATCAAATATGGTGGCAGCAGCCATTGTGCAAGCAGCAAAAGCAACTCAAATGCCTGAAAATGTTTTTCAGCATGTTACCGATACTAGTTTTGAAACAGGTAAGGTCTTAGTACAAGATGAAAATATATATGCTGTAGGATTTACGGGTTCAAGAACAGGAGGCCGCGCTTTATTAGATTATGCAGGCACAAGAAAAAACCCCATTGCGGTATTTGCTGAAATGGGTTCTGTAAATCCAGTGCTTTTATTGCAAGATGCATTAGAAAAAAATGCAGAAACGATTGCAAAAAATTATGCAGGCTCTATTACTTTAGGAATGGGACAGTTTTGTACTAACCCAGGTATATTAATAGGTATTAAATCTGATGCGCTAAATACTTTTGCAGAAGCCTTGGCTACTGAAATGAATGCCATTGCGCCTTCTGCTATGTTGCATGCAGGTATTGAAGCCGCTTATTTAAAAAATAGTAGCCATGCGCTAGCGCAAAAAGGAATCTCCTGCTTAACAAAAAATACACCTAGTGCTAATAATGGCTTTCCAGTTTTAACTACCGTGGATGCCGATACCTTTTTAAGCAATCCAGATTTAGCAGAAGAAGTATTTGGTCCATATTCCATACTCGTAGAATGTAATTCCATAAATGAATTAAAAGAAGTTTGGAAAAATATTCAAGGACAAATTTCTACCACCATCATGGGTACGGATTTAGATTTTTCTAATACGCCCGAACTTTTAAATATGTCTTTACAAATTGCGGGCCGTGTATTATTAAACGGAGTGCCTACCGGTGTGGAGGTTTGTGATAGTATGGTGCATGGTGGGCCTTATCCTGCAAGTACCGATAGCAGATTTACAGCAGTAGGGATAAACGCCGCTAAAAGATGGTTAAGACCAATTTCTTTTCAAAACTGGTCCAATCATTTATTACCATTGGCATTGCAAAACAAAAACACTTTGGGTATTTGGAGAAATCTAAATGGTCAGTTTACTAAAGAGGAGGTTGTTTAGTAATTAGCTTTGAATAAATAGTTTAGCGGTATCGCTGGGCTTTTTCATTTTCCTTTTAGGGTCTTCTTTGGAGAAATAATACACTGCCACTGTGCTTGCAGCAAAGTAGCATAAGGCAATAGGGGCTATTATTATAGATAATTGATTCGATCCAAACCAATCTCCTTTGGAAACTATCCAATAAATACAAAACACATTTTTTAGGGATTCTAATACCCAAGCATTTTTATTTCTATCCATTAATTCTGTAAGTGCGTATACTTGAACAAATATAAAAGCGCCATAAATAAAAATATTGGTATGGCCAATGCTAGCAATATTACCAAATAAATAGCTTACTAATAAAAGCATACAAAATAACTGTATCCATAAATACAATTTCATGGCTGGAGAGGCAGGGGTATTGTACTTTTCAAAATGGTAAACATCTTTTATTTTAGCTACAGGGTATTGGTCAATCACATCTGCAGGGCGCCATCCTAATGGCTTAAACCAAATTGTAAATTTATCTTTCCAGTTTTTGGTATGCCATGCATCTTTAATTAATAACCACATATGCATGAAATTAATTTTTATAGGATTCCAAGTTTGAACCGGTCGGGTAATACCATAAACAGCGGGTATGCTTTCTTGCTCTTGCACGTAAGTTCCAAATAATTTATCCCAGAAAATAAATATCTGGCCATAGTTTTTATCTAGATATTCCGGGTTAATGGCATGGTGCACTCTATGATGGGATGGCGTTACTATAATGTATTCCAACCAACCCATGTTTTTGATATGTCTGGTATGGTACCAAAATTGTGCAAACAAATGCAAGGGGCCAACTACTGCAATCACATTGCCTGGCACACCAAAAATGGCAGCGGGTATTAATAAAAAGGCATAGATTCTAAAGAACACTGAAATGCTTTGTCTTAAGGCGCAGGCTAAATTGTATTCCTCACTGCTATGGTGTACAATATGGTTGTTCCAGAAAAAATTATTTGTATGAGCCAAACGGTGCATCCAATACCCTGCAAAATCTAGGGCCATAAAGGCGATCAAATACAACCAAAAACTTGATTGTACGTGCACAATAGCCAAATGATTTACAAACCAGTCATAGCTTAAAATGGCAATACTTAAACCCAAGACATCCTTGGTAGAATTGGTCACCCCCGAACTTAAACTGGAAATCATATCCAGGGTATTTACGGTTTCAAAGCCTTTCTTCCATCCATACCATTTTTCAAACAAAACCAATAATAAAAAGGCAGGCATGGCAATCAATAAAATTTTACCGTAAGTTTCCATAGTACAAAAATTTGGTAGAGCAATTAAGCATTGCGTGCTCAAATGTATTAATTTTATCTCATGGCTACAACAAAACCCATTACAGTAGAAAATTTTGGCTCCTACGAACTAGGAGGATCCGTATTTGAATGTATAGACGCGCATACCTGTGGCAATCCAGTAAGGGTGGTGGTCAAAGGTGGCCCTGCTTTGGAAGGCAATACCATGAGTGAAAAACGTCAACATTTTTTAAAAGAATTTGATTGGATAAGAAAAGGATTGATGTTTGAACCCCGTGGCCATGACATGATGAGCGGAAGCATTTTGTATCCACCTCACGATCCTGAAAATGATGTGGCGGTTTTATTTATTGAAACCAGCGGCTGTTTGCCCATGTGTGGCCATGGTACTATTGGCACCATTACCGTAGCCATTGAAGCCGGTTTAATTCAACCAAAAATTCCTGGTAAAATTCGCATGGAAGCACCTGCAGGACTCGTGCAAATAGAATATACCATGAAGGGTAAAAAAGTAAGTTCGGTGAAATTGACCAATGTAGCTTCCTTTATGGCAGCCCAAAACATTCAAGTGGAATGTCCTGATTTAGGTACTTTAAATATTGATGTTTGTTATGGTGGGAATTATTACGCCATTGTGGAAGTGCAAGAAAATTTTAAAGGCATTGAACATTATACGGCAGGACAATTGATTGCATGGAGTGGGGTTTTAAGAAAACGCATCAACGAATTAAATAGTTTTGTACATCCTTTGGATCCTATCATTAATGGCTGTTCACATATATTATGGACAGGCAAGGTATTAGATGCAAAAAATACAGCACGCAATGCTGTTTTTTATGGAGATAAAGCCATTGACAGATCACCTTGCGGCACGGGCACTTCGGCAAGGCTAGCCCATTGGCATGCGAAGGGCAAACTGGAGGTAGGCCAACCCTTTTTACATGAAAGCATTATTGGTTCTGTATTTACTGGTAAGGTAGAAGCCACTACCACCATTGGAGACAAGCAAGCCATTATTCCCTCCATTGAAGGCTGGGCCAAGATAGTAGGTTTTAATACTATATCTATTGATAAAAATGACGATCCGTATGCAGGGGGCTTTCAAGTTGTCTAAACTTTTTTATGCCCAAAAATCCATCCTCATTTAGTGCGATATGCGCCAATTTTTTACGAAATTTGCTTTTTAATTAATGCTATGGAAGTAGTTGTCATTGGAGGAGGGATTATAGGATTGAGCAGCGCTTATTTTTTACAAGAAGCGGGTCATCAGGTGACCATTATTGATCAATCCGATATGACCAACAATTGTTCTTATGGCAATTGTGGTTATGTATGTCCGAGTCATTTTGTTCCATTGGCAACACCAGGTATTGTTAAACAGGGTTTGAAGTGGATGTTGAATTCAGAAAGTCCTTTTTATATCAAACCAAGATTGAGCTTAAGTTTAATCAAATGGGGTTTGCAGTTTATGAAAGAAGCGACGCCAGAAAAAGTAGAACGTGCCGCCATTCCATTAAGAGATTATTCTTTGTTTTCTAAAAAATTATATGCCGATTGGGATGCTTTGCCTCAATTTGAATTTGCCTATGAGCACAAAGGCTTATTGGAAATATTTCAAACTCAAAAAGCTGGCGAACATGCAAAACATTTAGTACATCAAGCACATGAGTTAGGTTTGACAGATACCAAGCTGTTAAATCAACAGGAGTTATTTGCGATGGAACCCAGCCATCAAATCAATGCCATTGGAGCCATTCACTTTGGATGTGATGGACATTTGTATCCCAATAAATTAATGCAACAACTCATTACTGATCTAAAAAACAAAGGGGTGGTTATTAAAACCAATGAAGCGGTGGTAGATTTTGAAAAAACTGCGGGGAAAATTAATGCGGTGATCACCTCTAGCAATAAATATAAGTCTGATGCAGTAGTCTTGGCTACTGGTTCTTGGTCTAGGGAGATGGCAAAAAAATTAGACATGGATTTATTGCTCATGCCTGGTCGTGGTTATTCCATTACCATTGAGGATACGCCTTATCAAACCATTTATCCATCTGTGTTGGTGGAAGGACGAGTGGCACTTACGCCAATCGAAGGAAATAAGATGCGTTTTGGTGGCACCATGGAAATTACCAGCACCAATGAGCCGCCCAATTTAAAAAGGGTGGCAGGCATACTAAAAGCAGTGAAAAGCTATTATCCCGCCTTTGAGATACCCGTTCCTACGATAGATAAAGTTTGGTACGGTTATAGACCTTGTTCTGCCGATGGATTGCCTTATCTTGGCAGGACTAAAAAATGGAACAATTTAGTCATGGCTACTGGACACGCAATGGTGGGTTTAAGTTTAGGTGCAGGTACCGGAAAATTAGTTTCAGAAATAATAGATGAAAAACCAACTAGTATTGACATCAGCTTTTATCATCCAGATAGATTTAGCCATTCATGAAATTTAAAGCCACACCCATCGCTTATCGCGCCACTGGTTTATTCAGCAATTTGGTGAATGACTATATGGAATCCAAGGGGGAGGCCGCTAGCTTTGTGAATTACACGCCAAATATAGAGGGCTATAAAAAAGCCATCGAACAACGCGCTTCTTTTCCTACCAATAGAAAAGTATTGGTGGAAGTATTGCAAAGTCAATATACTCAATTAGCAAAAGATACCAATGCGTCTAGTTTGCTCAATAATCAAGTCGCATTCAAGTTGGTCAATGAAAATGTGAGTTTATTATTAAAAGAAAATACGTTCACGGTGACCACGGCACATCAACCCAATATTTTTACAGGCCCACTCTATTTTTTTTATAAGATTATTCATACCATTCATTTAGCGACTGAGCTTAAAAAACAATTTCCTAAAAATAATTTCGTACCCGTTTATTATATGGGATCTGAGGATGCCGACTTGCAAGAAGTGGGTGCTTATAATTTAGCAGGAGAAGCTTATCAGTGGAATACAAAACAGAAAGGGGCGGTAGGCAGAATGAAGGTAGACGATGAATTAAATAAATTATTGCTAAACTTAGAAGGGTATTGGTCGGTCAAGTCTTCGGGCAAGGAGGCTTTGGAAATTTTAAAGCAAGCTTATCAAAAAGGAAAAACGATTGCAGAGGCTACTTTAGCCCTGGTGCATGCGTATTTTGGGCAGTATGGGTTAGTGGTGCTGCAACCAGACAATGTTCAATTGAAAGCTCTTTTTGTAGAAGTGATGGAAAAGGAATTAAGAACAGGTTTTTCTCAAAAGGCGATACAAGCAACTAAAGAAAAATTAGCAAGTACTTATCATGTGCAGTCTGATGGACGTGATTTGAATTTATTTTATTTAGGGGATAATACTCGGTCAAGAATTGAAAAACAAGGGGCCAGTTATATTGTAGTAGATACCAATATCAGTTTTACAGAGGAAGAGATTGTTCAAGAATTACATGCACATCCAGATAAATTTAGCCCCAATGTTATTTTAAGAGGGGTCTACCAAGAAACTATTTTACCAGGCATTGCCTTTATCGGAGGTGGAGGTGAACTTGCTTATTGGATGGAACTTAAAAATGTATTTAATGAAGTAAAAGTGCATTACCCAATATTGCAATTGCGTAATTCTTTTATGCTGATGAATGAAAAGCAAACGGCGCATTGGAATAACCTAGGCTTTACATTAGCAGATTTATTTAAGCCTGTATTGGAACTAGAACTAGACTACATTAAAAGTCAAACCCAAGAAAATTTAGCACTCACCAATCATATCGTATCGCTCAATGAATTATATGAGTCCATTCAGCAAGATGTTATCAAAATTGACACTTCCTTAGGCGACCATGCTAAAAACTTATCCATTCAAGCGCAAAAGAAATTGGCTTTACTTGAAAAGAAAATGATTCGTGCCGAAAAAAGAAAACAACAAACATCCATTGATCGTATACAGGCTATTAAAGGGTCTTTATTTCCTAAAAATAGTTTGCAAGAAAGAGTAGAAAATTTTGCTGAGTGGGTAGGAGACTACGGATGGGATTGGGTGGAGGCTATTATGCAGCATTCAACTACTTTGAACCCTAGCTTTACGATAATTACCATTAGTAAAGACTAAATAGTTCAGTAGCTATTTTTGATCGAATTCATTGTTCCAAGTAGATTTTAAATTTTCCACCTTGGTCATTACTTCTGATTCTAAATTTAATTTATAGGCGTCCATGGCAGCTCCAATTTGAGCATTGGTAGATCCTATAATTTGTGCAGCCAATAAGCCTGCGTTCTTAGCACCATTCAAAGCAACGGTGGCTACCGGTACTCCACCTGGCATTTGTAAAATAGATAATATACTGTCCCAGCCTTCTGCTGAATTGGTTGATTTAATAGGTACGCCAATAACAGGTAAACTAGTTAATGCGGCCACCATGCCTGGTAAATGCGCTGCCCCACCAGCGCCAGCTATAATTACTTGTAAGCCTCTTTTGCGCGCTGTTTTGGCATAGTCCACCATTCTGTCGGGTGTTCGATGCGCAGATACCACAGTTAATTCAAAAGGAATATTGAAAGTTTTTAAAGTATCTGCAGCTGCCTGCATGATAGGTAAATCACTATCGCTTCCCATTATTATACCAACTTGTGCAGGTGTAGACATAATTGAATTTTGATGCAAGTTAAGTTATTTTTTTATTAGATACCCTGAGGCCGGAAACAATAGTGCGCTTGCCTTGGTGGATAGTATATTGATTTCGAAATAATTAGCAGTGGTTGTAGGGAATTGAATGATTCTTTTGTGTCCAATCGTAGTTCCCTCAAATATTTTCACAGCATCTTGTGCATTAGTGCCTGCTTTTACTTCAAATGAAATGACACGCTGGCCAAATTCAATTTTTTCTTTAAGTTGAATGGTATTTAACTTTACTGGTTGTGCGATATGAATTTTCATTCCATTGTCAGTGAAGCTAACGGAAGCGTATTTAAACAAATCGATACTAAAGGCTAGTTGACGAATTTTTCTAAAATCCATTAAAGCAGCTGAATCTTCAGGAGCAATTAAGCCTTTTCTATTAGGTGGCACATTTAAAATCATATTGCCGCCATGTCCTACTGAATTTAAATATAAATTAAATAAGGTATTACCCGATTTAACGGTAGCGTCTTCTTCTGCATGATAAAACCATCCTTTGCGAATAGACACATCTGCCTCTGCGCCAATCCAATTCTTTCCATTAAAGTTTCCTCTATTCAAAGTATCGTTAGGGGGTGCGCCTTCGCCTCTTTTAAAGCCGGCGGTATCTAATAAGTTCCAGTTGGTTTCATTAATTAATCCATTTTCATTGCCTACCCAACGAATATGAGGTCCAATATCACTAAATATAACAATATTGGGTTGGTAAGACATCGCAGAATCTTTGAACCTTGTAAAATCATAGACTTGCTTTTTACCATTAGGCCCTTCTCCATTCGCGCCATCCCACCATAGTTCAGTAAACTTACCATAACCAGTTAAGAGTTCCTTCATGGTTTGAATATAGATATCGTTATAAGCTGCAGTGCCATATTGTGGATGGTTTCTATCCCAGGGTGAAATATAGACACCCATTTCAATACCTGCTTTCTTACAGGCCTCTGATAACATTTTAATGACATCGCCTTTTCCATCCATCCATTTAGATTCTCTTACTGTATGCTTGCTAAATTTACTTGGCCATAAACTAAATCCATCATGGTGCTTGGCGGTAATAATTATTCCTTTGGCACCTGCTGCTTTCGCAATGCCTGCCCACTGGTTACAATCTATGGCTGTTGGATTAAAAACATTTGGGTCTTCACTTCCTTTTCCCCACTCTAAATCGGTAAAAGTATTCGGGCCAAAATGCATAAATAAATAAAATTCCTTTTCATGCCAAGCCAATTGTTGCTTAGTAGGAGTGGGGCCGAATTTTTCTTGAGCCACTAATATCGTATTAGATGCTAAAAAGAAAAGGACAGTGTTAAAAAATAAACAAATATATTTTTTCATGAAACTTGTTTTAAATAGTATACTTCTTTTAGATATTTATACTGAAAGCGCTCTTTTATATAATTGAATGGTGTTTTCTAATCCTAAATAAAGGGCATCGCTAATTAAGGCATGTCCAATACTCACTTCATCAATACTTGGAATAGATTGTATTAAATAAGGCAAGTTGAATCTGTCTAAATCATGGCCTGCGTTAATACCAAGCCCTAATTTTTTAGCAAGCGCTGCTGCATTTATATAAGGCTCAATAGCTTTTTCTTTATTTCCAGCGGCAAACTGCTTTGCATACATTTCAGTGTATAATTCTATTCTGTCTGTGCCAGTACTTGCAGCGGCTTCTACCATTTTTTCATTAGGGTCTACAAAAATGGATACACGAATGCCTGCCTTTTTAAATACTCCAATGATTTCATTTAAATAAGATTGTTCTTTAATGGTATCCCAACCATGGTCGCTGGTTAATTGCCCCAAGGTATCGGGCACAAGGGTTACTTGATGCGGTTTGTTGGCTAAAACTAATTCCACAAACTTGGTTTCTTTGGGATTACCTTCTATGTTAAACTCTGTGCTTAAAATAGCGCTTAAATCATAAACATCTTGGTAGCGAATATGCCTTTCATCGGGTCTTGGGTGCACTGTAATACCCTCGGCCCCAAAACGCTCACAATCCTTGGCCACCTGCACTAAATTAGGATTATCCCCGCCACGGCTATTTCTTAAAGTGGCTATCTTATTAATGTTCACACTTAAACGAGTCATAGGCGAATTTAAGTTATTTTTGCATCTCAAATATAAGAGAATGGCTTATTCTAGTTTGGAGGCTTGTTTATTGGATCTGGAACGTACCGGGCAGCTTTTGCGTATCAAGGAAGAGGTAGACCCATACTTAGAAATGGCTGCCATTCATTTGCACATTTTTGAACAAAAAGGCCCAGCTATTTTATTTGAAAAAGTGAAGGGTTCTAAGTTTCGTGCGGCTTCCAATATTTTTGGTACACTAGAAAGAAGTGAATTTATTTTTAGAGATACACTTCCTTCCGTAAAGCAATTAATTGATATCAAAATTAATCCTTTAGCAGCTATTCAAAATCCATTAAAATCTTTGGCGGCTTTACCGGCAGCTATCAATGCACTTCCTAATAAAAATCCAATTTCAAAACCAGTTTTATTTGAAGAGATTAATATTAGCGATTTGCCCTTAATACATCATTGGCCCATGGATGGGGGTGCTTTTGTAACACTTCCACAAGTATATACAGAAGATGCCGATAAGCCAGGCATAGGGAATTCTAATTTAGGTATGTACCGTATTCA
>JAPLEP010000030.1:0-2575 GCA_026391155.1 Bacteroidota bacterium
CCTTTGGGTCCTACGTGTTTAATAACTACTACATCACCCGCTTTTATTTTTCCCGAATTGATCCCTTTAATTAATTCTTGTTCGCCATCAAAAACCCTGGCAGGTCCTACAAATCGTTCGCCTTCTTTTCCACTAATTTTTGCAACAGATCCTTTCTCGGCCAAATTGCCGTACAATATTTGTAAATGCCCAGTTGCTTTTAATGGCGCTTCTAATGGCATGATAATTTTTTGTTCGTTGAAATTTAAATCAGGCATATCTGCCAAATTTTCGGCAATGGTTTTACCAGTAACTGTTAAGCAATTACCATGTAAAAATCCTTTTGCTAATAAGTATTTCATTACCGCCGGCAAACCACCATATTGGTGTAAGTCTTGCATTAAATATTTTCCACTCGGTTTAAAATCTGCTAGTACGGGTGTTTTATTACTAATGGCTTGAATATCGTCTTGCGTTAATGGAATGTCTACAGATTTTGCCATTGCAATCATGTGCAATACAGCATTGGTACTTCCACCCAAAATCATAATAACGGTAATGGCATTTTCAAAAGCCTCGCGCGTCATAATATCTCTTGGCTTGATGTCTTTTTCTAACAACAAACGAATGGCTTTTCCTGCGTCTTCGCATTCTTTTTGCTTTTCATCGCTTAGTGCTGGATTCGATGAAGAAAAAGGCAAACTCATTCCTAATGCTTCAATCGCACTAGCCATGGTATTAGCGGTATACATTCCACCACAAGCACCTGCACCTGGGCAAGCATGTTGTACAATTCCTTTAAAATCTGCTTCGGTTAATTGACCTGCAATTTTTTGACCAAGGGCTTCAAACGCAGATACAATATTTAAATCTTGTCCGTTATAATGACCTGGTGCAATGGTTCCGCCATAAACCATAATTGATGGACGATTTAACCGTCCCATGGCAATTAATGAACCCGGCATGTTTTTATCGCAACCAGGAATAGCAATCAATGCATCGTAATATTGTGCACCACAAACTGCTTCAATTGAATCTGCAATAATATCGCGACTCACCAAAGAATAACGCATGCCATCGGTGCCATTACTCATGCCATCACTCACACCAATGGTATTAAAAATCAATCCCACTAAGTCGTTTTCCCAAACACCTGTTTTTACTTTTTTGGCTAAATCATTTAGGTGCATATTACAAGTATTGCCATCATAGCCCATACTCACAATACCTACTTGCGCTTTTTGTAAATCTGCGTCTGTTAAACCAATTCCATAAAACATGGCTTGCGCTGCCGGTTGTGTTTCGTCGAGTGTAATGGTTTTACTATACTTATTCAATTCCATGGTTCAATTATTTTTAGCCAATGCAGGATTGTATGCCCTAGCTAGCTGGTGTAAATCATTTTCTTCAACTTCTTTTTTCTGATCGGCTACTTGTACAAATTGCTCGTATAAAACATCAATATCATTTCTGTCAAATGCATACCCAATTTTTTGGAATCGATGTGCTAGTGCGCTTCTTCCGCTACGGGCAGTGAGTACAATTCTGCTTTCGCCTGCACCAACTTCTTCGGGATTGATAATTTCGTAAGTAGTAGCATCTTTTAAAAATCCATCTTGGTGAATCCCTGATGAATGCGAGAAGGCGTTGGCACCTACAATAGCTTTGTTTGGTTGAACTGGCATGCGCATTACGTCTGATACTTCTCTGCTTAATCCATATAATTGTTTGGCATGAATATCAGTATGGAAACCCATGTGTTTGTGCTGTTGAATGATCATCACCACTTCTTCTAAAGCAGTATTACCGGCTCTTTCTCCCAAGCCGTTTATGGTACACTCAATTTGACGTGCACCACTAATAATACCTGCAATAGAGTTAGCTGTAGCCAACCCTAAATCATTATGGCAATGACAAGAAAGTATAGCCTTGTCTACATTAGATACATTGTTAATGAGGTAAGCGATTTTTTCGCCATATTGATAAGGCAAACAATAACCGGTTGTATCTGGAATATTTACCACAGTTGCACCCGCTTTAATAACCGCTTCTACCACACGTGCCAAGTATTCGTTGTCTGTTCTGCCTGCATCTTCTGCATAAAACTCTACATCATCTGTAAAGTTTCTGGCCCATTTAACACATTGAATGGCGCGGGCTAAAATATCTTCTCTATTTGAATTGAATTTGCTTTTAATATGATAGTCTGAAGTACCTATTCCAGTGTGGATACGCGGTCTTTTTGCATACTTTAATGCTTCTCCAGCCACTTCAATATCCTTTTGTACGGCACGGCTCAAACCACATACAGTAGCTGTTTTGATGGCTTTTGAAATTTGGGTGACCGAATCAAAATCACCCGGACTTGAAATAGGAAAACCTGCTTCAATGATATCAACGCCCAAGGCCTCGATATGTAGCGCTAAATCTAATTTTTCCTTCGTATTTAGCTTACAACCTGGCACTTGTTCGCCATCGCGTAAAGTGGTATCGAAAATGAAAATTTTTTCACTCATTAAATAACATTTTTCGTACTAATATGATAAAAAAGCAGGCGCTCTGTTATTGTTATCGATTGCCGTTAATAACAAACAGA
>JAPLEP010000035.1:0-45824 GCA_026391155.1 Bacteroidota bacterium
AAACAATGCCAATGTTTTTTTAGCCTCAGCTTCGTTTGCAATTGGAATATAAAACCCCTCATGTTCTTTATAAGAAAAACTCAAGCCCACTAATTCAACATCGTTGGCATTAATTCCTGTTGTTTCTGTATCAATACAAACTTCTTTTTGTAAAAGTAAATCCTGCACCAAGGCTTGAATAGCTTCTTTACCCACCACCGCTTTATAATTATGTGGTGTGTTAGCGCTATTTTTGTTTACCACTAATTCAACTGTTAAATCATCCTCACCCAATTCTTCACCAGCTGCCACATTATTAATACTACTATCTTCTAGATTATCTACTTCGTTTGTAGCTGCATTATTTTTACCCGCCCCTTTTTTATTTTTTATTTTTACATTCACTGTATTTCCAAACAAGTCGGTTTGTTCTTGTTTGGCTATTGCTACATCAAAGGAACCCGCTCCACCACTCACCGAGAACTCGTCTCCTAAAATTCTTTTACCTAATGTTTTAAACTCTAGTTCATTAAAAATTTCAGACAGCGCCGATTTATTTTTTTCTTTTAATCTAAAATCTTCTTCATGAAAACTTACCGGCACATTGGTAATAATGGTGGCCAGCTTCTTACTCATAATTGCCGACTTTTTGCCTGCGCGCACTTTTTCACCCATTGAACCTGTTATTTTATCGGCGTTATCTAGTACTCCCTCTAAGGTGTCATATAATTTTAAAAGTTTAGCAGCAGTTTTCTCGCCTACGCCTGGAATACCCGGTATATTATCAGTGGCGTCTCCCATTAAGCCCAACATATCCACCACCTGTTCTACTCTTGCGATATCCCACTTCTCACAAATCTTTTTAGCATCTACAATTTCTTCTTTATTACCAAATGCAGGTGGTTTCCATATATATACATTGGGTTTTACCAGTAATTGACCATAATCTTTATCCGGGGTAACCATATACACTTCATAACCCTTAGCAGCAGCCTGCCAGGCAAGTGTACCAATAATATCATCTGCTTCGTATCCGTCATATTCAATTACTGGAATATTAAAACCTTCAATGATGGCTTTAATATGGGGTAATGAATCTAATAAATCTTCGGGCGCCTCTTGTCTATTGGCCTTATAATCTGTGAAATCGGTATGTCTTTCCGTAGGAGCGTGTGTATCAAAACAAACCGCAATATGCGTTGGGTTTTCTTTTCTAATAATTTCTAAAAGCGTGTTGGTAAAACCAAATTGCGCATTGGTATTAATACCTGTTGTAGTAATTCTGGGTGTGCGAATAAGCGCATAATAAGCGCGATAAATTAATGCTAGAGCATCTAATAAAAATAGCTTTTTTGGCATGGCGCTAAGTTAACAAAAAAAACCTCCCCACCACAGCAGTGATAGAGAGGTTCTTTTGCGCATAGAACAAACTGTTAATTAGTTAATCTTGTATTTATGCTTATAGCGTTCATACATTTGTTTTTGTTTATTATCCAAGGAGATATCACGTCCTTGAATAAAGGCCTTAGTCACCTGATTGCCTCTCATATCTAGGATATCTCCGTCACTAATTATAATATTAGCATCTTTTCCCGTTTCGATAGAACCAGTGATATCGTCAATACCTAAAATTTTAGCAGTATTAAGGGTGATTGCGCTCAATGCCTCTTCCTTGCCCAAGCCATAAGCTGCAGCAGTACCCGCATTGAAGCTAATATTTCGTTGTTTACTTTGCTCGTTGGCATCGTTAATCGCAAATAATACACCTGCTTTTTTAAGTTCTGCAGGTAGTTTATAGAGTTGATCGATATCATCGTCTTCTGTAGTAGGAAGCGCATGCTGATTATCTAAAATAACAGGAATTTTATGCTCTACCAATAGTGAAGCTATTTGTAAACTTTCAGCAGCTCCTACAATGACCATATCAAATTTAAATGTTTTGCCTAAATCAATGGCCAATAGCATTTGTTTTACTTCGTTGGCGCGAACATATAGTTTTTGTTTTCCAGTGAATAAACCACGCACTGCTTCAAATTTCAAATTATTTTCTGCATGATTTTTTTCTTGTAAATAAGCGCGTGCTTCAGTAAAGAATGTTTTAAGGGTTTCAATTTTATTCATTGCTTCTTTTACTGGGTCTCCAGCAGGTTGACGCATGAAACCACCACGACCACCTCTTCTTGGAATAAGCGTTGGCATGTTTATAAAAATACCATTGTCTGTTTTGTATGCAGCGTCTTCATAATTCCAGGCGTCTAATTGTACAATAGAGGAGCTTCCTTCAATAAGTTCCCCCATCGGTGCCACATGTGCAAGTAGCACACCATTGGCGCGTAGTGCGTTAATGACTTTAGAATCGGTATTATAAGATACAATGGTTCTAATGCTTGCATTGTTTTCTCCAATTTCTTGAAAATCGTTGCTACCGCGCACACCGCTATTAATTTCTTTTAAACCTAAACTAGAAAGTGGAAGTATTAAACCCGGATAAACTTGTTTACCTGTTGCATCGATAATGGTTGCACCACTAGTAGATACAGAAGCGCCAACACCTGTAATTTTTCCTTTATCAAAGGATACAGAGGCGTCGGTTAATATCGTTCCGTTTCCCACATGCACTGTCGCATGCGTAATCACCATTGGACCTGCTTGCGGACCTACTGGATAGATTGTTTCCTGAGCGCTTGCTTTTATTTGTAATAGCGCAAGAGATACAAACAATAAGGTGGTATATTTCTTTTGCATAGTTTAATCTTTTTGAGTTTCGTAAATAGTAACCATTTCATCTTCGTGGTTATGATCACCACAATTCAATAGCACTTGATAACTAGGCATGGCAGCTCTTGTAGGACCACCTGCTTTTTTCTCTCCTAACATTTTTTGTGTTAATCTGGTTTTTTCTGCGGCTAGCTCTTTATGCATGGCTGCATCTTTTTCTCTATCAAAATATATAATACCATCTACGATAGTGTATAAAGATTTTGCATAAATACTTAAAGGATTATCAGACCACAAAACCACATCTGCATCTTTTCCTGTTTTAATACTTCCTACTTTATCCGCAACATGTAATGCCTTTGCTGGATTAATCGTTACCATTTTAAAGGCCTCTTGTTCAGATACACCTCCGTATTTAATTGCTTTAGCAGCTTCTTGATTTAATCTTCTAGCCATTTCAGCATCATCAGAGTTAATACAAACATTCAAACCTACTTTTTGCATAATGGCCGCATTATAACCAGTGGCATCTTGCACTTCGGTTTTATACATAAACCAGTCAGAGAAGGTGGAAGCACTTGAACCATGTTCTTTCATTTTATCCGCCACTTTAAATCCTTCTAATATATGCGTGAAGGTATTAACAGTAAAACCATATTTGTCATCTATACGCATCATATAAGTAATTTCAGGTTGTACATAAGAGTGACAAGTAATAAAACGTTTTTTATTCAAGATCTCAACCAATGCCTCTAATTCTAGGTCTCTTCTTGTATTGGGATTTACTTTGATTGCTTTTTGATAGTCTAGGGCTCGATCAAAAGCATCGTTCAATACTTCTTCTACTCCCATTCTTGTATCAGGGTAACGGTTATTGCTTGTACTAGTGGTTCTTTTTACGTTCTCCCCTAAAGCGAACTTGATAAAACCATCTGCACCAGCAAATTTTAAATCTTGGTCGTTGGCACCCCAACGAAGTTTAATCAATTGCGTTTGTCCTCCAATAGTATTGGCAGAGCCATGTAAGATATGCGAGGAAGTAACCCCACCACTTAACTGACGATAGATATTAATGTCTTCTGGATTTAAATT
Organism: Bacteroidota bacterium; assembly: GCA_026391155.1. Classification (GTDB taxonomy): domain Bacteria; phylum Bacteroidota; class Bacteroidia; order Chitinophagales; family Chitinophagaceae; genus Sediminibacterium. The sequence continues at coordinate 3,790 of JAPLEP010000035.1, forward strand.
ATCTGCAATACGCACTTCGCTTGTTACAGATTGCCCTCCTTCGTTAATGGAGAGTACGCCAATATGTGAATGTTCGTCAATAATACCTGCGCTTAAGTGTTTGCCAGTGCCATCAATAACCCTTGCCCCTGCTTCACTGATATCTTTACCCACTTTAGCAATTTTCCCATTCTTTAATAAGACATCTGTATTATTTAAAACGCCCTCTTTTTCACTGGTCCAAACAGTAGCGTTTTTAATTAAGATAGTTTCTTGACTTGGTATTTTTTCATTTCCAAAACCTACGAAAGGAAAGGTAACCTTAGCCAATGGTTTTAATGTATCGATGTTTTTCTTAGTATCTGCTGTTGCGGTCATTGGACTAACTAAAGAAGCGGTCCATGTGTTTTTATTGCCAGCGGGATCGGTTCCAATACCAGACCAGTTAGCACCAACAATGGCACCTCCTAGTCTAATTTGTTCTGCACCCTTTCCTTTTTTATTAGGAAAATAAATTTTAACTAAAGACTCATTGATGATAATTTTTGCAGTCAAGGTATCTGTACCTACTATAGAGGCAGATAGATCTTTTTTAATTTCTAAATTATATTCTGTGTTGGTTCCCCCAACATTCAATGTTAATTTATATTTACCCGCATAATTATTCCACTCACCACTTGTTACTTCGTATTTATTTCCTTGTATCCAATTCTCAATAATTTTTGCATTGCTTGAAAAAACAGGCTCAGAGGTAATAATGAAATTGGCTAATTTACCTATTTCCAAAGAACCCAATTGATCATAAACGCCCAACATCGTAGCCGGTGTTTTAGTCAAAGCTTCTAAGGCTTTTGATTCAGATAAACCAAAACGAATGGCTTTTCTAAGATTCACTAAAAATGTTTTGCTATCTTTTAAATCGCTACTACTAATACTAAAAGAAACATTTGCTTTTTCAAACGTCGCTAAATTAGTAGGCGCTAATTCCCAGTGTTTCATATCTGCTAAAGAAATAAAACGAGCATCGTTAGGATCTTCAACATCCATTGTTTCAGGAAAATCTACATTTAATATATAGCTCGCCTTGGTTTTTACAATCTCGTCTATTCTTTGATAACCATTGTCCCCACCTTTAATAATATATTGTACCCCAAATTCATCGCCTAATCTGTCTGCACGAACTGCACTCCATTTATCATCTGCAGCAAAAATTTGAGGAATGCTTTGACTATTATTCCAAGCTTCTAAAGAAAGGTTAGCACCCTCGCCGACTGGCTTTGTTTGATACCATTTTGCATCTAAATAGGTTTGACGCAATAAAGCAATACTTCCAATTAAACTAGATGGATAAGATTGCGTGGAGGAACCTTTATCAAAAGAATAAACTGCAGCAGCCCTTGTTTTGATTAAAGCTTGGTTATTGTTTTCGGTAGCTAATGTTACTACTGAGCCAGTGCCTCTTGCGATACCATCTTTACTATGTGTAAAAACGGTGCCAAAACCATTGGCTCTATAATTCTTTGAAGCTGCTTCGTCTGTAGCAAATATATCTGAAGCATTAACTTCCGGTTTAATGGCTTGATTCCAGTTATAAGCACCTGGTTTATTGGATAGAAATTGTCCAGGACCTCCATAGTTGAAAGCACCGGCTGGTCTCTTTGTTTGAACTGCACCATAGTCGGTGAAGGGGTCTACAAAAGAAGGATATATAAATTTACCCGCACAATCTACCACCACCGCATCCTTTGGAATAGCCACGCTAGTACCCACTGCAATAATTTTTCCTTGTTTAATTAATAAGGTTGCTTTTTCAAGCTTTGATTTTTCATTTTGAATAATAGTGGCATTCGTAAAAGCATATAAACCTGTATGAATATCTCTAATACCGTTGACGGGGAAAGATTCCTGTGCTATTGCAGAAAACGTTGTGCATAGTAAGCAGGCCCATACATAAATTCGCTTCATGTGATTCTTATTTTAGTTGTAAAGAAAGATCTTAAAGCTACTAAAAAGATATTGTGTAAAATAGAAGAATTGGAAATTTCTTTATGAATGGTTAGCGACCGATGAACACCATAAGAATTTGAATGTCACTCGGGTTCACACCGCTAATACGACTAGCTTGTCCAATAGTAATTGGACGAATTTTTTTGAATTTTTGAAGCGCTTCAATAGAAAGGGCTGATAATTTATCGTAATCAAAATTTTCTGGAATCATTTTATTTTCAAGCGTTAACATACGCTCCACTATTTCTTTTTCTTTCTCAATATAACGCTCATACTTAATTTGAATTTCTGCTTGTTCTAGGTGATCTACTTCTTTATCTGCTAATTTTTCTTTTAATTCTGCGCAGTTTTCAATGACTTGACCAAGGCTAATATTTGGTCGTAGCAAGAGTTTCGAAGCTTTTTGTTTTTCTGTAATCACCATCGAATCAATACTAATTAAAAAACCATTTACCTCTTCTGGTATTATAGTTTGATTAGAAAGTATTGTTTTTATATTGGCCACCTCGTTGGTCTTTTCTTCTACTTTACGCAATCGATCTGCACTTGCAAAACCTAATTGATGACTTAGTTCTGTTAATCTTAGATCGGCATTGTCTTGTCTTAATAGTGTTCTAAACTCTGCCCTTGAAGTAAACATTCTATAGGGCTCGTTCGTGCCCTTGCTGATAAGATCATCAATTAAAACACCTATATAAGCATCAGATCTTTTTAAGATAAGCGGTGCTTTTTCATTAATTTTTAAATGCGCATTGATACCCGCCATTATTCCTTGGCAAGCCGCTTCTTCATAACCAGTGGTTCCATTGATTTGCCCAGCGAAATATAAATTATGGATGGCCTTGGTTTCTAAGGTATAGGTTAATTGAGTAGGTTGAAAATAATCGTATTCAATGGCATAGCCTGGACGAAACATACGTGCATTTTCAAAACCTGGCACTCTACGAAGAGCTTCGTACTGAACTTCTTCTGGTAAACTGGTACTAAATCCATTGACATATATCTCCACCGTATTCCAACCTTCTGGCTCTACAAATAATTGATGCCTTTCTCTGTCTGCGAATCGGTTAATCTTGTCTTCGATACTGGGACAGTATCTTGGACCCACTCCTTCAATACGACCTTGGTACATTGGACTACGATCAAAACCAGTTTTTAAAATGTCGTGTACAATATTATCTGTATAGGTAATCCAACAAGAACGTTGGTCTTTTGCTTTAACCCTTGGTATATCCATATAAGAAAAGCCCACAATCTCCTCATCGCCCTTCTGTTCTTCCATCTTTGAATAGTCTAAACTACGACCATCTACCCTTGGAGGTGTACCGGTTTTAAGTCTATCCGACTCTAAACCAAAGGAAACCAATTGTTCGGTAATGCCTGTGGCGGCTTTTTCTGCCACCCTTCCACCACCAATTTGTTTCTCACCTATATGAATAATTCCGTTTAGGAAGGTTCCGCTAGTGATAATGACCGCATCTGCCTCTATTTTATGTCCTAAACTGGTAATGACTCCACAAGCTTTATTGTTTTTAATGATGAGTTCGTTCACTGAATCCTGGTAAAAATCTACATTGGGGGTGTTCTCTAGCATCTCCCTCCATTTAGAGGCAAATAATTGCCTATCGTTCTGGGCTCTAGGGCTCCACATGGCAGGCCCCTTGCTCTTATTAAGCATTCTAAACTGAATCGTACTTAGGTCGGTGACGATGCCGCTATATCCACCCAGGGCATCTATTTCCCTTACTATTTGACCTTTGGCAATTCCACCCATGGCGGGGTTACAACTCATTTGGGCAATGGTTTGCATATTCATGGTCACCAATAAAACCTTGGAGCCCATATTGGCCGCCGCCGCTGCTGCTTCACAGCCTGCGTGACCGGCACCTACTACTATGACATTGTATTTGGGAAACATATAAGTGTGCAAAGATAAGCCTGTATTGAATACCAAGCAATTCAATTAATATCAATATTCAAGCTATACTTATAGGTTTTAGAAAAAATGACTATTTCTCGACTGGTCGATTATAGATATGTTCCACAAGGAACGTTTTAGTTTGTAAAAGCTGCTCTATTCTATTTAAGCAACTGATTTTAGGTAGGATTTCAGCCATTTGTCCTCTTGTGCACGCATTTTTTTGATATCTGCAGGCTTTTTGTCCTTGTAACCGCAAAAATGTAGGGCTCCATGGAAAATTACCCTAAGCAACTCCTCCTTTAAGGAGGTCTTATGGGTTTTGGCATTATCCTTTACACGGTCAATACTTATGTAAACCTCCCCGATGAGCTTACCCTTGGTTTCAGATAGGTCGAAACTTATAATGTCTGTATAATAATCGTGTTGTAGATAAGATTTATTAATGCCTAGTATATATTTATCAGAGCAAAATATATATTGAAGCGTTTCAATAGTCAAGCCCTCTTTTTTTAAAGCCCTTTCTATAAAAGCCTTTAGCGCAGTACGATTAGCCAGTATTGCATTTTTATCGGCCTTATTAAAAGAGATGCTCATCGACATAAGATATTGTTTTTCAATGCTCCAAATTTCGTAACTATTTGTGTAAAACAGAAACTATCTTTGCACTATTACTATGAAGAAACTATCTGAGTTAAAAATTGGGGAGTCGGGCGTGATTCATTCTTTTGAAAATGATGAAATATTTTTGAAATTAATGGAGATGGGCTGTATACCAGGTGAATTAATTACGGTTGAGCAAATAGCCCCACTGGGCGATCCTATATCCATATCAGTAGCTGGCTATCAATTAAGCCTTAGAATGAATGAGGCAGATAGTATTTTTATTAGCCCCAATATTTAGATAAACAATTGATAATCAATATATTATAAAATGAAGATTGGTTTATTTTTTGGTTCTTTTAATCCCATACACAACGGTCACTTAATGGTGGCAAGTTATGTAGCCAATCATTCAGATTTAAAACAGGTATGGCTAGTGGTCTCTCCACAAAATCCATTGAAACCCCAGGGTAGTTTATTAAATGAATACGACCGATTGCATTTAGCCAAGCTGGCTATTGAAGATGATACACAATTAAAAGTATCTGATATCGAATTTTCTTTGCCCAAGCCTTCTTATACCATTGACACACTTATTTATTTAGAAGAGAAATATCCGCAACATGAATTTTCGGTAATCATGGGCGCCGATAGTTTTCAGAATTTACCGAAGTGGAAAAACTTTGAAACCTTAGTTAAAAATTATTCGTTCATTGTATATAAACGAGATGGCTTTGATATTAGCAATGAATATGGTGCGCGCGTACAAATATTAGAGGCGCCCTTGTTACAACTCTCTGCTACACTAATACGTAACAATAGAAAAGAAGGAATAACGATTCGTTATTTAGTACCAGAAAAAGTGCGTGAAGAAATTGAGCATAGTAATTACTTTAAAGACTAAAATAAAAAAGGCCCTTATTTTTTAAGGAGTAAAGTAAATCAATGACACCCATAAACGGTGTCATTGAAAAAATCATTAGATATAAAATAAAAACGCTCTTAAATTTTAATTAAGAGCGTTTTTATTTAACGATTCATGCTGGCTAAAAACTCTTCGTTGTCTTTAGTACCTCGCATACGTTTTAATAATTCATTCATTGCTTCATCGTTATTCATATCATTAATGAATAAACGAAGAATATTCATTCTACCTAAAACATCTTTATCTAATAATAAATCATCACGACGTGTGCTGGATCCTACTAAATCAATAGCAGGGAAAATACGCTTGTTCGCTAAACGACGATCCAATACCAATTCCATATTACCTGTTCCTTTGAACTCTTCAAAAATAACCTCATCCATTTTTGAACCAGTTTCAATTAAGGCCGTGGCTAATATGGTAAGTGATCCACCATTTTCAATTTTACGTGCTGCACCAAAAAATTGTTTTGGACGAAGTAAGGCAGTAGCTTCCACACCACCTGATAATACTTTACCAGAACTAGGCGCTACGGTATTGTGTGCACGTGCTAAACGTGTAATAGAATCTAATAAGATCACTACATCGTGTCCGCACTCCACTAAGCGTTTCGCTTTTTGTAATGCTACCGATGAAACCTTAACGTGTTTTTCTGCAGGCTCATCAAAAGTAGAAGCAATCACTTCTCCTTTTACAGAACGCTCTACATCGGTCACCTCTTCCGGTCTTTCATCTATTAATAATATAATCAAATAACATTCAGGATGGTTAGCTGCAATCGCATTGGCTACCTCTTTCAATAACATGGTTTTACCCACTTTTGGTTGTGCCACAATCAAACCTCTTTGACCCTTACCAATGGGCGTAAACAAATCCATGATACGTGTGCTGTAATTATTGGCAGAAGTATATAAATTTAATTTTTCAAAGGGGAAGATCGGCGTTAGATAATCAAAAGGAATACGGTCGCGAATCTCATCTGGATTTTTTCCATTCACCTGATGTACTTTGGTCAAGGCAAAATATTTTTCACCCTCGCGTGGTACACGAACAGTACCATGTACGGTATCGCCCACTTTTAAACCAAATGCTTTTATTTGAGAAGGAGAAACATAGACATCATCGGGAGAAGATAAATAGTTATAATCGGAAGAACGTAAAAAACCATACCCATCGGGCATCATTTCTAAAACACCTTCAGACTCAATCACGCCATCGAACTCCACATTAAATACCGGTTCTTTTTTGGGTTGCGGATAACGTTGTGCGGGCAAATTGGGTCCATTATTAGGAGCCGAACCCGATCCTGCATTGGGCGCATTATTGGAACTGGTGGAAGCCGTATCTCCGCTACTGTTAGTTGCTGGAGCAGGACTGTCTGCACTGGCAGCACTTTCATCACCAAATAGGGCTTGAGCTATTTTTGAAGCTTTGTCGTCTTCAGTAGCATCTTTTACTGGCTCTACCTTTTTCAAAGGGAGCGGCTTTTTGCCTATTGGCTTTTTGTCTGAACTACTTGCTGGAGCTGATTTTGCGGCAGGGCTGGCTGCAACTGGTTTGCGCCCCCTTTTTGGTTTGTCGTCTTTTTCTGGCACTTTGTAACTATGGTTTAATTAAGAATCGAATCAAGGGTTGGAAATATTTGAACACTTTTATGAAATTTCGGTCGAAATAACTGAGACCGACAATTGTATAATGGGAAATTAGGGTAGCAAGCCATCAACTTAAAAAGAATCTTCTAGCGCTTTGCTAATGCAATGTTAAGCAGATTTTCAAGAAAAAAACAATTTTTTATCTGTTTTTATACCTAAAACAGGGTATTTGGCCCTCGAAACCGATTATCTTTGCCATTCGAAAACACAAACATGTTCAATCAAAGAATCAAAATAAAGCAATTGTTGTCGGGCACCCCAACAGGGACCGAAGTGGTGGTGATGGGCTGGGTGCGCACTTTTAGAAACAATCAGTTTATCGCGCTTAACGACGGAAGCACGAATGCCAATATTCAAATTGTGGCCACACTAGGAGAATTTGATGAAGCTATATTAAAAAGAGTAACTACCGGAGCCTCTTTAAAAATTGTAGGCACCGTGGTAGAGAGTTTGGGCAAGGGACAATCTGTTGAAGTAAAAGCGAAGACCCTTGAAATTTTAGGTGACAGCGATGCAGAAAAATTCCCTTTACAACCTAAAAAACATTCTTTAGAATTTTTAAGAGAGAAAGCGCATTTGCGTTTTCGTACCAATACATTCGGATCGGTATTTAGATTAAGACATGCACTCGCTTTTGCGGTACATCAATTTTACAACGAAAGAGGATTTGTGTATTTACATACGCCAATTATTACTAGTTCTGATGCAGAAGGTGCAGGAGAAATGTTTAGAGTCACTACACTTCCTTTAGAAGGCGCACCTAAAAATGAGCAAGGCGAAATTGATTATACACAAGATTTTTTTGGCAAAGGAACCAACTTAACCGTGAGTGGACAACTCGAAGGAGAGCTAGGCGCCATGGCCTTTTCAGAGATTTATACTTTCGGTCCTACCTTCCGCGCAGAGAATTCAAACACCACAAGACACTTAGCAGAGTTTTGGATGATTGAACCCGAAATGGCTTTTTATGATATTGAGGACAATATGAATTTAGCGGAAGCCTTCATAAAATATTTAATTAATTATGCATTAAAAAATAATGCAGATGATATTGATTTTTTAGATGCGCGTTTAGCTGAAGAAGAAAAATTATTGCCTACTGAAAAAAGAAGCGGCCTTGGTTTAAGAGAGAAATTAGAATTGGTGGTGAACAATAATTTCGAACGCATTACTTATACAGAAGCCATTGATATTTTATTAAATAGTAATCACTATAAGAAAAAGAAATTCCAATACGAAGTGAAATGGGGAATTGATTTACAAAGTGAGCATGAAAGATATTTGGTAGAGCAACATTTTAAAAAACCAGTTATTGTAACGGGATATCCTGCAGCGATCAAAGCCTTTTACATGCGTATGAATGATGGTTGTGCACCAGGCAAAGAAACTGTGGCAGCCATGGATATACTAGCACCGGGCATTGGAGAGATCGTGGGTGGAAGCCAAAGAGAGGAGCGCTTAGACAAATTAGAAGCCAGAATGAATCAGATGCATATTCCTTTAGAGGACATGAGCTGGTATTTAGATACTCGAAGATTTGGCACCGTACCGCACGCGGGCTTTGGTTTAGGTTTTGAAAGAATGATACAATTTGTTACAGGCATGACCAATATTAGAGACGTAATTCCTTTTGCGCGTACGCCTAAAAATTGTGAATATTAATATGGGAATTGTTTTTGTCTTAATTGGTGCATTTTGTTTTGCCATCAGCAATGCGTATTGGAAAAAAGTTACTGAAACTATTCCTTATCAAATAGGCATGTTTTACAGAGGCATATTTGCTTCCGGCATATTTTCTATTTTATATTTTGGATGTAGAGATAATGCTTTTTTTAAAGGATGGACCGTACATAACTTAGGTTTCGGCAATCCTTTTTTATTAACCATTGCACTGAGTGTATTTAATATTTTTGGCTTGGTATTTTTTTTAAGAGGCATACAAAGAGCGCCTGTAAGCATTGTGGTGCCTGTATCTGCGATAAAATTGTTTACTATTTTAACCGCTGTCTTTATTGTTGGTGAAGTTTGGAAAGCGAATTATTTATACGCATTTATATTTTCAACCGCTGGTTTAATTCTTTTATATTTTCAAGGAAAACAAAATTCAAGTGTAAGTGAACAAAAAAACGGCATGTTGTACGGAGTACTGGCTAGCTTTTTTTGGGGTAGCTCTTATGCTTTGTATACTTATCCAATTAGTTGGTGGGGCCCGCTTGGTTTTAGTTTAGTTGTTGAAACAACTGCCATGTTGTTTGGACTAGTATTGGTCGTACGCGATGGCTTGTTCAAAGACTTATTGAATTATATAAGCGCAATACATATACTTAAGTATTTGCAATTAGGATTTTTGTTGGTGGCTGGTGGACTAGCCATCAATGTATCTTATCAGTACCTGCCCATCATGGTGATCAATATTTTGATCATTAGTAGTCAACTTTTGTCGGTACTCATCGGCTATTTGTTTTTCAAAGAAAGGCTTAGCCCCAAGCAATGGATGGGCTTGGCCTTGATCATTATTTCCTTTTTTATCGTGGCTACTTCGGCTTAGTAAAGCACTGATTTTCAATAAAGCAGCCATATTTTTTGCTATTTAAGGCCGCCTGGCCTATATTTGCTCCCCGGTTCATAGAGGTCTTAGAATTTCATTGAACCTAGGATGGCGCTGTAGCTCAGTTGGTAGAGCAAAGGACTGAAAATCCTTGTGTCCCCGGTTCGAGCCCGGGTGGTGCCACAAGCCCCGAACATTGTTCGGGGCTTTTTTAATTCTATATCGAATAATTTTATACCATGGAAATAGGCATAGATAGTTTTGCTGCCGTACCAGCCGATTCAACAATTAGCAATGCGCAAGCCATTGCAGAATTACTTGAACGCATTGAATACAGCGATGCGATGGGCTTGGATGTTTTTGGCATTGGCGAACATTATCGAAAAGAATTTCTTGATTCTGCTTCCTCTATGTTATTGGCTGCCGCTGCCACTCGAACTAAAAAAATTATTTTAACTAGTGCCGTAACGGTATTAAGCGCTGCAGATCCTGTAAGAGTGTTTCAAAATTTTTCCACCTTGGATTTAATTTCTAATGGTAGAGCAGAAATGGTGGTGGGCAGGGGTTCCTTTATTGAATCATTTCCTTTGTTTGGACTGAACCTTCATGATTATGATGAACTTTTCACAGAGAAACTTGATTTATTATTACAAATAAGAAATAATGAATTGATTAATTGGTCGGGCAAATTTCGAGCTTCCTTAATCAATCAATCTATTTATCCAAGACCGCTTCAAAATAAATTACCTATTTGGTTGGGTGTGGGTGGCACACCTGAATCTTTTATTCGTGCGGGCGCATTGGGCTTGCCTTTAATGGTGGCCATCATTGGTGGAGAAACCCATCGTTTCAAACCCTTGATTGATTTGTACAGACAAGCTGGAGCAGAAGCAGGACATGGTCCAGAGGTATTAAAAGTAGGTGTGCATTCTCTTGGATTTGTTGCAGCAACAAATGAAGCAGCGGTTGAAGCCTATTATCCAGGCTATGCAGAAATGTTTACAAAGATTGGGAAAGAAAGAGGTTATCCTCCGGTGACCAAGGCCAGGTTTGATGCACAAAATGGAATACTTGGTGCATTAGTGGTTGGCAATCCCGAAATAGTGGCTGAAAAAATTATTCGCCACAGCAATGCACTCGGAGGTATTTCCAGATTTACCTTTCAAATGGATGCAGGACTCTCCCATAAACAATTATTAAAAGCGATTGAGTTGATTGGAACTAAAGTAGCCCCATTAGTGAATAAATAATTAATGAGTTGATACTAAATAAAAAAAGGCTCCAAGATATTGGGGCCTTTTTTTATTAGATAGGTAAGCTGAATATTTTACAATGGTCTTACCCAAATATTTCTGTAACTAAGTGGTTCGCTTTTATCTCCATGTGCTTGTAATTTAATTGGGCTTGCACCGTGTTTTACATAAACAGGTTGACCTATATAAGGCGTATCTCCTTTCAATACAAAATCATTTTGTACTAAAATTCCATTGTGAAATACAGTAATTCTTGCCGCGGACTTTAAAGTACCATCTTCATTGAACAAAGGAGCAGTCCAAATCACATCATAGGTTTGCCATTCTCCTGCAGGCAAGGTAGCATTGACCAAGGGAGGTGTTTGTTTATAAATACTGCCCACTTGTCCGTTAACATAAGTGGTATTGGTAAAATTATCTAGTACTTGTAATTCATAACCACCAGCGTTGCCTACGCCTGCGGGTAAGGACGCTAAGAAAATACCGCTGTTTCCTCTTGCTTGACCTGAACCTGTGATATAACTTGGTATCAAATATTCAATATGCATTTGATAATTCATGAACTTTCTTTTGGTTTGAATATCTCCATTGGTTTTGCTTACACGCATGGTGGCATCTACCAAATCCCATGTTTCTTTACTATCAGGATGATTGACCAATTCCCATTCGTCCAAATTGGCACCATTGAATAAAACAATCGCATCTGATGGTGCAGCAGTAATTCCTTTAGCTGGCGTTACTTTTTTTGGAACAGGAGTATAGTACTCGGTATCTTCTGGTTTAGCTTTTACTTGAGCATTTAAAGCAAGTGTGGTGGCCATAGCAAAAGCTAGTAATAGTTGTTTTTTCATGTTTATATAATTGCTTATGAAGTTAATTGATTTTTTAATAAATTGTGTAGTTCAGTTGAAAACTTAATGGATAAAAAAATACCTATGAAAAAAACTTTGCTTGCATTTACTTTTAGCATCAGCGCCCTAATGAGTATGGCTCAGGCCAATACCAATGCCTTTGCTGTTCAAACCAATACTCAAAATGGGATGATAGAAGGGAATTATGATACCAAATCAGGTATTCAAACTTATTTTGGTATTCCCTTTGCCAAACCACCAGTAGGGGATTTGCGTTGGAAAGATCCTCAACCCCTTGCTCCATGGAAAGGCGTAAAAGAAACCAAACATTTTGGACCTCGACCTATGCAGGTGCTTATTTGGGGGGACATGAATTCAAGATCCAATGGTGTAAGTGAAGACTGTCTTTATTTAAATGTATGGACACCCGCAACACGTAATACAAAAAATTTACCTGTGCTTGTCTATTTTTATGGAGGTGGCAATGTTGCAGGCGATGCTTCTGAACCAAGGTATGATGGGGAAACCATGGCGAAAAAAGGAATTGTGGTGATCACTTGCAATTATCGTTTAAATGTTTTTGGCAATTTTGCACATCCAGAACTAAGTGCAGAATCTTCCCATCAATCATCGGGCAATTATGGTTATTATGATCAATTGGCTGCCTTACAATGGGTGAAAAATAATATTGCCTCCTTTGGTGGCGATCCCAATCATGTGACCATTGCGGGGGAATCTGCTGGATCTATTGCAGTGAGTTATCAAATGGCTTCTCCATTGGCTAAAGGCTTAGTGCATGCAGCCATTGGTGAAAGCGGCGCTGGTATTGAACCAACCATGGCACCTGTAACCTTGCAAGAGGCAGAAAAAACAGGAAAAGATTTTGCTGAAAAAGCAGGCGTGCATTCTTTAAAAGCATTGAGGGCATTAAGCGCACGTGATTTGTATGAAATGTATGTGGAATCAAAAACCTTTGGTTTCCCTGTGGTTTTAGATGGACATTTTTTACCAAAATATTTAAATCAAATTTTCAATGCCAAAGAACAAGCTCAAATTCCATTGTTAGTTGGATGGAACTCAGCAGAAACTCCAGGGTCTGCTTTTATGCAGGGACAAACTAATACGGTTGAAAATTATATCAATAGAGTGAAAGCAGAATTCCCTAACAATGCTACAGAAATTTTAAACTTGTATCCAGCACATTCAGAAAAAGAAGTGGAGCTTTCTGCTACTGCCTTATCTTCAGATGGATTCATTGCTTATTCCACTTGGAAATGGTTTGACTTGCACCGTAAAAATAGTAGTCAACCGGTGTATCGTTATTTGTACAGTAAACTTCGTCCTGCTTTAGTGGATGCGAATTTAGTGGCAGGATTAGCTGGTGGTACAATGAGTAAAACCGAAGCTGCTGCTGCTCCTCCTGCAGTGGGTGCACCTCATGCATGTGAAATTGAATACTGTATGGGTAATTTGCATTTAATCAAAGAATATGCTTGGACGCCTGATGACTATCAAGTGTCTGAAACTATGAATAGCTACTTTGCTAATTTTATTAAATCTTACAATCCCAATGGCGGTAATTTACCAGAATGGAAAGTAGCCACAAGCAACGATCCAACACCACCGGTGATGATCATAGATATTAAATCAAGAACTGAAAAAGCATTGCATGATGCGCGTTATGAATACTTAGACAAATTGTATAAAAATAGATAATTCCTATTTTTTTATATAGCCTGCCTCTTGTTTCAATGCTTGAATGGCATTTAATAAATAAACAAGTGGGGCATTCCAATTAATGGCAATTTCATTGCTAGCATAAGAACAGTCTACATCCGTGTAGGCTGTTTCTGTTTCTGAGAATTCGTAAACGCATCCATCTTGTTTTCCAGGATTGGGACCACCTACGAGTAAGCCTGGAACAGGCTCTGTTACGCCATCTGCAATAGATGGGCGATGATGTGGATGCATGGGTGATTTACTTCCGCTGCCTGTTATAAAACAATAACCGGTTGCATTTCTTCCCAAGAGATAGTCCACATTGGACATAGCAGCGTCTAAATATTTTTTATCTTTTGAAATTAAATAGGCGTTGATTAAAAGAATACCTTGATTAGCAGCTACTGCATTGCTTCCCCAAACAAAATCACTGGCCTGCTGACCCATAATGGTATTAAACGCATTTTGGTTTTGATTTTTCAAAAAACTTTCTGCCATGGCTAAAACTTCTTTTTTCATTTCAGTTGTTGCACTAAGGGCAGCCGCATTTTTATTTCTAATTAAAGTATAATAACCAAGCATGCTAACAGAACTCCAACTAGGGACTTCAATTTTCGCTAGTTTTTGATTGGCTTTTATTATTTCTAGGTATTCATTCTTAGCATTCAAACTATACATTTCAGAAGCAGCCCAAAACCATTCATCTTCAAAATGTCCGTCACCATAACCTCCAGTAGTAATGGCAGGTGCAAATTTTTTATTGTTTCCATCCTGATCGTACGCTAAATTTTTATTCATCAAGGCCCAATGCCATGCTTTATTTGCAGCTGTCGCGCAACTGTCGGCTAAACCAGGATATTGTGCTTTAAATTTTTTAAAAATTCGTCCTGCTTGTGCCGTAACTGCTACAAAATCTAAACTGGCTGCTGTACTTTTTTGAACTACATACCTAGGTAAGGTGGTAATGCCAGGAAGAATCATGCCATCAAAACTTGCATTGGTACATTTGTTATACACGCCACCATCATTGGGGTCTTGCATGGTTAACATCCATCTTAAATTATAGACAGCTTCTTCAATGATAGCAGGCACTCCAGTTTTATGGTAAGGAATAGTTGGTCTTACCATTTTACTGGCTTCAGGAAAATCTTCATAGGCAGAAAACAAGGTTCCCATGGTAATGCCTGAATTAACAATGTATTTATTGTAATCTCCTGCATCATACCAACCACCAGGGCTTGCAATGACAAATCCTGCAGGCCTTTCTTTAGAAGCCGCTGATGGATGGATAAATACTTTATTGTCTGGATGTCCAGCACCGCGCGCCCATTTGCCTGCATATTTTTCTTCTAGCGGCATGGACATTCTTTGATAATAAAATCCTTTAAGCGATGCGTTGAGTGCATTGGATAAAACATCATCGCCAATGGTAAAAACATAAGAGTGTCCTAGGTTATTGATCACTAAGACATAGGCTCCCCTTTTTTGAAAGCTAGAAAAATCGGCCAACTGTGTTTTGGTAGTAGAATAGGTAGATGATTTAGTGGCTCCTAAATTGCCAGTAAAAAAAGTATCTCTTAAATTGGTGGAAGTAATGTAAAAATATTTTTCATTGGCGCCTCCAGTAACAATGGCATTTTTTGGTCCATGGGTATAATAACCCACTTGGTTTAATTTAATGTTTTCCGAAAGCTTTTGAGCTTGAAGATTATGAAAAGAAAACATACAACACAAAAACACATCAATAAGAATAAATTTTTTCATTTTTACTATTTTATACATTGTAATTATTAAAGTTTAAAACAAAGAAATACTTCTGTCCAATTCTTTGAAACGACCATTCACCAAGGCTTCTAGCTCATCGATCACCGCCAAATCTACCTCATTAATGGTAGATTTGGCCATAGTGATTTGTTTTAAAAGCGCCACCTTATCTGTTTCATTTTTTTGCGGCAAGTAGGTAAGTACTAAGTTGGCGATATTACTTAAATTTTCTGCATGTTTTCTAATGCTCGTAAGTTTGGGTGCATTAAGTAGTAAATCGTTTACATCCGTAGCGCAGTTTTTCCAAACAGTTATTGTATTGGTTAATTGGGCGGTGTTGTCTTCAGAAGGATTTTCTAAATAATTTTCCACTTGTTTTCTGAATAACCATTTTGCTTCTGCATCAATTGGAAGGATGTCTGCCATTTCTCCAAAAGCACTTGACTTCAATGCTTCTGGTTTGGTCATGATGGCCATGATTCTTTTGTAACCTTTGACAGGTGCCAATACTTTAATTAGCGCTTCGGTCCCAGGATTGGAGTACCCATTTAAAAACTCACTAATGGCTCTATCTGAATTTGTAATTTGATTTAAACCATTCCAAGACAAATAGCGATTCAATTTAAACATGCGCTCATACATCGAACTCACTTCTATCCTATTTCTATCAGACCAAAGTCTTTCAGCAATAACTGCTGCTCTTGGCCATACCCTAGTTTCAAAATTACTGGCATCCATGAGTTCGCCCCAAATGGCCGATTCTCCACCTAATAAATTGGGGCTAATATTGAACTTGGTAAAATCATCATTTAAATAATGATAATAGGCGGGCATAAATACATCCAAATAAAAACCCCTGGAACTAATCGACTTATTGCCTTGATTAGCAATCTCTTCTGGAGATAGGGGGGTGCCCATAAAGCCGGGCCTCCACAATTGAATTAAGATCTTTTTTGACACCGAACTATCAAAAGCTTCTTCCCAAGCCAACGGCTGATACCCATTTTTTTCAATGATATTGGAGAAACGATTGGCAAAATAAGTTTGTAAGCCATGCGTATTTTTGATTCCTTTGGTTTGCATGAACTTTACGATGGCTGGATTCTTTTGCCAGGCCACCCCATTGTTTTCATCTAAGCCCATATGTACATATCCGCCAGTCCCAAAAATTCCTTTCATTTCTTTGAGCAATCCATCCAAAAAGGCATAAGTAGTTTCTTTACTTGGATCGATGGTAGGTGTTGCAGAAGCTTTTGCTAACTGCATCAAGGTCATTATACTCATCGGCTTATCGCCTGGTACGTTAAATCTAAGTCCTGGATGGTATACTTTTTTTTCTGCAGCTAAATCAGGATAACCCGCAAACCAACTTTGACTATGTCCTGGCAAATCAAATTCAGGATACACGACAATCCCTCGGTCTTTACAATAAGCAATTAAATCTAGCATCTCAGCTTGCGTATAATATTCGCCGTTGGAACCTTGCTCATGAAGTTTTGGATATTTTTTTGATTCAATTCTAAAGCCCTCATCATCGCTTAAATGCAAGTGCAAAATATTATATTTTACTGCTGCCATGGCATCCACATTACGTTTCATCATGTCTAATGGAATAAAATGACGGGCCACATCTACCATCATGCCTCTCCATGGAAAGCTAGGCCAGTCCTGTATTTCCATCTTTTGTAAGACCGCACCTTGGCTATAGGCATTGAGTAATTGTGCCAAAGATTCCAATGCATTTAATATACCAATTTCAGAAAAAGCTTTAATGGTAACACGTTCATCAATCCCCAAACTGTAGCCTTCTTTAGCTTTTCTTTCTGTATTTTTTTCTTTGAGCCATTCAATTTGAATATGCGCATTGATACGTTGGTCAACAACAATATTTTTTAAACTGTATTGTTTGAATTTTTTTGAAAAGCGAGCAATGGCTTTTTCAATGAGTATACTTTTACTTCCTGTGTAACTTATATAAGTAGTGGTTGGAAAAATAAACTGCCCCTCTTTGACTACTAATTTTTGTGGATAGGGCATCATGCCAATGGAGCCAGCTTGACCCCATGTAGTAGCTATAAAAAACAAATAAATAGAAAAGAGTAGGAAGCTTTTTTTCATGCGCAATAGTTTATGTATGAAAATACAAAATTAGTGGCTCAAAAAAAAGGCGGCTCACTACAATGATCTATTCCCGAGTAAATGCTAGTTTATTTTGCTCTTCGTCTTGCTTCTTCTGCTTCTTTGTAAATTCTGATCCAAGTAAGTGAAATATCAATCACCGCCAACAAAGGGCCAAGTAAAACCACCATGATCACTTCTAATCCAGGGGTATAGCCAATAACACCATCTAATGAAATGCTTTTTGATCTCTTGTTTAATTTGTAAATGCAATAGATGGCAGATAAGATCCAAACCGCGATGATTATATTTTGACTCATATTTCTTTATTTGTAGGGCAAAGATAACATAAATTGGACTTTGATCAACTAGGTTCTATTTATTTGAAGCATTATTTGTTGTAAATTGTTAATTCAATCCACATGAAAAAAGGGCTAATTTTTATAATAATTTTTTTGTACGGCTTAAATTTTTTGCAAGCGCAAACAACTGTTAAGCCTGTTTCTTCTTACAACTACCACGATGCGTTTGCCCCCTTTTTTTATACACAAAATGGAACTGAATACAGGGCTGCATCTGGAGCGCCTGGTCCAAAATATTGGCAAAACAAAGCAGATTATAATTTAGCAGTTAGCTTAAATGAAGCCACCAATGAAATAGTAGGCACCGAAATTTTATCCTATACCAACCATAGTCCACAAAATTTAAATTTTGTTTGGATGCAGTTAGATCAAAATTTATTTAAAGAAGATTCTAGAGGCAATGCCATTGTACCTGTTAATGGAAGCAGAAATGCAGGGCATGGACAAATATTTGATGCAGGGTTTAAGATTCAATCTGTAAGCGTTTTATCTGGTAGTAAAAATGAAATAGCCAAGGAAGTTGATTATCTAATCGAAGATACGAGGATGCAAATATTTTTACCCAAGGCCATTGCATCAAATGGCGGGAACATAAAAATTAAAATTAAATTTTCTTTTATATCTCCAGACTATGGTTCTGATAGAATGGGTGTCATGCCAACAAAAAACGGTAAAATATTTTGCGTGGCACAGTGGTATCCAAGAATTGCTGTGTATGATGATGTGTTAGGATGGAATACGGCACCTTATACTGGGCCTGGTGAATTTTATTTAGAATATGGAGATTTTGATTTAGCCATTACCGCTTCAGCCAATATGATTGTAGTAGGTTCGGGCGAATTAATGAATCCGAGTGAAGTGTATAGCAAGGAGCAATTGCAACGATGGAAGACCGCCGCTAATTCTGATCAAACAATTCTAATAAGAACACCAGCTGAAGTTGAAAATGAAATGCAAAAACCTGCCTCTATTAAAAAACTTACTTGGCATTTTAAAATTAACAATGCGCGGGATGCTGCATGGGCAGCTTCTTCCGCCTTTATTGTAGATGCAGCTAAAATAAATTTACCCGATGGCAAAAAATCTTTGGCCATTTCTGCTTATCCCATCGAGAGCAATGGTAATGATGCCTGGGGGCGTTCAACAGAGTATGTAAAAAAATCAGTTGAATTTAATGCTGCTAAATGGTATACCTATCCTTATCCTGCTGCAACCTGCGTGGCAGGCAATGTGGCTGGTATGGAATATCCCGGCATTGTATTTTGTGGAGCCAATGCCAAAACAGCAGGACTCATGAATGTCAATGATCATGAATTTGGCCACACTTGGTTTCCAATGATTGTTGGTTCCAATGAAAGATTGTATGGATGGATGGACGAAGGGTTCAATACTTTTATAAACACGCTATCTCAAGCAGATTTTAATAATGGTGAATACAAAAATAAAGAACCGATTAACAAACATTCCATTTCGAATTATTATACTCATCCAGGATTGGAACCCGTTTTAAGTTATGTAGACAATTACAAAGAAAAAAATAACGGGACACTTTCTTACCGCAAACCTGGCGAAGGGCTTACTTTACTTCGCGAACAAATTTTAGGTAAAGAAAGATTTGATCGCGCTTTTACTACTTATATCAATCGCTGGGCATTCAAACATCCGACCCCTGATGATTTTTTTAGAACCATTGAAAATGTAGCTGGGGAAAGCTTACAATGGTTTTGGAGAGGATGGTTTGTCAACAATTGGAGATTGGACGTGGCTGTTACGGAGGTAAACTACCTAGATAATAATGATCTTTCCAAAGGCGCATTAATAACAATAGATAATTTAGAACAAATGGCGATGCCCGTAGTTTTAGAAATTAAATTGAGCAATGGAAAAACAGATCGAATCAAGTTGCCTGTGGAAATTTGGGAAAGAAATAATTCCTGGACTTTTAAATACAATTGTGCATCAGCCATTGAATCGGTGACCTACGATCCAGATAAATCAATGCCCGACTTTAATGAATCAAATAATACTTGGACTAAAAAATAAAAAATACAAATTATGAAAATGCGCCCTTCTCGTTTAATTTTTATTCAACTGGCCTTGCTTTTAAGCACGACTATGTATGCTCAACAAGATTCTACCAGCGTTTTAAAAGGGATGACTTGGAGAAATATTGGACCCAATCGTGGTGGAAGATCCTTGGGTATTTCGGGTAGCCCGAGTCGTAAAAATGAATATTATTTTGGTGCGGTAGGTGGTGGACTTTGGAAAACTATCGATGGTGGTTTAAACTGGAAACCAGTGACTGATGGGCAATTGACTAGTTCTTCAGTTGGTGCAGTGGCGGTATCTGCCACTAATCCAGACATCATCTATATAGGTACTGGTGAAACAGAATTCCGTGGCAATATTATGCAGGGAGATGGCGTATACAAATCTATCGATGGTGGAAAAACTTGGAAAAATATAGGATTGAAAAATACACAATCTATCTCAAGGGTGCGCATATATCCGACCAATCCAGACATCGTTTATGTATCAGCATTGGGTCATGCTTTTGGTCCTAATGAAGATCGCGGGGTATTTAAAACCATCGATGGTGGAAAAACCTGGAACAAAGTTTTATATGTAAATGAGAAAGCTGGAGCTGAAGATTTAGTGATTGATCCACAAAATCCTGAAATTATTTATACGAGCATTTGGGAGGTGTACAGAACCCCTTATAAAATGTGGGCCGATGTGGGTACTTCTGCTTTGTATAAATCTAATGATGGTGGTGCCAACTGGAAAATAATTTCAAAAAATCCAGGTATGCCTAAAGTGGTGGGCAAAATTGGTGTAGCAGTTTCCCCTGTGGAAAGCAATAGAGTATGGGCCATTGTTGAATCTCCGGAGGGTGGTTTGTACCGTTCAGAGGATGGGGGAGAAAACTGGAAGCTAGTGAACAACGAAAGAAAATTACGTCAACGTGCTTTTTATTATTCAAGAATTGTAGCGGATCCAAAAGACAAGAACACTGTTTATGGATTGAATGTAAATTTTTATAAATCTACCGACGGGGGTGTAAGTTTTAAAACAGAAATAAAAGTACCTCATGGAGACAACCATGATTTATGGATTGATCCAACAGAACCCATGCGCATGGCTACTTCCAACGATGGTGGCGGGTCGGTTTCTATCAATGGAGGTTTGACTTGGACAGATGAAGATTTTCCTACTGCACAATTGTATCATATCACGACTACTTCTGATTTTCCTTATCAAGTTGCCGCTGCACAACAAGACAACTCCACCATTGCCTTGCCTAGTGAAGACTATCGACACAGAGCTGTTAGAACTAATTCAACCAAGCCTGGAATAGGTTTTGGTTATGATGTAGGTGGTGGTGAAAGTGGATACATTACCCAGGATCCCAAAAATCCAGATATATTTTATGCAGGTAGTCAGGGGGCTTTATTGACACGCATCAATAGAATGACGGGTCAAGTGAGAGATGTGCAAGTGTATCCAAGATTTTTTTCTGGAGAAGAGGCCAAGACCTTACCTGAAAGATGGCAATGGACTTATCCAATAGTTTTTTCTCCAGTAGATCCTAATGTTTTATTTACTTGTTCTCAACATGTTTGGAAAACCACCAATGAAGGCCAAAGTTGGGAGCAAATTAGCCCAGATTTAACCTACAATGATTCAACTACCTTGGGTGTAAGTGGTGGTGTCATTACTAGAGATATGAATGGCCCTGAAATTTATGGAACTGTATTTGCACTAGCGCCTTCTCATCAAGATGTAAATATTATTTGGGCTGGTTCGGATGATGGCTTACTGCATATCACTAAAGATGGTGGAAAGCATTGGACCAATATTACCCCAACGGATATGCCTAAAAATACGCGTGTGAGTATCATAGAAGCTTCTCGCTTTAATGCAGGCACAGCTTATGTTGCAGCCAAGCGTTATCAAATGGATGATCGTACACCTTATATCTGGAAGACCACTGATTTTGGTGCTAGCTGGAAAAAAATAATAACAGGTATTCGTGCAGATGATTATGTTCATGTGATTAGAGAAGACATCACAAGACCCGGTTTATTGTACGCGGGTTCTGAGCATGGTATTTGGGTTTCTTACAATGATGGAGAAAATTGGGAAAGTTTAAGATTGAATTTACCTGATGTACAAGTTTCTGATATTGCGGTGACCGAAAAAGACATTGTGATTGCTACACATGGTCGCTCTATTTATGTGCTGGATGATATTGCACCTGTTAGAACCAAGGACAAGGGTATTCAAGCGGGTTTACATTTGTTCCAACCCTATTATGCAGTAAGAAATGTACAAAGAGCTATTTTCCAATATTATTTAGACAAAGACATTAAAGATTTAAAAATTGAAATCTTAAATAAAGAAGGAAACATTGTTCAAAGTTTTATCGGCGCACTACCTAAAGAAAAAAAGGACAGCGCCTTGATAGACGAGGATGAAGACGATAGAAAACCAGTGGCACCAAGTATTAAGCCTGGCTTAAATAGTTTTGAATGGGATTTAAAATATCCGGGTGCTACTTATTTTAAAGGAATGATTTTCTGGAGTGCACCCGTATATACAGGCCCAGTGGCGGTTCCAGGCAACTATCAAGTACGCATGACTGCTGGTGGAAAATCTGTAACAGCAGCTTTTGAAATCAAACTAGATCCAAGAGCCAGCGATGTCAGCATTGCGGATATGGAAGAAAAATTCAAGCTATCTATTCAAATAAGAGATGAGGTAACCAAGGCCAATGATGCCGTGATAAAAATTAGAGCGCTCAAAGAAAAATTGAAATTAGAATTGAATACTGCAAAGCCAAAAAGAAGCAATGAAATAAATAAATTTATACAAGAAATTTCTGCTATAGAAGAAAATTTATATCAAGTGAAAAATCAAAGTTCACAAGACCCATTAAATTTTCCTATCAAATTAAACAATAAATTGGCTGCCTTAATGCGTGTGGTGGAATCGGGAGATTACAAACCAACCGCAGGTTCCTACAAAGTGTTTGCAGAATTAAAAGCAGAATTAGCCACAGAACTAAACCATTTAGACAAGTTGTTAATTCCTACAAAAGGATAATCAATTGGGTAAGACAATATTTATTCGAAAATAAGGGTGCCAAATTTTTCATAATCATGGAAATTTAATCTGGTGGGCTGCCAGGTCCAAAAATTATTTCCTTGATCATAATCAATCCTGTAAAAATTGGCACGCCATTTCATGCCTGAAACAGGTGGAACATTTTGTAAGGGCTTTAATAAAGTATAAGGAATAAAAAACTCTGCAGTCCAGGACTGTACTTGGTTTCCTTGTTTTTGAATAGAAGTAGCATGCCTTGTTTTACGCTCCTTTTCATAATGCCATGGACGCCATCCTAAAAATTTACCCTTGTAATTGGGTACTAGGATTGGCAGTTCATAATTGGTGGGAGACAACTCATATTCAAAATAAATAACTGATTTCTCCTCCGGCCAAAAAAATGCTTCTACTACATCTTCATTGTATAAATCTTCAAAATCTTCTTTTAAGGTGGAGGTAATTTTTGCATCTTCAGAAACATACAAACAATAAATACCCGAATCAGAATATAAAATTTTAAACTTTGAATGATAGTTGACAGTTCCTGGTTCTTTTTTATTCAAGGCTACAAATTCGGTACTGTTCCAATTGGCGACATCTCCCTGGCCACTAAGCACAAAATCTTTTGTTTTTTTCACCAATAAGGAACTGTTCTTATTGTTTTGTGCATTTAGGCTAGAACAATAAAATAATAATAAAGCGATGCACCAACTGAAATTTATTTTTTTTGACATCATGAATTGTTTGAGGGTAGGTTTTATTTTTTAAGCATGGGAAACAATCTAATAATTTCTGCTTCATTAGGTTGTGCGCCGTATTCACAAATTTCAAAAGCTTCTGCATGTCTTGCCTTGGCTGCCTTGGCTGCACCATACCATTTTACCATCGCTGCTCTAATATTGACTTTCATTGGACGATCATAAATTTTCATAATCCATTGCAAGCGTTCTTCTTTGCCAGCTGGCACGTCTTTTTCATATCTTCCAATCCAAGGCATCCACTCATAAAATTGGGAAACATGCGCATCAAAGGCAGAAATCTTTTTTGCATAAGTAGTGCTAATATCTACTACGATATCTGGTCTAAAAGGATTGGGTCTTTGAAAATGATCTTGGGCATATAAAAATACAGGTGTTTTTCTAAGTGCTGGTGCATCTGGGGCTACATTCGGTACTTCCACCATATAGGCCGCATCTTGGACTAAGACGCCGGTGTATCGGTGGTCAGGATGATAATCATTGGGCCTTGGTGCAATTACTACATCGGCATTCCATTCTCTAATTTTTTTGATGATTTGCAATCTCACTTCTAAGGTGGGTAGTAAAGCGCCATCATGATTATCAAGCACATCATAAGTAACACCCAATCTTTTAGCTACCTCCTGCGTTTCGGCATACCTGCGCGCGGCCAATTCTTTTCCTTTCATCGTTTGATGTCCTGCATCACCATTGGTGACTGCTACAAATTTTACGTCATGACCCATACTTGCTAATAGTGCAGCAGTACCGCCCGCTTCGTTGTCACAATCGTCTGGATGTGCGCCAATTACAATGATTCTACTTTTTTCATTGATGACTTGTGCTATCGATTTTACACCAAAGAAGAGGAAGCAAAGACTCAAAGAGAGCGCCATTTTTAAATAATTTTTCATTGTAAATTTTTTAAGTAATGAATTGGATGGTTCAGTAGCTGAATTTAAACAATTCTTTGATGCGAACCTTGGTTTTTAGTAACTTCATTACCTATTTAATTATATTTATTTAAGTCCTATTTATGAAAGTAGCTTTAAAGATTTGTGTTTTAGTTTGTTGCCCCTTAATCTTGTTTGCACAAAAAAAGCAAATTAAAAAAAAGACCACTAGTACTTCAATCAATTCAGTTTCAGCGCCCTCTATTCAAGCACCCCTTAAACTTTGGTATGCCAATCCGGCTCAATATTTTGAAGAAGCATTGGTATTAGGCAATGGTCGTCAAGGGGCCACTGTATTTGGCGGCATTGCTACAGATAAAATATATTTAAATGACCTTACGCTATGGTCGGGCGAACCAGTCAATGCCAATATGAATCCGCAGGCCTATAAAAATTTACCAGGGGTAAGAAAAGCATTGCAGGAAAAAAATTATAAAAAAGCAGGAGAGTTGATCAAAAAAATTCAAGGCAAATTTTCAGAATCTTATGCGCCCTTAGGCACTTTGTATTTAGAATTGAATGATGATCCTTATATCACAGATTATTACAGAGAATTAGACCTAGATAACGCTATTGCAAAAGTGAAGACTACTTCTAACAATAATGTAATAGAAAGAGAATATTTAGTTTCAAATCCAGATAAAATATTTGCCATTCATTTAACCAGTAAAAAAGTAGGTGCACTTGGCTTTACTGTTTATTTTCAATCGCTCTTGCAACACATTACTAGTAATACCAACAATACCATTCAAATCAATGGAATAGCCCCAGTTAAAGCAGATCCAAGCTATGTGCAAAAAACCCGCAATGCGGTAATGTTTGATAGCAAAAGAGGTACTCGATTTACGGCCAATCTACAAATTCAATCTGCCACAGGTGAAATTACAAAAACCGATTCTTCCTTAAGTTTAGCGGGTGCCACAGAAGCTACCATTTATGTTTCCATGGCTACTAGCTTCAATGGATATGATAAAGATCCTGCCACCAAAGGGCTTAACAATATTACTCTTGCTGAAACACAAATGAATCATGCCAAACAAACGGGTTGGACTGAAATTAAAAAACAACACATTAAAGATTATCAAAATTATTTTAAACGTGTTGAATTAAAATTGTCTGATAAAGATTTAGTGAACCTACCCACCGATGAGCGTTTGAAACGTTATGCGAAAGGCGAACTAGATCCTTATTTAGAAACATTGTATTTTCAGTACGGCCGATATTTATTAATTGCAAGTTCGCGTACTCCTGGCGTCCCAGCTAATTTACAAGGCTTGTGGAATCCTTATATTCAACCACCTTGGTCAAGTAATTATACCATCAATATTAATGCAGAAGAAAATTACTGGTTGGCAGAAAACACTAATCTTTCTGAAATGCATTTGCCTTTTTTACAATTTATTGGAAATCTTTCTACCACAGGTAAAATAACTGCTAAAACATTTTATAATATGCCAGGATGGGTAGCACATCATAATTCAGACATTTGGGCCATGTCCAACCCTGTGGGCAATTTTGGCAATGGAGATCCTGTTTGGGCCAATTGGGCCATGGGTGGTACTTGGGCCTCGACGCATCTTTGGGAACATTATTTATATACTCAAGACCAAAACTTTTTAGAAAAAAATGCTTATCTAATAATGCGTGGTGCGGCAGAATTTTGTTTGGCTTGGTTGGTACCCGACAGTAGTGGTCAATTGATTACTTCTCCCTCCACTTCTCCAGAAAATACTTTTAAAATGCCCAGTGGTTTTGTAGGGTCCACCTTTTTTGGAGGCACGGCTGATTTAGCCATGATTAGAGAATTATTTATAGACATTCTTGCCGCTCAAAAAGTTTTAAAAAATGACAATGAGTTTGCAGGTAAAATTAATACGGCATTAAATAATTTACATGGCTATCAAGTAGGCAAGGCGGGTAATTTACAAGAATGGTATTATGATTGGGAAGACAGCGAACCCAAACATCGTCATCAATCACATTTGTATGGATTGTTTCCAGGTAACCATGTGACAGTAGATAAAACACCTTCGATAGCCGCTGCGGCCAAAAAAACTTTAGAAATTAAAGGAGATGAAACCACTGGATGGTCCAAAGGATGGAGAATCAATTTATGGGCAAGATTAAAAGACGGAGACCATGCCTATAAAATGTATCGTGAATTATTAAAATATGTACCTCCAGATGAAACTAAAGAAAATTACACGAATTCTGGCGGTACTTATCCTAATTTATTAGATGCGCATCCTCCTTTTCAAATAGATGGCAATTTTGGCGGCGCGGCTGCGGTGGCTGAAATGTTGGTCCAGTCTAATTCAGAATACATTGAATTGTTGCCTGCGCTACCCAAGGCCTGGCCTTCAGGCGCGGTAAAAGGACTAAAAACCAGAGGTAATTTTGAAATTGAGATGAGCTGGAATGCGGGTCAAGTGACCCAGCTGAAAATAAAATCATCCACTCAAGCAAATGCCAAGGTGCTGATGAATGGCAAAATGCAAATCATCAAAACAAGTAAATAAAACAGAATTAAACCTAGGAGTAAGTAACTTTAAAAAAACAAGTAACTCATGTCATTGATTTTGGGACGTTCTGAATTTGGAGATCCTGCCAATAAAGGCAAGGTACTATCGGTGAGCGAGGCCAATGATTTATTTACCAGCTGGGTATTGAATCCTAAATTGCAATTGCATATGAAGCAGGTGGCTCATTTAATGAAATGTTGGGCCAAAGAAATAGAAAATTCAAATGAACAAGATCAATGGCGTTGGGAAATGGCAGGGCTATTGCATGACGCCGATTGGGATCAATGGCCCGATCAACATTGTAAAAAAATAATCGAATACTTAGAAGCAAAACATATAGATCCTGAAATTATTAGAGCCATAGCTTCTCATGGTCCTGTACATTTTGGCGTAGAGCCCATCACGCAGATGGATAAGATGCTGTATGCCTTTGATGAACTTTCCGGTTTAATGCATGCCTATTCTTTAATGCGCCCCGAAGGCTATAAGGGCATGGAATTAAAAGGGGCTAAAAAAAGAATCAAAGACAAAGCCTTTGCTGCCAATGTTTCTAGAGAAGATATCGACGACGCTTGTAAAAGAGCCAATATTGAATTGGATAGACTGATTCAATTTATTATAGATAGACAAGCCCTTGTTGTTTAGATTTTAAACCAGACATTTTTAAATCAATTTTTTAATCTTATTCCCATGCGTAAAATTATTATTGCCCTTGTATGTATTGTAAGCAATTATTGTATGGTGGCTGCACAAACAGTACCTAGTCCTAAATCACATTTTGGTTTTGCCATTGGTGATAATTATCAGTTGGCTAGTTTTACGCAAACCGAAGCCTATTTAAAAAAAGTAGCAGCCGTTTCTAAAAAAGTAAAACTACAAGTGATAGGTCAAACAGAAGAAGGACGCAATCAATACATGATGATTGTTTCTGATCCAAGTAACTTAGCGAATCTTGAAAAATACAAAACGATTGCTCAAAAATTAGCCCATGCCGAAAATATATCTATAGAAGAAGCTAAGCGCATATCCAAAGAAGGTAAAGCCGTGGTATGGATTGACGGTGGATTGCATGCGACAGAAGTAGTGGGTATTCATCAATGGATTGAATCAATGTATCAAATCATTACAAGAGAAGATGAAGAAACCAAACTCATTTTAAAATCCACGATTATATTATTCGTACATGCCAATCCTGATGGACAAGAATTGGTTTCGAATTGGTATATGCGTAATGCAGATACTTTAAAAAGATCCACTTCTAATTTGCCCCGCTTATATGAAAAATATATTGGGCATGACAACAACAGAGATTTTTTTATGACCAATATGTCGGAGTCCAAAAACATGAGTCGTCAACAATATATTGAATGGATGCCTCAAGTATTGTATAATCACCATCAAACAGGTCCTCCAGGTTCGGTGGTGGCAGGCCCTCCTTACCGTGATCCATTTAATTATGTTTATGATCCTTTACTAGTTACAGGCATTGATGCATTGGGTGCTGCCATGAGTAGTCGTTTGAATGCCGAAAGCAAACCAGGCTATACCATGAAAGGAGGTTCGGTGTATTCTACTTGGTGGAACGGAGGTTTAAGAACCACGGCATATTACCACAATATCATTGGACTATTGACTGAAATTATTGGCAATCCTACTCCATCTACTATACCACTAGTACCACAAAGATTGATTCCAAATAGTGCAACACCTTATCCGATTACTCCTCAAAAATGGTATTTTAAAAATTCAATCGATTATTCTATTTCTTTAAACTATGCCGTATTAAATTATGCGGCTAGATATAAAGATGAATTGTTGATGAATATTTATACCATGGGCAGGCATAGCATTGAAGCAGGCAGCAAAGACAGTTGGACCCTATCCCCTAAAAAATCAGACTTAATTACAGAATCATTTAAAGCAGATAAAAAAGAAGGCAAATCAGATACCATCCCTCAAGTCTATTATGATAAGGTATATAAAAACCCAAGTTTCAGAGACCCAAGAGGCTATATCCTACCGATTACACAATCTACAACCGCCATTACCTTTATTAATATTTTAATTCAAAGTGGTATTAAGATTGAAAAAGCAACTGCTTCATTTACAGTGAATGGAAAAAATTATCCAGCTGGCTCCTATATTGTAAAAACCAATCAAGCTTTTAGACCTCATGTATTGGATATGTTTGAACCACAGGATCATCCCAATGATTTCTTATATCCAGGCGGTCCTCCAGTAAGACCTTATGATGCAGCAGGATGGACGCCTGCTTTTACTATGGGTATTGAGTTTGATAGAATCTTAGAAGATTTCAACGGACCCTTTGAAACCATTCCTTATGGCCAAATACAAAAATCAATAGGGCGTATTAACAAGCCAACAAAAGAATGGGTGGGCTATACTTTTCCGACCAATGAAAACGCAGCCTATATCGCAGTGAATGAATTTTTAAGCACAGGCGTGGAAGTTTTTAAAAATAAGGATCTATATTTTGTAGCGAGCAATAAAAATATAGATGCACAAATAGAAAAATTAAGCGAAGCGCAAGGTATTAGATTTACTACAGTCAATAATAAGCCAGAGGGCATGAACGATAAAGTGAATGCACAAAGAATTGCATTGTGGGATAAATATGGTGGATCTATTTCTTCTGGTTGGGTAAGATGGATTTTTGAAAACTACCATTTCCCTTTTAAATTAATTTATCCTAAACAAATTGATGCGGGTGGTTTAAGAGAACAGTATGATGTAATTGTTTTTGTGGAAGGAGCCATTCCTTCTGTAAAGGCCGAAGCGCCTTCTCCATACGAAGACAAAGAACCAGTAACAGAAGAAATTCCAACTGAGTTTCAATATATGTTGGGAAAAATCAACAAAGAAAAATCAATTCCTGCTTTAAATGAATTTTTACAAAAAGGTGGAAAAATTATTGCCATTGGATCCAGTGCAAATTTGGCCTATCATTTAAATCTACCTGTTAAAAATGCCTTGGTAGAAATGGTAGCCGGCAAAGAAAAAGTTTTACCTGGTGAAAAATTTTATATTCCAGGAAGCGTCATGCAAATAACAGTAGACAATGAATACAAGGCCAATTGGGGTATGAATAAAAATGCAGATGTATATTTTAGTGCAAGTCCTGTATTTAAATTATTGCCAGATGCCATTGCACATAAAGAAGTGGTTCCCTTGGCTTGGTATGCCAGTGACAAAACGCTAAGAAGTGGCTGGGCATTCGGACAAGCCTATTTGCAAGACGGTATTGCTGCCTTTGAAGCCAAAGTGGGCGCTGGCAAGCTTTTCGTGTATGGTCCGGAAATTACTTTCAGAGGACAAACACATGGTAATTATAAAATGCTATTCAATCAATTGTATCAATAAGTCAACTAAAACTTTAAAGTTTCAGGTAAATATTTTTTGACCAAGGCTTTGTAATAGGGTTGTAATTCTGTCCAACTTTTTTGATTTGGATTTTTTGAATACAAATCATAAGGGTTGAATAATTTTACCCATTTGAACATTACATGATCATGCTCGTCCATTAAATGCGCATAAGCATTTTCACGGTGTTGCGCATAAAAAGAATGATAACGCAACATATATAAGCCCTCTTCAGGTAAATAATCTTTCATCATATGATAGACATATTCATCATGTCCCCAACTCATGTGCACATTTTTTAAACCACAATTGGGTGCATAGACACCAAATTTTTGACTGTATATTTCGTGGCCAAAATCAGGATTGTTTTTAAAAAATTCCGGATATACAATTTTATCTGAATAGGCACAACCTACTGGAAAGGTATCTCCTACTACTGACCATTGTGGTTCTCCAAACAAACAAAGTACTTTGCCCATATCGTGAATCAATCCTACCAATACCATCCAATCTGGATGTCCATCATTTCTAATGGCTTCTGAAGTTTGCAATAAATGTTGCATTTGATCTAAGTCGGTATCTGGATCTGAATCATCCACCAGTTCATTTAAAAAATCAAAGGCATTCCAAATAGGCATTTCCTTTTTATTGAACTGTAAAAAGTCGGTCTTTTTACGCAGCACAAAATCATAAGATTGAAATTGATGGTTCAATCTATAAAATTCTTTTACTGTATCTCTTTCTTCAGCAGCATAATTTCTAAATGCTTCTGTTTCTTTATTGGTGGCGATGGCATTAGGGTCTGGATATCTATTTAATATATCCATTTCCCATTCGTCTAAATTGGCAAGTGGATTATTGCTATCCACTTGTTTCTTATTGTTGTTTGACATAGCCTTGATGATTTGATCTATTAAAAATCGTCTTTTTTTATAAAATTGTCAAATTTTACTACCAAAATACCGTGTAAAGCGCTGCTAAAATGCCAATGATTACCACCGATCCAACCACAAATTCGGGGCTTACTTTAAACATTGCCAGATCCACTTCTATTGCTTTTGAGTTATTTTCTTTTTTAGGATTGGACAAGCTTATAATTATCATCACCAGTACAATCAGTCCAAAAGTAATGGACATCCTATCTAGGAATGGAAAATTTGGGAAAGCATTATTGGTCCAGTTGGGTAAAAACTTTAACACCGTTGAAATAGGAATGGTTAACAATGCACCTGCAAGCGCTGCAGCAGAATTGGTGCGTTTCCAATAAAAGCCCAATAAGAAAATAGCGAGTACACCTGGTGCTATAAACCCAACGTATTCTTGAATAAATTGATAAGCCTGATCTAAGGAACGAAGTGCAGGGGTTACCATGGCTGCCACCAACATGCTAATAATTACCACCCATCTTCCAATCAAGACTATTTTTTTATCAGAAGCATTTTTATTGATGAATTTTTTATAAATGTCTAATGAAAAAATAGTGGAGATACTATTTGCCTTCCCTGCTAAGGAAGCTACAATGGCCGCAGTGAGTGCTGCAAAAGCAACTCCTTTTAATCCAGGAGGTAATAAATTCATTAAAGTAGGATAAGCATGATCCGGTTTGAGGATGCCTTGGCTGTCGGACATTTCTGCTTGAAACAATCCCTTTTGATGTAGTACATACATGGCAATGCCAGGCAATACCGCAATGATGGGAATAAGTAATTTTAAAAAGGCAGCAAACAAAATTCCTTTACGCGCAGTTTTTAAATCTGCGCCCAAGGCCCTTTGTACAATGTATTGGTTACATCCCCAATACGCTAAATTATTCACCATCATGCCACCAATCAATACAGAGAGTCCTGGTAATTCCGGATAATATTTATTGGACTTATCAAAGATCATATGAAAATGAGAGGGTGCTTCTCTTTTTAAAACGGCTAGCCCCTGTAGTATATTACCTCCATAACCATATTGTTCAGACAATAAAGAAATAGCTAAATAAGTAGTGACCAAGCCGCCAATAATTAAAACAATTACTTGTATTACATCGGTATAGCCAATAACTTTCATGCCGCCTAAAGTAACAATCACCGCAAACACACTTAATCCAATAATACTCATTTCAAAACTTATATTGGTAATAGAAGAAATGGCCAAGGCGCCTAAATAAATAATAGAAGTTAAATTCACAAACACATACACCAATAACCAAAATATCGCCATGATAGTACTTACCGTATCGTTGTATCTTTTAGAAAGAAACTGCGGCATGGTAAATATTTTATTCTTCAAATAAATAGGCAAGATAAAAACAGCCACAATGATTAAAGTAAAAGCAGACATCCACTCATAAGTAGATATAGCCAAGCCTAGTGCAAAGCCGGAGCCAGACATGCCAATAAAATGTTCGGCGGAAATATTAGAAGCAATCAGCGATGCGCCAATGGCCCACCAAGTAAGTGCGCCTTCTGCTAAGAAAAAATCGGTGGAGCTAGTAGTACCTGCTTTCTTTTTTTGAAAAATATAATAGCCGTAGGAACTAATTAAAATAAAGTACAGAAAAAAAACAAGATAATCGGCGGTATGCAATTTATTCATTCAATATATTTTAGCAGACAATAATTTACGTGTCTACTAATTTAGTTTATTTTATTGAATGTGAAATCGAACTACCTAAGCTTAAAGCTGTTGCAATGCCGTCTTTTTTGCAAATGCCGGTCTGATCACCCAGCTTTGATTATTGGGTTTTCTGATGACCAACCAATAAAAAAAGAAACTAGTGGTAATTATCCTCATGACGGCTACTGTCCATACTGGAAGGCTATGGCTTAAATCAATTAATAAACCATCATCAGGAAATTTACCATATCCAATCAAGGACGGCAATCGGTACCAATAATAACAAGCAACGCCAGCCGCAGCAAATAGGCTGATGAGTTTTCGTTTGTGTTGAACTTTAATTAATCTATCTAAATTATAATAAATAATAGCAGTAATGGCCAAGCCTACTATTGGGATATAATAAACACTAAATAAATTTTCAAGGTTAGTTAAATTGTTTTCGTCGGGCACATGAAACCAACCCCAAATAAAACCGGGCAAGCCACCAATGATCATCAACCCACTTAGTACATTGTATTCGGTTTTATGTGAACTTAATGGATTTACATTGGGCGTTGAATCGGGACAAGGAATGACACAGTTCATACAATTTTCACAATTGGCATTGGGCATGGACATAAATACATTACCCCCATATAATTTTTCAACTGGATGTACGGGACATAAACCAGAACACCAAGCGCTTTTCCATTCATAAAAAAATCCTAAGGTCACCCCAATGACGGCCATGCTTATGATTAAAATTCCTGTGGCTAATCCACTTCTGTTAAATACAGCATGCCTCAAAGGCACAATAATAAATAAAGCAAAAGTGGCGATGACATTTAAAATGCCAATTTGCTTAGCAGTTAATTTTTTTCTTTTAGACAAACCCAAATGTCTTGGCAATAAATTAGTCGTGGCCAATGGACAAACATTTCTCCAGATGCCTACTGCTACAACAAATATAAAAGGGGCTATAGGAATTAAAATATTCCAAAAAAGTAAAATACCAATGGCCGGGAAAAACAATAAACAGGTTAACATGACCGCTCCTATCAACCAAACCAAAAATTGAACCATTCGCCAAATGGTTTTGGATTGATTGGACAATTGAGCACCTGATTTAAAAGGAGTAGAAGACATAATTTTCGATTGAAAGGATAAAACAATTTTATTTTCAAAACGAAAAATAGGAATTATGAAAACTTAAAAACATGATTTACATCATAGTCCTTAGGATCAAAAAATGACTTTGCTCTTTTTTGTTAATCATTATTTCTTGCAAAAGATTTTGGAATGAGCAAGAGGTTTTTTTGAAGTGTTTGTTTTAAATGCCGCTTCACTACTTGGCCCATAGTTTTTGCTTTGTTATAGGTACATGCTTCTTTGAAGTGTTGGGTGAGACCGGCTTTTAGTGTAGCAATTTTTTCTGGTGTTGAAATATGGTCTGCGCACATGATGTCAAATAAATCATTCATCCTATACCTAGCGGATGCCAATCTAAAGGTCATCATAGTTCTTTCTTCTGCTTGGTATTGTGCAATAGATTCTTTGTCTAAATGTGCACTTACGATATCTACAAAGGCTTTGTTTTCTTTAAAAAATTGAGGTAGGTATAAATTTTTTCTACCTTCATAAGATTGTTGATCAAAATCAATGGCACGAATTCGATATTGAAAATCCTCAATGTCTGGAATGATATTGACTACATAGTTGTATGAACGCATGTCTCCAAGTAATTGAACAAAACATCGCTCATTAAATTTTACGAATTCTTTGGCGAGTCTAATTAAATTGGTGTTGGAATTGTTCAAATGATCAGCTATAAAAATATCTCCAGGAATACCAGGAATATGTTCTTCTACCAAGGTGGTTTGATTGCTAAAATAAGTAATTCTATTAGGAGAAAGTAGGTGTTCTAATTCTAAACCATACACCCTGCTTGCATCTGCTTGCTTGATGTAGTAGTGATCATAATTGTCATTAAATTTATTTACAATTCTAATTCTAAAGGGCTGACTGTTTCCAAAATAACAAAAATCAATTCTTGCTACATCCAAATGATTGATGATAGTGGTGTCACCTTCTGTTTTTAAAATCGCATAAATTTTCACCAAACCCTCACGTAAATATTCCCATTCTTTCATATCAAAAGACAATTTTTCCCAACTACTTGGGTTGCCTTTTTTATCTTTTAAAGGAATAGAATAAGTATAGCGCTGTAAGTCCTGATAACTTACTGGTAGTTTAACTTCTCTTCCATAACGAACCAAGTAGGCGCGTAAATCTTTTTGAATTGGGAAGATGGGCTTTTTTTTAGAAGGCTGTTCAGGCTCCCCCGACATATGGATATGGTCAAAAAAATGATTCAAAAAATAGTATTACCTAAATTTACGATTTTGTAGCGCTTCTCAGTAGTTTAATTTCTTACATTTGAATAAGCTGTAAAACATTTTTAATTGAATACAATTTATTGTTACGCCAATCATCAAATTAAGCCACTTGAAAATGCGGGTGTACCTGTATCCGATTTATTGGTGCAAAGAGGTTATGGCATTTTTGATTTTTTAAGAGTGGCTCATGGGAAGCCCTTATTCATAGATGATCATTTAGATCGTTTTTTTAATTCGGCCTCCATCATGCACTTACCCATCAAAGAATCAAGGGAAGAAATTAAAAAAATAGTCGCCACGCTTATTGAAAAAAATAAATTCGAATATTCGGGCATTCGTTTACTCATGGCTGGCGGAGATGCACCAGACGGCTATACCATTTCCCAGCCCCACTTAATTATTTTAGAGCAAGCCCTTGCTCCACCCAGCCTTCAATTTTCTGAAAAGGGCATTCATTTGGCCAGTTATCCGTATCAAAGACAGCTTTCTGAGGTAAAAACCACCGATTATTTGATGGCTATATGGCTTCAACCCTGGATGAAAACTAAGGGGGCCGACGATATTTTGTACTACCAGGAGGCCTCAATAAGTGAATGTCCAAGGTCCAATATTTTTATGGTCAGCCCTCAAAACAAGTTAGTGACCCCAGAAAACCATATGTTGAAGGGCATTACCCGAAAAAACATCCTCCAAATAGCGGTGAATTTAGGTCTAGAATTTGAGTGCCGAAACATCCCCCTGGAAGAGCTAAAATTGGCCAAAGAAGTATTTATCAGCAGTTCCACCAAAAGAATATTGCCAGTAGGGCAAATAGATGACCAAGTATTTAAATTAAGTAATTCAAAATCAATTAGTTACATAATTTTCAATCAATTATTTTTGCTCGAAACGGAGCAATGTTAACCCAATATTAACTAATGACTATTTGTTAACGGTATGTGAATATATTTGACAAGTTTTGCTTTAACTTTGCGGAATATTCCCAAAACAATAATAAATAACAAAATGAAAAGATTTTTAAAACAATCTGTTTCTGTACTATTCGTCTTCTTTATCTCTATGATTAAGTTGAACGCACAAGAAACTACTGCTGAAATTCAAGGAACCATTACCAATGCTTCTGTAGGATTAGCTGGAGTTACTGTTACAGCAACACACCAACCAACTGGAACAAGATATGTGACTACCTCACGTGCTGATGGTAGATACAATTTAACCAACTTGAAAATTGGTGGTCCCTACCTTGTTCAAATTTCCTATGTTGGTTTTAAAAATGACCAACAAGACGATATTACTTTATTATTAGGTCAAGCCTATAAAGCTAATTTCCAATTAGCAGAAGCAACCAATACTTTGAAAGAAGTAGTCGTAACTTCTGGCAAACAAGATAAAATTTTCAACAACGCAAGAACTGGTTCTCAAGAAACTTTTAGTAGAACGCAAATTACAAGCATGCCTACTATTTCTCGTTCTTACAAAGACATCATCAAATTAACACCTACTTACAATGGTATGTCTTTTGGTGGTATGAGTTCTCAATTAAACAACATTACTGTTGATGGTGCGAACTTCAATAACTCTTTTGGTTTATCAGGAGACATTGGAGGTCAAACTGGCGCACAAGCAGTTTCTTTAGATGCGATTGAGCAAATTCAAGTCAACACTTCCCCATTTGATGTACGTCAAGGTGGATTCGTTGGAGGTAATGTAAACACTGTTTCTCGCAGTGGTGCCAACAAAGATTTTGGTTCTGTGTATCAATACTACAAAAGCAAAGATTTACAAGGATATGAAGTGGGTGCTTTACCTGGTAGAATTACCGTACCAAAACAAGATTTCAATTATGATTTGAAAGGCTTCACTGTGGGTGGTGCTTTAATCAAAAATAAATTGTTCTTCTTTATCAATGGTGAGCAAGAGGAAAGATCTGTTCCAGGTACTTTGTGGACTGCTTCTACACCATCTAGCCCTGCAGATGGTATCACTGTATCTGCTGCTAAAGCAGCTGATTTAGACGCTTTAGCTTCTTTCTTGAAATCAAAATACAATTATGATCCAGGACCTTATCAAGGTTATTCTTATGCAGCAAAATCAAAAAGATTGACTGCGAAGATTGATTGGAACATTGATGTAAACAATACTTTTAGTTTAAAGTATAGCTACTTACAATCATCTAGTCAAATTCCTCCATCCAATAGTGGTTCATTGCTTAGCGCTGGTAGACAAGCAAGCGGATCTGCACTTCCTTTCTTTGGCGCAGGTTATGAAATCAACAACAATGCCAATGTATTTATTGGTGAGTTGAATACCAAGTTCTCTAATAAAATGAACAATAAATTACAAATAGGTTATACTGCTTTAAGAGATTACAGAAATCCATTGTCTAGTGCAGCATTTCCAATGGTGGATATCTTAGATGGTAATGGAAAAGCGTTTACTTCTTTTGGTTATGAATTGTATACTTATGGTAACAAATTAAATACAGATGTATTTCAATTCAATGATGTATTGTCTATTTATGCAGGCGACCATGAAATCACTTTAGGTACACAAACTTCTTACAAAAAGTATTTAAACGGTTTCTCTCCTAACTACGAAGGTACTTATCAGTATAATAAATTAGCTGATTTTTATGATAATAAACCTGCTGCTGCCTATAACTTATCTTATACTTTAGGTGCTGCTGGTTTCCCATTGGTAGGACCTAAAGATTTTGAAGCTGGATTTTTCGTTCAAGATAAATACAGAGCGACTGATAAATTAACCATTACTTATGGTGCAAGATTAGATTACACTAAATTCTACAATACTTTCTTGTACAATCCAGTAGTAGATACATTGAATCGTTTTTACAATAAGATTCATGCGAATACAGGGTCTCAACCTAATACTGCAGTGCAAATATCACCAAGAGTTGGTTTTAACTATGATGTAAATGGTGATCAAACCTTGCAAATTAGAGGTGGTCTTGGTTTGTTCCAAGGAGCTCCTCCTTTTGTATGGATTTCTAACCAAGCTTCTAACTCTGGTATGCTCTTGTTTGGATCTTTCTCCAACCCAAATACGAATATTTTCAATCCTGATGTGAATGCTTACCGTCCAACAGCCACTGCTGGTTTAAGTAGTTCTTATTCTATCAACGTCACCGATCCTAACTATAAATTCCCACAAGTTTTTAAAGCAACTTTAGCTGCGGATAAAAAATTAGGCAATGGTTGGACAGTTACTGCAGAAGGAACTTATACTAAACAAATTGACGCCTCTGTTTTCCAAAACATTGCGCTTCCTTCTAAGGGCTTGATCAAATTAAGCGATGGTCGTTACAGATTCCCTTATACCACTTCTTTCCCTAATGGAGGATCTCAAATGGTTCCAGGAAGTACATTAAAAGCAACTCCAGGCAATCCTGCAATTGGTAATGCTATTTACATGACCAATTCTAGCAAGGGTTATGCAGCTACTGGAACTTTACAAGTTCAAAAGATATCTAAAAACTTCATCGCCACTGCCGCTTATACAAGACAAGTAGCTTACGATGCATCTGTAACAGGTTCTACCGCATCTACTATGTGGGGTTCTAAAGCAGTCAATGATAATCCAAACAATTTTACGATTGGTTATTCTAACAACTATTTACCACACAGAATTATTGCTAGTTTGATTTACAAAACTGAATTGATTGCGAATACTTTAACCTCTTTTGGTTTTGTATATGAAGGCGCACCTAACTATGCTACTTCTTATTTAGTAAGTGGTGATGTAAACAATGATGGTTTTGGAAATGATTTAATGTTTATTCCTGATAATCCATCTCAGATTAAATTGACCAATGCAGCAGCTGTAGGCGGTGTTGCAGATACAAGATCTCAAACTGAAATCTGGAAGCAATTGGATAATTTCATTGCACAAAATCCTTATTTATCTAAGCATACTAATAGTTTTGCAGAAAGAAATGCTCATGTATTGCCTTGGACCCATAAAGTTGATTTTAACTTTACGCAAGACTTTATCTTAAACACTGGTAAAACAAAACATACTATTCGCTTAACTGCTGATATTTACAACTTAACCAATTTGTTAAACAAAGCATGGGGTACTTATTTTATTCCTACAACAACTACTCCATTGAAATTTGCTAAAATTGATA
The DNA here is from genome assembly GCA_026391155.1 of Bacteroidota bacterium. Lineage (GTDB taxonomy): Bacteria > Bacteroidota > Bacteroidia > Chitinophagales > Chitinophagaceae > Sediminibacterium. The sequence goes on from JAPLEP010000035.1 coordinate 43,317, forward strand.
CAGATGGCAAAACACCTGTCTACTCTTTCCCTTATTTAGATGGTGTGAACAAAGTGCCTTACACAAGTGCTTACAAAGCAGATCCTAGTTTGGCTTCTCGTTGGCAATTACAAATTGGTGTTAGATACTTATTTAACTAGTACCAATTACTTGATATAAAAATCCCTCCCGATATTCGGGAGGGATTTTTTTTATGGCTATTTTAAGAATGCACGAATTAATTATGGTGCTTTTTCTTTTTTGATTTTTGTTCTGCGATTATTTTTTTCACGCGCATATTTTTAAATCTAACCACTTCCCCATGTCCTAAGAAGCCTAAATGGCCGGTGGTTCTTTTTAATCCTGGATGTTCTTTGTGGTCGATGGTGCCATTGGCTGAAGCGGCAGCATAATCTCCATCTACAATGACGGTTCCATTTAAGGTGACTTTAATTTTTGTTCCATTCACCATAATTTCTTCTTGATTCCACTCTCCGGTTGGTTTTAAATAACCTCTTTTAGCAGGAATGATGCCATAGACAGAGCCATGGGCTTGATAGGGTTGAATGTAGCTATACCTAGGAATTTCGCTATCTAAGATTTGAACCTCTATGCCTACATAAGCTGCATCTCCTTCTAAAGGCGCATGAACACCAATGCCATTGTTGGCGCCAGGCGTCATTTGAAATTCGAAACGATATACAAAATTATCATATTCTTCCTTGGTATATAAATTACCCACAGTACCATCTTCGGGGCTCACCATTAAACTACCATCCTTAATCAAATAGCCTTCAGTGTTGCCCATCCACTGGTCAATATTGGTGCCATCAAATAAAGAAACAAAACCTTCATTTTGTTCTTCGGCGCTTAGTACCGTTGGTGTTTCATCAGGCAATTCTTTTATATAAATATTTCGGTAGGCTACATAAGTACCATGGGCTTGCAATTCAATTTGCTCTTTAGCAAAAATAGGAAGCTTGCGGTCCCAGTAATTTTCAAGTACAATATTGTCTGTTACTAAAATGCCATTTAAATACACGGTTACTTTTTCGCCTTTCATAATAATGTGAAAAGTATTCCACTCTCCAATTTTATTATCTGCAACAACCAATGGCTTACTCACATTTTTTTGATTATTGTACAATCCTCCCGAACCTACTTCTGCGCCAGCATCTCTTCGGCTAGTGTCCCAAATTTGTACTTGAGGAGAACCCCTTAAATAAATACCCGCATCCCCTTTCTCTGTAATTTTCCAATCTACATACATTTCAAAATCGCCATATTTTTTTTCTGTTGCTAGGTTATCGCCATGTCCTGTAAATACTAAAAGACCATCTTTTGCAATCCAATCATTTTTCATTTTCTCATTGGCTTTTTGTTCTGCTGCTTTTAAAGCAGAGTCAGTCATCTTAGCTCTGGCAATAGGGTTCATGACTAAACCTTTCCATCCTGTTAAGTCTTTACCATTGAATAAAGGCACAAAACCATTATCATAAGGCAATTTGATGAGATGTTGATTAAGCTTAGATATTAATAAAGGACTATCTACACCCACTATATCTGACATGTTAGCTGATGCGCCTAAACCATGTGTAGGGTAGGAGTTTCCACGAATAAGGCCCATTGCTTTTTCCAAGTTAGCCCTTACTTCTGGTCCTCTAATGCTGTTATCAGCCAAGGCTAAGCGGGCTAGAATGATGGCTGCTTCTTTATTAATCGTTTCATCATTTAATGATTTACTCACCATCATAAAACTTGCAAAACCAGGAATGAGAGAGGCTTCATGTAAGACATTTCTTTTTTCTAATCTGGTCGTAGCCTTCTCCATTCTATCCTGTAAGCCTAATAAATTTTGTGCATTGGTTTTCGCAACTTGTTTTTCAGTGTTAGCCACTTTAATGGTGGGTAAAATAAAATTGAAATTATCTAAGGCTGCTTGAATATGTTTTGCATTTGCACCAGTTGCCAATTTTAGTGACTTGGTTAATGCTTGTTTAGAGGCGGTAGAATGAATACTCGCTAAAGCTCTTGCTGCATTGCCTCCAAAGGTTTCATTTTTTAATAAACTGCTGAGTAATTTTACTGCCGCATCATCACCTAATAAACTTAGTTGTTTAATAATAAATTCACGCGCATAAAAAGTTTTAGCAGACCCATACACGGCTGCTAAATTTACAGCAAGCTGTTGCTTTAACGATACATTCAAACTGGCATCATTGACATAAGCATTTAAAGCATAAGTAGGTTTTAATTTTAAAGAATCGATATCTAATAATAGCACTAATTCTTTCCATTGGCTATTTCCCCAAGTATGCATAGAAGTAATAGCAGCTTCAGCTTCCGAAGGGCGTTGATAAGGAAAACTATTGATGGTATTTTTTACTGATCCTACTTGTGCAATTACCTGTGTGGCAAATAACAAGAAGATAAGTAAATAAGAAATTTTATTTTTCATTGTAAATAATTTTTTTTGAATGATTAAATGGTCCATGGAGAACGCATCGCTGGGTTAATTAATCTATTGGC
>JAPLEP010000037.1:0-37691 GCA_026391155.1 Bacteroidota bacterium
GACTTTTATATGAATCATTAGCTCTGTGACCATGGTATTAGCAGTACATGCTGGTAAGAATATGGACAAGCAAGGGGTGGTGAGAAATATGATTTTAACCATTATTGGAGGTATTGCGTTTTTAAGCTGTCAAGCTTGGGAGTGGAATCATTTATTTCATGAAGGTGCTTGGTGGGGTTCAAATCCTTTTTTAAATGCAGATGGAACAGCAAGCTCTACTAATTTTACCAATTTCTTTTTTACCATTACAGGTTTTCATGGCTTCCACGTATTTAGCGGGGTGGTGATTAATATTATCATGTTAATCATGACTTTGTTAAATAAGTTTGAACAAAGAGGTCATTATTTAATGATTGAAAAGGCAGGTTTATACTGGCACTTTGTAGACCTAGTTTGGGTTTTTGTATTTACGATCTTTTATTTATTATAATTAGCATTAAGAAATTCATATGTCACATTCACATTCACACTCAGATCAGGAAGCGCACAACGCAGAAGCCATGTCGGAAATCAAGAAAGTAACGATTATCTTATCGGTATTTACAATTATTGAATTAATCTTAGGTTTCTGGATGATTAGCATGACTTCTGAAGCATTAAAATTAGCTATTAAAGGCACCATTGTTATTTTAATGATGGCCAAGGCTTTTTATATAGTTGCTTATTTTATGCACTTAAAGCATGAAGTAAAAAACTTAATCATGACCATCATCGTTCCATTATTGTTATTTGTATGGTTTATTGGGGCATTTTTATGGGATGGTAGTTCATTCAGACATTTACGTAACAATTATGATCCTTATTACAAAGAACAAGCTACGATTAAAGTAGAAAAGAAAGCAGAGGAGCATGGAGCAGCAAAGCATGAAGCAACTGATCATGAAGCTGCTGCAACAAAACATGAAACTATAGAAACAAAGCATGAAGCTACTAAACCAGCGGTAGAACCCTATTACTAAATAGTAGAAATAAGGAATGGGTAGGGTAGTGTTGAGTTGAAATAAAGCTTAACCTAGGATATGAAAAAAAGAGCGGAGCATCATATTAAACGAGAAGAACAAGTTAAAGCGGGTGCTTACGATGGAAGGTATAAAGTGAAAGTAGTACCCAATAAAAAAAAGAAATTATCAAGAGAGGGAGCGCGAGGGCCCTTTTCCAAGAAACTAAACCACCCCGATAACAGGGGTGGTTTTTTAAATTTATAAAATGTCAAAAAAATCTCTCTACGGTTTAATCATTGCGCTTTTTATTCCCGTGGCTTGCTATTTGTGGCTAAAGTCGGCAAGTACCAATGCCGTGGTGATGCCAAGACATTATTTTCTTGATACAGTGATTGAGCAAGTAATAGATGGCAAACAAAAATCTGATACTATTTGGCATAAGACCAAGAACATTCAATTGGTGAATCAATTAGGAGATACAGTTTCTATTTATGACCAAGAGGGAAAAATCATCATCTTAGATTTATTTTTTACCAGCTGTGGCAGTATTTGCCCTAAGCTTACTTATAACATGAGTAAGTTGCAGGCTTCTTTTTCTAAAGGGGGCGATGTCCGCAATAGAATTGACACTTCGATTGTTCAGTTTATGTCTATCAGCGTAGATCCAACCAGGGATAGTGTTCCAGTCTTAAGGGCCTATGCCAATAAGATGAATGTAGCTTCTGACAATTGGTGGTTGCTTACCGGCAATCGCGATTCTATTTATAAATTTGCTTTTGAGGAATTGAAAGTAGACCAATTTAGTGAAGAGCCCATTAGTCCCGATTTTGTGCATACCAGTCGTTTTGTTTTGATAGATAAAAAAATGCAAGTCCGTGGCTTTTACAATGGCTTAGATTCCGCCTCCATTTTAAAGCTAGCGAAAGATGTAGGCTATTTAATGCTAGAAAAAGACAAGACTAAAAAAAATAAAGTATTTCAAGACATAGTAGACTTAAGTTGGTTGTGGTTGGTGATTGTAGTATTAGTGAGTGGCTTTGTTTATTATTTTAATACTAAATTCAATAAAAAAAATAATTAATTTATGTTAGCGCCTGTAATTAAAAAAAATGACCAACAAGCCAAGTGGTTGATTGGTATTTTCTCTGTGGTGGTTTTAGTAGCCGTTACTTTTTTAAGCCAATTTACCTTAAAAGTAAATTTGCCTTTTGACAAACATATTTTTGCCTTAGTGAATGCACTTTTGAATGCCACTGTTGCGGTTTTGTTAGTGGTCGCCTTGATTGCAGTGAAACAAAAAAAATACAATGCCCATAAGAACATCATGCTTACTGCGCTATTATTATCGGTCTTGTTTTTAGTAAGTTATATCGCCCATCATTTATTGGCAGGCGAAACCAAGTTTGGAGATACCGATCATGATGGGATCGTAAGTGCTACAGAACAAGCGCTACTGGGTAATACAAGAGGCTTCTATTTTATTTTATTAGCGACACATATTATTTTAGCAGCCACTAGTTTACCTTTTATTTTATTTACCGCCTACCGTGGTTTAACCGGAGAATATGAAGACCATAAAAGAAAAGCGAAAAGAATGTGGCCTATTTGGTTTTATGTAGCAGTGACAGGTCCCTTGGTGTATTTAATGATATCTCCTTATTATAGTTAGTCTTAGCTAAGCATTAGAATACCTTGAATTATTAAAGTCCTAGCTCAATCATCGGGTCCCAGAAATGTTTTTCGAAATCTACAATGGTTTCCTTTTTGACTATTATTTTTTCCTTCGCAAGTAGTTCTTGCATTAAGGTAGGCGTTGCAAAATGCGCCTTGCCACTTAGCATTCCATTTCTATTCACTACTCTGTGTGCGGGTACTTTTGGTTTCACCCCATGGGAGGCATTCATGGCCCAGCCCACCATGCGCGAGCTACCACCTGTGCCTAAATATTTTGCAATAGCGCCATAGCTTGTAACCCGCCCTTTGGGAATAAGGCGCACCACATCAAATACATTTTGAAAAAAATCTTTAGTCTTTGGAGTGTATTGCATTAGGAATTTTATTTTTACTCAATTCTTTTATAAGTAATAACCTAGTTCTTACGGGCTCAGGTACGGCGTCGTAGGTATAAGGGCAGTGTCTGCAAGCATTGCCACAACAATAACCCCTTTGTTGATGGTAGGCTTCTGTAAATACATATTTACCATCGACATCAATATAATAGTCTACGCCTTCAGTCATTTAATTTTCTTATGTCTTTAATCTTCGTTTGTTTTTACGCCTCTTTCTCTTTTTGCATCATGGGTTTCTGTTACTTCAAAGGCAGCAATCATTTCTTTAAGTAATTCATCTTTTGCATGAGGTAAGTCTTGATCAATTTTAAATTGAAGATAATGAATGCGATTACTACTTGCAATGTTCAAGCCCTCATAATAAGTTTTAATAGCACATCTTTCGTCCCATTGTGCCGATTGCATGAATTCAATTCCATATACATCATCGGTGGAAGTGATAAGTGTAAGGCCGTAAAGTTCAATCACTGTTTTAGTAAACAAATATAAATTAGGGCTATCTGTTTTTAAATGTACCCTACCGCCGGGTTGAAGAAATTGCTGGTAACATCTTAAAAACTGCGGATGCGTTAATCTTTTTTTGGCCTTAGATAATCTTAATTGTGGATCGGGAAAAGTAATCCATATTTCTGCTACTTCATCTTTAGCAAAATACTGAATGCTCTGCTCTATCTTCGTTCTTACAAAGGCTACATTTTTAATGGCCTCTTTGTTGGCGATACTAGCACCTTTCCAAATTCTATTACCTTTTATATCAAGGCCTAAAAAATTTTGTGCTGGGAACATTCGTGCCAAACCCACCGCATACTCTCCACGCCCACAAGCAAGTTCCAATATTAGGGGCTTAATAGGGGTATTGTTTTTCGGACTTGTACTAGTGCTAATTTCAAGGCTGTCCAATGAAATGGGGTAGTCGCCCAAGCTTAATTTTTCAAAAAAAGCATTCCATTTCCCAGGCATGCCCTGTGGGTATTCCAGCACATTCTCGTACTGCTTAATTGCTGCAAATTTGATGAGTTTTTTTTGGCCCATACTGCAAATATAAACTGCTTTGCGTTATAATTAGGGGTTGAAAAAGCGATGGTAGATGAATTAAAATTCTAATCTTTTCAAAGCGGAACCCATACGTTTAAACAATTGTTTGATTCTTGTTAAGGGAGACATAATGAATTCACTCATTGGGCCATTAAAGCTTTCTCCTCGATGTAGAATTTGCTTGGTTAAAAAGCTAGAAGTGTATCCCCATTTATTGATGAACTGATAATAACCTTTATTCAATTTTGCTCTTTTCACCGATTTAGATCCAAAATGGTAGGCTCTGCTTGCACTGATGCCTTTAAAATACCTAACCCCAGCCCTCCATAATTTATTGGAAAAATCAGGATCGGAATACATGCCTGGTGAAAATTCAATACTGTAGCCGCCCACTGCATCCCATAATTTGGTGGGTAGGATATTGGGCGGCCAAGTGGCACCGGTCCAATCTTTAAATTCCAATTGCTTGAATTGGTTTAATAATTCGGCTTCTTGGAAATTAGAAAAATTGGTTCCATAATTTTTTACGATCACACAATTGCTTGAAGCAACCGGTTCAATCACGGTAGAAGACAAGAAAAATTTATTATGTCCAATACTTTTTATCTCCTCTAATAAATATTTATCCCAATCTGGACATAAATACATATCATCATTGACATAAACGATATAATCTGTTTTAACAATGGTTCTTGCACAATTTAGCGCATAGCAAACCCCTATATTTTCTGTGCTATAGGAGTAATTTATGTCTGCTTCGTTTTCTATCCAAGCTAGGGTACCATCCTTGCCTTCATTCACATGTACAATAATTTGGTGGGTATAGGCAGAATTTTTTCTGATGCTATGGACACATAATTTTAAATAGTCCAAATTATTCCAACTGGGGATTAAGATGGAAAATTTTGCATTTTCAGGTAGGGTTCTTTCTCGGTAGGTAGCTATCATAGACAAGTATTCTAGGAACAAAAATAGATCAAATTTTTTGCTTAAGATTTACTTAAATCAGTTAAAATTGGTGGTCTAAAAATTGGCTTGCATGGTGATTATTAGCTGCCATATATGAAAAATATATCCTAAATTTATAGCAGACAGACGCTTGCGTATATAATCAACAATTTTTTAAAAATTCTATCTAATGAAAAGAAGTCCCTACATCGTTTTTCTCATTATGTTGACCTTTTTTGTGATTTCATTTTTGACCAATGTGATGGGGCCTTTGATTCCAGATTTAATCAAAGATTTTAGCCTTACCCTAACCTTAGTGGCTTTATTGCCCTTTGCATTTTTTATCGCTTATGGGGTGATGTCCATTCCCTCTGGGATGTTGATCGAAAAGTACAAAGAAAAAAAAGTAATGATTGCAGCCTTTATTGTTGCTTTTGTTGGTTCTCTTATATTAGCCCTATTTCCTAATTATTTATCTGCTGTTGGTTCTTTGTTTTTAATTGGATGCGGTATGGCTATGTTGCAAGTAGTGATTAATCCCTTGTTACGCACTGCGGGAGGAGAAGAAAATTTTGCATTTTATTCCGTATTTGCCCAATTAATTTTTGGCTTTGCTTCTTTTGTGAGTCCATTGGTGTATTCGAAATTGATTTTTGCCATGGGGCATGACAATCAATCCAATGGTATGCTTACTTATTTGTATAAATTAGTACCACCCCAATTGCCTTGGATTTCCCTTTACTTTTTCTTTGTGATCATTTGTCTTTTAATGATTCTAGTGATTATTTTTTCAAAATTTCCTACCGTAGAATTAAACCAATCCGAGAAAGTGGGTGCTCTACAAACACATCTTAATTTATTTAAAAACAAGCAAGTGGTTTTGTATTTTATTGCAGTCATTTGCTATATCGGTTCTGAACAAGGGGTAGCCAATTGGATCTCTCAATTTTTAGCCACCTACCATGGGGTAGATCCTCAAAAGGCAGGGGCAGAAACCATTGCCTATTTTTGGGGATTAATGACTGCAGGTGGAGTGCTAGGCTTGCTTTTACTTAAAATATTTGATAGCCGCCATCTGCTGATTGCATTCACAGGTTTAACCATGTTGGCCTTGGCCGCCGCTTTATTGGGTTCTACAAGCATTGCTTTTATTGCTTTTCCACTGGTGGGATTTTTCATCTCCTTATTGTACCCCATTATTTTTTCTTTAGCATTAAATTCTGTGACTGAACACCATGGATCTTTTTCGGGCATTTTAGTGACAGGCATTATTGGAGGTGCCATTGTGCCATTGATTATTGGATGGCTGGGCGATCAAGTTGGATTAAAAGGCGCCATGTGCTTTTTATTCTTAACCCTTGGTTTTATTTTGACCATTGGATTTTGGGCCAAACCCATCATTAACAATAAAACCATCAATCTATTTAAAAACAAAGCAACTGATCCTGCTTAATTGAATAAGATGAACGAATCTAAAATTATCGGCATTGATTTAGGGGCAACCAATATTCGCGCTGGAGTAGTGTATGGGGGTACGATAAAAAAAATAGAAACAAAAAAGATAAAAAGTGCGGGTACCGTCGAAGATGTATTGGCAGATTTTTATTTATTGATTGATGCACTCCTAGATAAGGATGTGGTGGCCATTGGTGTAGGTGTGCCAAGTGTTGTGGATTTAGCCAAGGGTATTGTGTATGATGTGCAACATATTCCTTCTTGGAAAGAAGTGCCCTTGAAAGCCATCTTAGAAGCCAAATATAAAATTCCAGTTTTTGTCAACAACGATGCCAATTGTTTTGCCTTGGGTGAATTTCATTTTGGCAAAGGCAAGGATAAAACAGAAATGATAGGACTCACCATTGGCACAGGATTGGGCGCTGGCGCCATTGTCAATAAACATTTATTTGCAGGGCCTAATTGTGGAGTAGGTGAATTTGGGATGGTAGATTACTTAGACCACAACTATGAATATTATGCCAGTGGTCAATATTTTTCTCATTTGTACAATTTAAATGGAGAAGAAGTTTTTGAACGCGCCAAGGCAGGGGATGCCTTAGCCCAACAATACTATAGCGAACTAGGCACGCATTTGGGCAATGCCATTAAACTAATCATGTATACTTTTGATGCTTCCTATATTGTCTTAGGTGGATCGGTGCGCCATGCTTATCCTTATTTTGAAAAAAATATGTGGGCACGTATTCAAACCTTTGCCTATGGACATTCCATTACCAATTTAAAAATTGAATTGTCTGATTTAGACAATGCGGGCATCTTGGGTGCTGCTGGTTTATACTACGATCAATTATAATTTTAATTCGCCCCAACCTTTGCGGTATTCTCTTTTAATAAATTGATTGGCCGGCTCAAAATTAGTCACCCGCATATTGGCGCCATCCCATTTCAAGGCCTTGTATCTTCCGCTAAATTTATAGCCTTCCATATTGCCATACACAGGATCTACTTTTTTAATTTTTTCACGAAGATTAAAACTGCGCAATAATAAATTACCTAGTAAAACAGTTTCTGTTAAGGGTCCTGCATAACCCACAAAGGGAGAATCTACTTCCATATTGCCATAGCCTGCTATACTTGCATCTACCCACTGCCACCAATGCCCATCCATATCGCCCTTGACTCTTGCGTATTTTTTAGGAATATTAATATCCTTATTTAAACTAAGTGGAAGTAATCTTGGATGACTACCGCCCCAACCACAGGCTACCTTTCCTTTAGTACCTATAAATAAAGTAGCACCTTCAAAATCATTTTCACCAGGCCAATCACCTAAGGCATCATTGAAATTTAAATCGGGATCTAATTCGTTCACACGCTCTGGTGTAATGCCACCATCCATCCAAAATAAATCTAAGTCCTTGCCATTTTTTTGCTTGAACTTAAATTTTAAAGAACTGGATACTGGTCCACTTTCAGGATACACGCCTTCTTTAAAAATTCCACTATACACGGTACTCGCACTTCCAGAAATTTCTGTTGGATAACCCAATTCCAATAATTTAAAGGGTGGTCCAATAATATGACAACCCATATCGCCTAAAGCACCTGTACCGAATTCCCACCAACCTCTCCAATTGAATGGAACCAAGTTATCAATGTAATTTGTTTTTTGCGCCGTGCCCAACCATAGGTCCCAGTTTAATTCTTTAGGAATGGGAGGTGTTGTTTTTGGCCAAGAGATTCCTTGAGGCCAAACAGGTCGGTCGGTCCAGCAATATACTTTTTCAATATCACCAATCAATCCTGCCTCAAACCATTCGCGCATGGTACGCATACCATCGCAAGAAGCGCCCTGGTCGCCCATTTGAGTGACTACCTTGTATTTTTCTGCAGCTTGCGTTAATATTCTTGCTTCATAAATATCATGTGTTAAAGGCTTCTGCAAATACAAATGTTTTTTTAACTGCATTGCACTTAAACCCACCATTGCGTGATTGTGATCGGGGATGGCTACGGTAACTGCATCAAAGTTTTTACTTTCTTTATCAAACATTTCTCTCCAGTCGTGGTAAAACTTTGCTTTCGGAAATTGTTTTCTTTTAGATGCAGCTGGCCTTTCATCTACATCACATAAAAAAGCAATATTGGTATTTTTATTGGGGGTATTGGCTAAATGTTGAATATCATTGTCACCTTCGCCACCACAACCTATGGCAGCAATATTTAATTTATCGCTAGGAGCCACATAACCTATACCGCCTAATACATTTCTGGGTACAATGTAAAAACCTGCAGTGGCCATGGCGGCTTTTTTAATGAAATCGGCGCGCCCTAATTTATTTTTTTTCATGATCGTATAAATTATAAATAGTTTATTTACTTGCTTTTTTTAAAAGGGGCTTTACGGCTACTTCTTTAAAATACACTACATCTTCGTCTCCATGATTTTGCAAACCTAGATAACCCTCATTGGGACGAATACCAGGATAAGGTTCAAAATCAAATTGTCTTTTTGGCGTTGGATCTCCCTCGGTATAATCGGTTACTTTTTCTCCATTTAAAAATACAATGGTACGTGGGCCATCTAAAGTTATTTCTAGTGTATTCCAGTCTGGTCCTGGTTTTCCGGGCTTTGCCAAAGGCTTGGTGAAAGAATATAAAGTTCCAGAAATATGGTATTCATCTTCATTGGAAGTTTCGGGATGATTGTCTATTTGCACTTCATAACCATAATAAACTGGCATCCATTCTTCCTTAGGTTCAATAGGCACTCTTATAAATACACCTGCATTGCTATTAAACTTTTGCATTTTATAAACCACTTTTATAACACAATTGCCTAGTTTTCCTCCAGTCCAATACAAGATACCCATGCCTCCTTTACTGGCTAACAAACCATCTTCCACAAATCTTGATCCGCCACCTGCATGCTTCCATCCTGTTAAATCTTTACCATTAAAAAGTTGTTTCCAAACACCTACATCTTTTTTTGTTTGAGCGTTCAAGCTAGTGCTGCAAAAAAACAAAGTCAGTAGCAAAGCAATAGAATATTGAATAGTAAATTTTAATGGGCGCATCATTGATGATTTTAACTTTTGAATCCCCTAGTTTTAGGTCCTTTAAAATTATGTATTCTAGCGCATACGCAGGCTTTAATTTGAAAATTCTATGGGCAATTGATCCACTAGCTAGGTTCAAACATTTTAATTTATGGCATATACAATTCCATATAAATCAATTAATTAAATGGTTAATTAAAATAAAACACAAAAATACCACTGCTGTATTTTTTTTAGCTAGAAGTACATTGAAAGCCTAATTCACGTAACTTCAAAACATTAATTTATAGACCTAAATGCCTATTCCATGTTAACGACCAGAAGAAAATTAATCAAGCAATTTTTATATGTCTCTGCAGGCTTTGCCTTGGTGCCTGCTTGCATTCAAGGACCTAAAGGAAAAGCAGCCCGTTTTCTAAAAGATTTACACATTGCCGATGATCAAGAACTTTTGTTGGAGCAGATTGTGGATTTTTTAATTCCGGCCAATAGTACACCGGGCGCCAAAGAAATGGAAGCACATTTATTTGCATTGACCATGATTGACGATTGTTACAAAAAAGAAGATCAAGATAAATTTGTGACTGGACTCAATCAATTTGACGCCGCCTGTACCAAATTAGTAGGTCATTCTTTTGCAGAAGCAAGCAAAGAACAAAAGTCAACATTTATTAAATCTTTGAATCAAAGCAAAGAAAATCCAACCGAGGTAGATTTCTTTTATTCCAATTTGAAAAGATTAACCATACAAGCGTATACCAGTTCCGAATTTTATTTAACCAAAGTGAATGTGTATGAAATGGTACCAGGCCGCTTCCATGGCTGCGTTCCAGTGAAACAAAATCTCAATTAATTTTTACTAACTAATTTAATTTTATGAGCGATAATAAGAATCAATTTGATGTAATAGTAATAGGTTCGGGCATGACTGGTGGTTGGGCTGCGAAAGAATTTACTGAAAAAGGTTTTAAAACCTTGGTCCTCGAAAGAGGCCGCAATGTGGAGCACTTAAAAGATTATCCTACCACCAATATGCAACCTTGGGAATTTGAACATAGAGGGGAAATACCAAATAAAATCAAAGAAGCCAATCCCATTGCCAGTAAGACCTATGTTTTTAGAGAAGACGCAGCACATTTTGTAGTGAAGGACAATGAACATCCTTATGTACAAGAAAAACCCTTTGATTGGATCAGAGGCTATCAAGTGGGTGGTAAATCTTTATTATGGGCTAGGCAAACGCAACGCTGGAGCGAGTTTGACTTTGAAGGACCCAAAAGAGATGGCTTTGCTGTGGATTGGCCCATTCGTTATGCCGATCTTGCTCCTTGGTACAGTCATGTAGAAAAATTTGTGGGTATTTCCGGGAATAAAGATGGCTTAGCCAATTTACCTGATGGTGAATTTTTACCAGCACTGGATATGAGTTGTATTGAAAATCATTTTAAAGGGGTGATTGAAAAAAATTACAAAGATAGAAATGTGATTTATGCACGTTGTGCGCATTTGACCAAGCCCAATCAAATACATTTGGATCAGGGCAGAGGCCAATGTCAGAATAGAAATTTATGTCAAAGAGGTTGTCCTTTTGGCGGTTATTTTTGTAGCAATTCATCCACGCTTCCTTGGGCGCAAAAAACAAATAATTTAACCCTGCGTCCTCATTCGGTGGTGCATTCAATTATTTATGATGATAAAAAAGAAAAAGTAACTGGTGTAAGGGTAATTGATGCCATCACTAAAAAAACCTATGACTATTTTGCTAAAGTTGTTTTTCTAAATGCAGCAGCTTTGAATAGTAATTTAATTTTATTGAACTCTACCTCTAGTCGTTTCCCCAATGGACTAGGCAATGACCATGGCGTATTGGGGAAATATGTGGCCTTTCATAATTACCGAGCACGCGCTTCTGCAACTTTTGATGGCCTGTTGGAATCTACTACCGACGGGCGTTCTATGACCAGTGCCTACCTGCCTCGTTTTAGAAATTTACACAAACAAGAAACCGATTTTTTACGTGGTTATGCATTAACTTTTGGTGGAGGTCGTGGCAATATAACCAATACAGATGGTTTTGGTACTGAATTGAAAGAACAATTGGCCAATAAAGAATTAGGTCCATGGTATGTTGGTGCACAAATGATGGGGGAGACTATTCCTAAAGAAACCAATTATGTAAAATTAGATCCAAATCAAAAAGATGAGTGGGGTATGCCATTACTCTCTATCCATATTGACTATGATGACAATGATGATAAAATGGTGAAAGATTTTACCGAACAAATTACAGAGATGTTTACCAAGGCAGGCTATACCAATATTAAAACTTCTGATTCTAAACAAGCACCAGGCCTGGACATTCATGAAATGGGGGGCTGTCGTATGGGTCATGATCCTAAAACTTCGATGTTGAACAAATGGAATCAATTACATACTTGTAAGAATGTTTTTGTTACAGATGGGTCTTCGATGACATCTACTTCAACACAAAATCCTTCACTTACCTATATGGCTTTAACGGCAAGAGCAGTCAATTATGCAGTAGAACAATTAAAAAAAGGAGAAATATAAGAACTGAGTAAACTTCACTAATATTGCATGCAATTACTCGCTTTTAAAATCATAGATGAACATTAAATTTTATATTCTTAGTTTCTTCTTACTGTGTTCGGTTTTTTTAAATGCCCAAACTAGGCAAGTACAATATGGCCAACAATCTTGGTTGGACTATTTAAATCAAAATAGATACTCCAAACAATGGGGCTCTTGGATAGATTTGCAACTTAAATTAACGGACAACTATTACAAATCAGAATTAGCCACAGAAACGGCTATAGGTGCCACTTATTATACCAAGAATAATTTAAAATTAGTAGGGGCCATAACCTATGTGGATCAAGTGCAAGCAGGCCCTAGTAGTTATCATCTTACTGAATACCGCCCTTGGCAGATGGTGCAATTAAATACAGACTTAACCCATTTAAAAACACTACAGTGGTTAAGATTAGAAGAAAGGTTTAAAGAAACTGCTATTGACAATCATCCTAGTAATCATTTTGATTTTAACTATCGATTGAGGTATCAATTTTTATCCAATATACCTTTAACTAAACATCATTATCAAAAGGGGAGTCTTTCTTTTGTGGTTGCTGAAGAAGTTTATCTAAATTTTGGTAAAAATATTGTTTACAATACTTTTGATCAAAACAGATTCTCTGCAGGCTTTTATTATTATATAAATAAAGAAAATATTTTTCAGTTTGGCTATACCAATGTCTATCAAATACTGAATCAAAAAAATAAATTTAATAATTTAGACGTAGTAAGGCTTTCTATATTTAATAATATAGATTTCAGAAAACCTCATCACTAGTTTTAAAGCGCCTTCAAAAATTTCAGGCTTCCTTCTAAAGTAGTTGGATCTGATTCCAATTCAACAAAAACCCATTTTAATCCACCTTCTTTAGCTGCTTCAAAAAATTCTTTCCAATCTACCATGCCATTATCACCCAAAACAATTTGTTTATTGTGATTACTTGTTGAATAGTCTTGTAAATGTGCAGATATAAAACGACCAGGAAATTTACGGAAATAATCGGCTGCCTTATACCCCACTTGAATTGCTGCCACTTGGAATTGCATCTTAACATAGGTGGGGTCAAGTTCTTCTAATATAATATCATAATCTGGCCTGCCTTCTTTTTTTGACATAAATTCTCCGTTGTGATTATGATAGCCAGCAACTAAACCAGCGCTAGTAATTTTTTCTCCAATTTTATTTAAGGTAGCGCACTGTTTTTTTAAATCATCCATTGTTTTTCCATACAATCCTCCTGAACATACCATATGTTTTAAGCCCATTTGATGTGCAAATTGGATACGATCTTCTAAATTATTTACTAATTCTTTCCAAGTAAAATGGGTGCTATAACAGTCTAATCCAGAATCGTTTACAATAGATTTCAACTCCTTACCTGTATATTTAGTAAGGGCACTGAAAAACCCAGGAGCATAGCCAAAAGGGGAACAGATTTCAACATGCTTATAACCTATTTCATACATACTTTTTAGTGTACCTATAACATCTTTGTTTATTTCATTGCGCAGTACAAAGGATTGAAAGCCAATAGGTAATTTCACCGCCTTTGCATATTCCATTCCAAATAAAGAGCTAGGTAAATGAGAGAGGATGCCTACTGCAGCTAAGCTAGCTGCGCTATTTTCAATAAATTTTCTTCTGTTCATAAAAATATTATTTATAAATGAGATCTAAAAGATAAGCTTTTTTATTTAATTTTAAAAAGGGCAGCTTAAATTTTTGCTAACCCTCTATCTTTCTTTATATTACCCTACCAATATTTTCTCTATGCTTAAAATTATCCCAATGAAAGTGAATACTGTGCTTACTGTATCAGCTGCAATAGGCTTATTATTTGTACTGAATTTATCTTGTAAACCTCAAGACAATACTAAAAATAATCCAACAGATAGTTTAGCAGAAGTTCAAATGCATCTTTCCGAAAATGCAATGAAAGGATTGACTATTGCAGAAGGCTTAGCAATACATACCATTGCTACAGAACCTATGCTTAAGAACCCAACTAATATTGACGTAGATGAAAAAGGTAGAATTTGGGTAACAGAAGCCTACAATTACCGACCAGCCATCAATGGTAATCCTACCAATCCAAAAGGCGATCGTATCATCATATTAGAAGATAAGAATGGAGATGGCATTGCCGATACAGCCAAGGTGTTTTATCAAGGGCCTGAAATTAATTCCCCCTTGGGCATTGGTGTATTGGGCAATAGAGTTATTGTTGCTCAAAGCCCCTATATATGGAACTTCTATGATGACAATGGAGATGATGTAGCCGATAGAAAAGAAATTTTATTTCAAGGTATTGGCGGTGATCAACACGATCATGGCGCACATGCTTTCACTTTTGGCCCAGATGGTAAATTGTATTTTAATTTTGGCAACGAAGGCAAAACATTAAAAGATAAAAATGGCAAAACAGTGTTGGATCAAGATGGTGAAGAAATTAGTCCAAAAAAATACAAGCAAGGCATGGTTTTTCGCAGCGATCTAGATGGATCTCATGTTGAATGTTTAGGGAATAATTTTCGTAACCCTTATGAAGTGGCCGTAGACAGTTATGGAAGTTTATGGCAAAGTGACAATGATGATGATGGCAACAAAGGAACGCGCATTAATTATTTATTGCCCTATGGCAACTATGGTTATACAGATGAATTAACTGGGGCAGGTTGGAGTAGTAATCGAACCAATATGGAAGATTCCATTCCATTTCGTCATTGGCATTTAAATGATCCAGGAGAAGTACCTAATTTATTACAAACAGGGGCAGGCTCTCCAACAGGGATATTGGTGTATGAAGGAACATTATTACCTAAAGTTTTTCAAGATCAATTAATTCATGCAGATGCCGGACCCAATGTAGTTCGTTCTTATTCCATTCAAAATAGTGGTGCGGGTTATACTGCCACCATCAACAATATTTTAAAAGGTGACAAAGACCAATGGTTCCGTCCTGCAGATGTTTGTATTGCACCCGATGGATCTTTGATTGTTGCAGATTGGTATGATCCAGGCGTAGGAGGTCATCAGGCCGGAGATCAAACACGCGGTCGTATTTATCGTGTGGCACCATCAAGTTCCTCTACTTATATTATAGCTCCTCAAGATTATACCACAGCTGCGGGTGCGGTGATGGCCTTACAAAGTCCAAACCTTTCGGTGCGTTACCATGCCTTTAGGCAATTACAATCTTTTGGAGAAAAATCTATCCCCGCATTGGAAAAATTATGGAATAGTGCTGCGAATCCTAAAATGCGTGCAAGAGCTTTATGGGCCTTGGTTAAATTACCTAAGGCCGATGCAATAAAATACATCAATCAAGCGGTAAAAGATCCTAACCCTAATTTGCGCATCGTGGCCATTAGGGCTGCTGCTGAATTAAAACAAAATTTAATTTCGGTTTTAAATATTTTAGTGAATGATGGAGATGCGCAAGTAAGAAGAGAAGTGGCAATTGCACTTCATCACAATAGTTCCAATGAAGCGCCTGCTATATGGGCAATATTAGCAAGCAAGCATGATGGCAAAGACCGCTGGTACCTTGAGGCCCTAGGTATTGGTGCTGATAGACAATGGGATCGTTTTTTTAAAGCCTATCTAAGCTTGGTAAAAGATCCATTGAAAGATGCGGCTAGTAAAGATATTGTTTGGCGTGCAAGGACAGATGAAGCGGTACCTTATTTAGCTTCGTTGGCAGCGGATGAAAAAATTATTTTAAAAGATAGGCTTCGTTATTTCCGTGCCTTTGATTTTAATTCAGGCCCCAAAAAATCAGGCTTCTTATTAAAGATGATCGAAGACAATAAAAGCAATGATATCGCATTGAATAAATTAGTCTTGTTTGCCTTAGACAATAAGTCGGTGGCTAAATCTTCCATTGCACAAAAAGCATTGCAAGCAGTAATTCAATCCGTAGATG
This sequence comes from Bacteroidota bacterium, assembly GCA_026391155.1. Lineage (GTDB taxonomy): Bacteria > Bacteroidota > Bacteroidia > Chitinophagales > Chitinophagaceae > Sediminibacterium. The sequence goes on from JAPLEP010000037.1 coordinate 16,032, forward strand.
GAACACAGGAGTATATTGATTTAGTTAAAAGATATGAACTAAAAGCACAGCGCAATCATTTGCTTGAACTTGCGATGAGCAATAAGGATGAAAATATAGGGAAACAAGCTGCGGGCTTATTATTTTCTTTTGGTGAAACTAAATTATTATGGTCCACGGTAGCAGGAAAAGATACTACTAAGATAAAATCTTTATTAAATAGTATTGGTAGGGTGGGCAGTAAGGCATCTATTGACATGCTAGAAACGATTGCTATGTCAAATCAATATGAAAAAAATATTCGTAAAGAGGCGGCAAGTAAAATTGGAAAAAGTTCGGACGGAGAAGACAGAGCGCTTGCTATTTTAAAAAATAAAAAAATCCCTCAAGATTTAATTCCCGATGTAGTGAACAGCGTGAGAGGCACTTGGCGCACGGCCATCATCACCGAAGCGGAAACTTATCTACCAGCGCATGCAACTGCGAATGCTACAGCCATGCCTACTTTAGCAAGTATCAATGCACTTAAAGGCGATGCGGTGAAAGGAAAAATCGTTTATACCAATACTTGTGCAGTATGTCATAAAGTAAATGCAGAAGGCAATGATTTTGGACCTAAGCTTTCTGAAATTGGATCTAAGTATCCAAAAGAAGGCTTGCTTAATACTATTTTACATCCATCAGAAGGTATTAGTTTTGGATTTGAAGGGTACACTATAAAATTAAAAGATGGCTCTACTTTAACAGGCATTATATCAAGTAAGACAGAAACAGACATTGAATTAAAATTACCTGGTGGCAGTAGCCAACCAATAAAAACAAGTCAAGTGCTTTCCTCCACACAACTTAAAGAATCCATGATGCCCGAAGGCTTGTATAAAACCATGAGTACTCAAGGCATGGCCGATTTACTTGCTTATTTGCAAACGCTGAAGAAGAAATGATCAATATCATGAATTACTTGCTATCAACTAAAATAGTATCGTTCATCATATTATTTTTATTAAACAGCGTAAAATGATTATTTTGAGTAGGCTTCAACATCAATAAAAACCAGTTATTATGAAATCAATTAAAAAAGGAATCCTATTAAGTTTATTCTTATTCGGATCTTCTTATTTTCTATCAGCACAAAAGCAGTTCAATGCTTTACTTGTTACCACTACTAGAGGATGGCACCATGAATCCATACACTCCGGTGTACTCGCTATTCAACAATTAGGGGTCAAGCATAATTTTAGAGTAGACTTATTAGAAGACAACTATGGCTTTACAGACAAAACTTTAGCCAATTATCAAGTTGTGATATTTTTAAATACTACTGGTGACATATTGAACAATGAGGAACAAAAAGTAATGGAACGTTTTATACAATCGGGTAAAGGTTTTATGGGCATACATAGCGCATCGGATACAGAATATGATTGGGCATGGTATACACAACTCGTTGGAAGAATGTTTCATATACATCCAGCCATTCAGTCGGCTCGTTTAAATGTTTTAGATGCTTCTTTCCCAGGTTTGGAAGGATTTGCCAACAACAAACAATGGACAGACGAATGGTATGAATTTGGTCCTGATCAATCCAAGGATTTAAAAACTATTTTAGCGGTAGATGAAAATTCGTATAATCCTAAAGCAGATTGGGCAGCGAATCCGCAAAGAGCAGCAGTTTCAGGAAAGGGCATGGGGGCTTTTCATCCCATTGCATGGTACCATAATTTTGATGGAGGCCGCGCCTTCTATACCAATCTTGGACATGTACCTACCGACTTTACAGATCCTACTTATTTAAGTCATATTAGTGCAGGCATTATTTGGGCCGCTACTGGAAAAAAATAAGCATTGATTTTTTAGTGTCACCCATAGTGTCACTTGAACTAAATAAAAAAGCCTTCCCGAAATTTCGAGAAGGCTTTTTAGTGCTGTAGGGGGAGGGCTCGAACCTCCAAGGGGCAGTTAGCTATAACACAAAGTTTCAGTGGTCGACCCTGGTCGCCTATTGCTAAGCGGCTCTATGTTACGTTTATCCCGTGATCCCCGCCTTCGAGACAAGAAGGTACGTATGCCTATATTTCGTCACCCCACAGTATTTAAGAACTCATCATTTGAGCGGTTATCCTTTCATTTGATAAATCAAAACTAAGGTATGTACCAATACGTTGCAAATATTTTAAGTAAAATCTTTAAAATATAGAAAATTATTAATAAATTGCCTTATTATTTAATAATATACAAATATGGAGCCTAAAATTAACCCCAAATTAAACACAGACAAAAGCCTCGACAAGCTGGATTTACAAATTATTCAAGCTATGATGCAGGATGCAGAAATCTCTTATGCCGATTTAGGCAAGCAGTTTTTTGTTTCAGGCGGTACCATACATGTGCGTATTAAGAAGCTAGAAGAATTAGGCATTGTGCAAGGCAAAAGGTTGGCGGTGGACTTAAAATTGTTGGGCTATGACATCATTGCCTTTATTGGCATTTACTTGGAAAAAAGCTCGATGTATGATACAGTACTCTTGGCATTAAAAAATATCCCTCAAGTAGTACGTGTCAATTATACCACGGGTAATTACAGCATGTTTATGGAAATTGTTTGCAAAGATATTCAACAACTTCGTTTTGTCTTACATGATGAGCTTCAAAAAATCAAAGGCATTGAACGTACCGAAACCTTAATTTCTTTGGAAGAAAGTTTCTCTCGCAATGTGAAGATTGTTTAAAATTTCGTTTGTAAATTACATCAAACCTACGCTTATGAAACCCTGTGATTCTTACAATAGCAGAAGGGGCTTTTTAAAAAAATCTGCCTCCATTGCAGCTTTGTATTTGGCACCCACTACTTTAGTTAAAACTTTTGCTATCGACCAAGTAGTGCCTTTGCCTATCGCTAAAGAAAAATTAACCATTACCATCAATGGAAAATTAATGAATCTTGAAATTGATGCAAGAACTACCTTACTAAATTTATTAAGAGAAGATTTAGCCTATACGGGTACGAAAAAAGGTTGCGAGATGGGACAATGTGGGGCATGTACCATTCACATCAATGGGAAAAGAACCAAATCTTGTATTCAATTGGCCTTGAGCAATCAAAACAATAAAATTACCACCATCGAAGGCTTAAGTGATGGACCAACTTTGCATCCAATGCAGGCAGCCTTCTTAAAGAATGATGCTTTTCAGTGTGGGTATTGCACGAGCGGACAAATTATGTCGGCAGTAGCCTGTGTGCGTGAAGGTAATGCCAAAACAAGAAAAAGTATCCAAGCTTATATGGATACCAATATTTGCAGATGCGGTGCGTATCAAAATATTGTAGATGCGATTGAAGAAGTAGCTAAATCAGGCGTTAAAATTTAATCTTATTAATTGAACATTATGAAATCAAATACGAATTCAATTTTTTTGGAAGATGAAAGAGTAGATGGGGCGGATAAAGTAACTGGTAAAGCCAAATATGCAGCTGAACATAGTTTGCCCAATATGGCCTATGCCGTATTTGTGACCAGTACCATTGCTAAGGGGAACATTAAAAATTTAGACTTAACTAAGGCCTTGGCCATGCCGGGTATATTGGATATTATTTATTATGGCAATTGCCCTACCGTGCCTGGTTATTTAACAAATGCAGCAGAAAGACCAAAAAATGTAACAGAATGGAGAGGCTATAAAGTTTTGTATGATAATAAAGTACGCTTTTTTGGGCAGCCCATTGCTTTAGTGGTTGCGGATAGTTTTGAGAATGCCAATGCAGCCATTCGTTTTGTAAAAGCAGACTATGAAATTGAAAAATTTGAAACCAATTTTGATAAAGCACGTTTAGATGCAACGCTTTTGAAAGGACCTATCTCCTACAAAAGAGGCACAGAAAAAAAGTATAAAGAAGCCACCAAGTTTATAGAGGCCGAATACAATATTCCTATTGAAGTGCACAATGCTATGGAGCTTTTTGCTACCATTGCCATTTGGGAGGGCGACGATAAGGTGCTTTTGTATGACAAAACACAGGGACCTAAAAGTACACAGTCTACGGTGGCAAGAACATTTGGTATTCCCGATAAAAATGTAAGAGTGATTACCGAAAATGTGGGTGGTGCTTTTGGTTCTGGTTTAAGATCTTGGGCCAATGTTGCCGCAGCTTGTATTGCTGCTAAAAAATTAAATCGCCCAGTAAAATTGGTGTTGACACGCCCGCAAATGTTTACACTAGTGGGCTATCGTCCACAATCCTGGCAAAAAATTGGTATTGGTGCAGATGCGGCAGGAAATTTTATTGGCCTATCACATGAAGCCATTAGTAATAGTTCTCGTTATGAAGATTTTAGAGAAGGCATCGTAGATGTTTCTAAATTTTTATATGCCTGTGAAAATGTAGATACCAAATACAGCTTGCTGCCCTTAGATATGAGTACACCTATTTGGATGCGTGGTCCTGGGGAAGCCAGTGGATGTTTTGCCTTGGAATCTGCCATTGATGAGCTTTCTTATCAATTAAAAATGGATCCGATTCAACTTAGAATTAAAAACTATACCACAGTTAATCCTGAAAATAAATTACCCTTCTCTGATATCAATATTAAAGATTGTTATACCTATGGGATGGAAAAGATTGGCTGGAAAAATCGTCCGATGGTACCAGGAAGTTTAAAAGAAAATGGTATGCTGATTGGCTATGGTATGTCGGTGGGTGTATTTGGTGCAGGTAAAGGTTCGGCTTCGGTAAGAATTGTTTTAAGTAATGATGGAAAATTATTATTAGAGTGTGCAGTGAGTGATATGGGTCCTGGTACAACTACTTCGATGACCAAGCTTGCTTCAGAAGCCATGCAGATGCCCATTCAAAAAATTAAATTTAAGTTGGGCGATTCTGATTTGCCTCCGGGTCCATCACAAGGCGGCTCGGGTACCACTTCCACTGTGGGTTCTGCTGTGGATTTGGCTTGCAAAACAGTGCAACAAAAATTAAAAGAAATGGCCATTCAGTATGCGCCTGCCTTTGCAGCGACAGCGACGGATACATTAGAAGTAAAAAATGAATCAGTAATTTCAAAAACCAATGCAACTGTTATCATTGCGATTCCAGCTTTATTCAAATTGGCCAATCAGGATAAAATTGATTTAATTATTAATTCATCGGGTAAAACTGCAGCGCAACTTAAATTTACTAGCAATTCTTTTTCAGCGCATTTTGTAAAACTGGCAGTGAATCCTAAAGACGGAACCATTAAAGTTTTGAATGTAGTTACTACAGGAGACGCTGGTAAAATTGTAAGTCCTAAAACTGCCAGAAGTCAAATGTTGGGTGGTGTAGTTGGAGGGATTGGAATGGCCTTGACTGAAAAAGTGGAGATGGATCATAGCACTGGTCAAATCATGAACGCAAGTTTTGGTGGCTACCATGTGCCTACACATGCTCAAATTCCAAACACGGATGTGTACTTTGTCAATAAACCCGACCCAAATGTCAATGATATTGGATCTAAAGGTATTGGTGAGATTGCACTGATTGGTTTTGCGGCAGCTATTGCGAATGCAGTGTACAATGCTACTGGTAAAAGAGTTCGCGATTTGCCTATTACTCCAGATAAGTTAGGCTTTAAAAAAACAAAGGCATAGTAGGGCCTTTGTAAAAATGATTGATACTTAGTATAAAAAAGTCCCACCGAGCATTCGGTGGGACTTTTTTTAGAATAGCTTACTAGTTATTATTTCAATGCTTTATTTTCCTATAATTTATATCCATCATCTGCCACCAACTGTGCGCAAATTCTTCTACGCGCTTCTTTGCTGTTAAAGGCATCTACCTTGGTGAAACGCTTTAAGCCAATATTCATCATACGTAGCTCATCCCCTTCAGCAAAACTATTGATGGCATCCTTGCCGGCTTTGTTAATCGCATCAGCTGCATCATAAATATAAGTACGCACAATATCAGCCTGCACTGCCACTGCTGCTTCACCTTTCATGGTGGTTAATTTTTCTAATCTTAACAAAGCAGATTCTGCATGATAAGTAATGATGGACATATCTGCGATGTTCATTAATATTTCTTGCTCCTTATTCAAGGTCATCATTAATTTTTGAACTGCTGCACCTGCTACCATCAAAATACATTTTTTAAAATTAGCGATGGCTTGTTTTTCTTTGGCAAAGGGTGTATCTTCTCCACCACCAAAATCAGGAATGCTCATTAATTCTTTTTGCACTTCCATGGCGGGTCCCATTAAATCTAGTTTGCCTTTCATGGCACGTTTTAAAACCATATCCACCGTTAGCAATCTATTGATTTCATTGGTGCCTTCGTAAATTCTATTGATGCGACTATCTCTATAAGCTTTTGAAATGGCATATTCATCACTGTAACCATTGCCTCCATGTACTTGCACGCCCTCGTCTACTACAAAATCCAATACCTCAGACCCAAATACTTTTAAGATGGCGCATTCAATCGCATATTCTTCGGCGGCACCTAATAAAGATTCAGACAAAGATTTACCAGCAGCTAATAAAATTTGTTCTTGCTCGTCAATATTGTATGACACTCTGTACAAAGCACTTTCGCCCACCCATAAGCGGATGGCCATTTCGGCGAGCTTGTGTCGGATGGCGCCAAATTTTACAATGGGCAATTTAAATTGTTCCCTAGCTTTTGCATATTGAACTGTTTCTGTTAATGCTCTTCTTGCGCCACCAATGGTGGCTGATCCTAATTTTAATCTTCCAATATTTAAAATATTAAAAGCAATGATATGTCCTTTGCCTATTTCCCCTAATAAATTTTCCACGGGCACTTTACAATCTTGAAAATATAGTTGAACAGTAGAGGAACCCTTGATGCCCATCTTATGTTCTTCGGGTCCTTGAGTAAAACCTTCTGTGCCTCTTTCAATAATGAAGGCAGTAAATTGTTCTCCGTCTATTTTTGCAAATACGGTATAGATATCTGCAAAGCCTCCATTGGTGATCCAACATTTTTGTCCATTGATGATATAGTGCTTTCCATCTGCAGATAATTTTGCAGAAGTTTTTGCACTCAATGCATCAGAACCACTGTTGGGCTCGGTCAATCCATAAGAACCTTTGTATTCACCTGAAGCTAATTTTGGTACATATTTTTGTTTTTGTGCTTCGGTACCAAAATATAAGATGGGTAAAGTACCAATACCCGAATGGGCTGCGTTGGCTACAGAGAAAGAATAACCTCCGCCTAAATATTCTGCGACAATTACAGAAGTTACAAAATCTTTTCCTGATCCTCCATAAGCTTCTGGTACAGTGATGCCTAATAAGCCCTGTGCGCCTGCTTTTTCAAGTAGGGAAGGCATTAAGCCTGGTTCTAATTTATCTATTCTATCTGCTACGGGCAATACTTCTGTATTCACGAATTGATCACACATGTCACGCACCATCAATTGCTCTTCATTGAACTGCTCTGGTATAAATATTTCATCGGCTTGTACTTCTTTGATGATCCATTCTCCGCCTTTGATTACTGTTTTGGTTGTTTCCATAAAACTTATTTTAAAATTTCATTTAATTATTTATACTTAGCTCAAATCTTTATGAGTCAAATTATCATACACTCTTTGTAAAACATTTTTCACCACTTCAATTTCTTCTTTGTTGATATTTAACAAAGCCTCGTTCATGGTTTGATTGGCCAACTCATAGGTTATTTGTTGCAAGGGTTTGGCGATGTCTGTCAAGTAGACCAAATTAATTCGACGATCTTCTTTGGAGGCTACACGTACTACCAATTCTTGTTTTTCTAAATTATCAATGAGTCGGGTAGTGCTTGCTTTATCTCTGAAAGTTCGAATGCCTAATTCTAATTGACTGAGTCCATCTTCCTTCCAAAGATGGTATAAGACCGACCATTGTTCTATGGTGATATCTAATCCGGCCTTTCTAAAATTCTTTTGTAATCGACGGGCAACGGCGGTGGTAGCCATGCCATTTATGACGCTGTAGAGTTCTCCTCTTTTGAATTGGTTGTTTGACATATAGTTAGTTATGCAACTAATATAAAAGTACAATCAATTTGGTGATTATTGCTAATTTTTTGATCTTTTTTGTGCTTTTTATATGAATTTACCCCGATTTTGGCCTAAAATGGGCCTTTTTTGTAGATATTGTAAGGGTGCCTTTACATCAAGTTTTTACGTCTAATCTTGATTTGAATGGCGTTTTCAATTGCCTTTTCAGAGACCAATATCAAATAACCTCCGCCACCAGCGCCTGATAATTTATAGCCAATGCATTGGGGGGCATACTTTTCAATAATGGGTTGTATGGTCGCATCAATCATATTGGGAAACATCGCAATTTGTGCATGATAGGAAGCAAGAAAAGCTTTTCCAAATGCAGGCAAATCTTTATTTAAGATAGCCTCCCAACAATCATTGGCCGCATCTGCTAAACTTTTCGCCCCTTCTTTGGTAATATTGGTATTGGCAAGTACATCATAATTACTTGATCTTGGATCGAGTGGAATTAAATATAAATGTTTTTCGAGCCAATCTAAAATGGATTCATCCTCATTTGATTTTATTGCTGTAGGCCAATAATTCTCCTCACTGTAATGATGATAGTTTAAACAGGGTAGGACAATACCTATGGCATCTTGCGCACCAGCCACATTCTTTGTGCCAGGAGGATTTTCATAACTAAATAAAACTTTACTTAAATGTATGGGATCTCCCTCGGGTAATTGTGCCTTCCATAATTCAATGGCTTTGTTTCTTGTGCTACTGGCCATACCACTTCGATTGTTAAATTCGATGGTAGGTTCAATGGATATAGTGAGCACTGGGCCTGGATATAATTTATTGACATAAGGTTGATCCAACCATCCCCCTGCTAAATCAATGCGAAAAGGAATGATGGAATTGGTTCTTAAACTGGTGGTAGATCTTGCAGGTAACCCTTCACTAGGCACTCTATCTAATACAATTAATTCAATATTTTTTGTTTGACACAATTCAATTTTGTTGGGGGTATTGCCATCCTCATTCACCACAAAAACATCGGGTTGGATTTGTTCTAATTCAGCCAAAAAGTCTAGTAATCCACTGCCTTTGTTGATTTTACATTCTTTCACACAAGCCAATGATTCAATCATGTACTTTCTTTCCTCCTGCGTAATCACTGGATACCTTCCTTTTAAACCATACACGGTTTTATCTGAACCAATACAAACATATAAATCACCATAAGTAGCCGCGTTTTTTAAAAAAGCCACATGACCACTATGTAATAAATCAAAACAACCACTCACTAAAACTTTCTTTTGCATAAAATTAGGTACGCTATTAAAATCGAAACTACAATTTAATTCTGAATTATAAAGCTCTATCTAAATGAACATAGCCGCCATCCACATGTATTAACTGACCAGTGGTATGACTTGATTTTTCAGATAGTAAAAAAGCAACCGTATTGGCTATTTCTTCCTTGGTGGTAAACCTTTGGCCTAATGGAATTTTTTTAAGTATGGATTTTAATTTTTCTTCCGGATTAGGCAAGTTGTTGATCCATTTTTCATACAAGGGCGTAAAACATTCTGCTACAACGACTGCATTCACACGGATGCCGAAAGGTAATAGTTCTACTGCCCATTCTCTGGTAAGTGCATTGCGTCCGCCATTGGCAGCGGCATAAGCAGAAGTACCCCCTTGCCCTGTTTCTGCTGTCTTTGAATTGATGTTGACAATATTGCCTTTTGATTTTTTTAAATAGGGTAGTGCATGGTGTGCTAATAAATAATAGTGCACTAAATTTTTATGCATGCTTTGCATGAATAATTCATAGTTGCCATTTTCTAAACCAATACTGTCATTTTCACCTGCATTGTTCACTAATCCATCTATCCTCCCAAATTTTTCTATAATTTTATTAATTGCATTTTCGCAAGCTTTAGGATTGGTTAATTCGGCAACCACCTGATCCGCCTGTAAGCCTTTTTGTTGAATTACTTTGACCATGGCTAAATTATCTTCTTCACTTCTTCCAATAATGATTGGTACCGCTCCCTCTGCTGCTAAAACATTAGTGATGCCTTCGCCAATGCCTCTGGCACCGCCTGATACTATGATTATTTTTCCTTGAATTGCTAAGTCCATAACTTATAGTTTATAAAATTTTATTGCATTGCCTGCAAAAATAGCTTCTTGCTCGCTGCTACTAAATGTATTAAAATAATTTTGTACCAGATTCAACCATTTGGAATAAGTACTCGCTACCAAACATACGGGCCAATCGCTACCAAACATAATGCGCTCTGTGCCAAAAGCTGCTACCACTAAATCTAGATAAGGCTTTAAATCGGCTGCTGTCCAGTTATTCCAATTGGCCTCTGTGACCATACCACTTATTTTACAATAGACATTGGGGTAGTTCGCAAGCCCAGTAATTTCTTTTTTCCATTCTTCAATTTTCCCCGCTTTGATATTGGGTTTGGCGATATGGTCTATTACGATGGGCATTGTTGGCAAATGTTTGACCAATTCATTCGCTTCTTTTAATTGATGCGCGTAAATAAGTAAATCGTAGGTATAATTATTTGCTTGTAATTTTTTTAAGCCTTGGATAAAACTTTCTTGCAACATAAAACCATCTGCTTCTCCTTGTAAAATATGTCTAAAGCCTTTGAGTAAATTTTCAGCTGCATATTTTTCTAATGCTTGCTCCATTTTTAAATCACATAAATCTACCCAACCTACCACGCCTTGAATAAAATTATTTGCTTTAGCTTGAGCCAATAAAAAATCAGTTTCTTGTAGGCTTTGCTCCGCTTGCACACTAATGCAGGCTTCTACATTATTTTCTTTTAATACAATGGCTAAATTGGTAGGTAAAAAATCTTTTCGAATGGCCTGCATGTCTTCATTGATCCAATCCTGTTTTTGTGCATCGTAGTTCCAAAAGTGTTGATGTGTATCAATGATTTTCATAGTGCCTAGTTCTTATTTTTGATAAGCCACCACTTTTTGTTTACTTGTGCCTAAACCATCAATACCCAATTCCACCACATCACCTGGTTTTAAATAAATGTTTGGACTAAAGCCCAAACCCACGCCAGCAGGGGTTCCTGTGCTAATCACATCCCCTGGTAACAAAGTCATGAACTGACTGCTATAGGAAATAAGTTGGGGAATATTAAAAATTAAATCATCGGTATTTCCATCCTGCATCATCTTCCCATTTAAACTCAACCACAATCTTAATGTATGCGGATTTGGAATTTCATCTTTAGTCACCATCCAAGGACCAAGTGGTGCAAAACTATCGCAACCTTTTCCTTTGTCCCAAGTGCCCCCACGCTCTAACTGAAAAGCTCTTTCACTTACATCATTGTGTAGTACATAGCCAGCCACATAATCCATGGCTTCGGCTTCGCTTACATAACTGGCTTTCTTTCCAATGACTACGGCTAATTCTACTTCCCAATCTGTTTTCTCTGAATTTTTTGGGATGATGATGTTATCAAATGGGCCTGTTAAGGAAGTAGTGGACTTCATAAATAAGATAGGCTCTGTTGGAATAGCCGCGCCTGTTTCTTTGGCATGTATTGCATAATTCAATCCTATGCATAAAATCTTAGAAGGCCTGGCCACCGCAGATCCGATTCTTTCACTGTCGTTAATGGGAGACAATTTTTCTTTGGCAATTACTTGGGCTAATTTTTCTAGACCTTGGTTTGCAAAAAAACTTTCATCGTAATCTTTTACAAAACTGCTTACGTCATAGTTCACACCATTAATGTGTACCCCTGGTTTTTCTTGTCCTTCTTTTCCGAATCTTATTAATTTCATTTTCTTATTTTTTGCTTAACTATTTAATGTGGTGAATCCGCCATCAATGGAATAATCACTGCCCGTAATAAAACTTGCTTCATCGCTGCACAAATACAATACTTGATGTGCAATTTCTACGGGCTTGCCCATTCTGCCAATGGGTTGTGTCTTAGATAATTTTTCAAACATTTCAGTTTCTTGGCCAGGATAATTCTTTTTTAAAAATCCATCTACAAAGGGCGTATGCACTCTGCCTGGTGAAATACTATTGCATCTAATACCATCTTTAATAAAATCTTTGGCCACACTAAGTGTCATGGCATGCACTGCGCCCTTGCTCATGCTATAGGCGAAACGATCGGCCACACCCACTTTGGCTACAATGGAACTTATATTGACGATGGCACCGCCGCCTGTTTTTTGCATGACTGGAATGCCTGCAAATAAACTATTGTAAACACCTCTTACATTCACATGAAATATTTTTTCAAAATCTGCTTCACTGGTATTGATGGCATTGCCAATATGTGAAATACCTGCACAGTTCACCATCAAATGAATTTTTTCAATGGCTTCGTAAGTTTTTTTCATGGCGGCTTGATCGGTCACATCAATGGCGATGGCCTTCGCCTTGCCTCCATTATTTTCTATGGCTGCTGCTGTAGCATGGGCATGCTCCGCATTTAAATCCAATACATACACTGTGGCCCCTTGCGCTGCCAATACATTACAAACTTCTTGGCCGATACCACTTCCGCCCCCTGTTACTACCGCTGTTTTATTGTTGAGTAAAAACATAATTGTATTTTTTTTATTTTATAAGGATACACCTCTTTTCCAAGGAATAAAATCTTCTTGTTGCAATTGCACCGCTTTAGGTATGACTTCTCCGCTGGCGGCAAGTATACAATAAGCTAAAATTTCTTCGCCCATTTCTTCAATGGTTTTAATTCCATCAATAATATCTCCAGTATTAATGTCGATGATGTCTGACATTCTGTTGGCCAATTTGGTATTGGTGGCTACTTTGATGACAGGACAAACAGGATTACCTGTAGGTGTACCTAAACCGGTGGTAAATAAAATTAAAGTGGCCCCACTTGCAGCCTTGCCTGTAGTAGCTTCCACATCATTGCCTGGCGTACATACTAAACTTAAACCCGGCTTGGTAGCGGGTTCGGTATAATCCAATACATCTACGACGGGTGCTGTGCCTCCTTTTTTACAGGCGCCTGCACTTTTGATGGCATCGGTAATTAATCCATCTTTGATATTGCCAGGGGAGGGGTTCATGTGAAAACCACTTCCTACCGCATGCGCCATTTTATTGTAGTCTTCCATCAATCGTATAAATTTATTCGCCGTTTTTTCATCTACAGATCTATCTATTAATTCTTGTTCTGCCCCACACAATTCTGGAAACTCTGCCAATAAAACTTGACCACCTAAGGCCACTAGTAAATCTGCGGTATGACCCACTGCAGGGTTAGCAGATATACCACTAAAACCATCACTGCCACCGCATTTTACGCCAATGCATAATTTACTTAAGGGGGCGGGCTTTCTTTCTATTTTGTTGGCTTCTGTGAGCGCTTGAATGGTAGATGCTATGGCAGATTTTATTAATTGTTCTTCACTTTGTGTTTGTTGTTGTTCAAAAACAATTAAAGGCTTATCAAATTTTGGATTTCTTTTTTTTAAATTAATTTTAAAATCATCGATTTGTAAATGCTGACAACCTAAACTTAAAAGCGTGATGCCTGCTACATTGGGATGATCGGCATAGGCTGCTAGTAAATCGCTTAAGGTGGCAGCGTCCTGTCTTGTGCCACCACAGCCACCATTGTGGTTTAAAAATTTAATGCCATCTATATTTTTAAATACTCTTTTTTGATGTTCTGGTGCATTTGCAATTTGTTCATCAATGACTATTTTTTTTTCATTGCCTATATCCTGAACCACTTGCTCTGCAAATGCTTTGTATTTGTCGGTGATGGTATAACCCAATGCATAATGCAATGCTTCTTTGATCACATCTAAATTTCTGTTCTCACAAAAAACAGTGGGAATAAACAACCAATAATTCGCCGTACCAACTTTCCCATCGTTTCGATGATAGCCATTAAAAGTTTTATGGGCATATTTAGAGATGTCTGGGGCCTGCCATTGATAATTGACATTCCTATACGCATAAGCATCCGCCTCGTGCTTGGTATTTTCTACAGACATTCTTTCCCCTACTTCTACTTGCTCAGTGGTTATCTTGCCAACAGTAATTCCATACATGGTAATGCGGTCCCCTTTAGACAAGGTTTGTATAAAAAATTTATGCTTTTCTGCAATGTCTTCTTTTAAAATATACGTTTGTTGATGGTAAATAATCGCATCCCCTTTTTTTAAATTAGTTAAGGCAACTAGTACATTGTCTTTGGGATGTATTTGTAAAACAAGCTGCTTTTGAATACGCATATTTTGATTTCTATTAAGGAGACGCAATGGGTATACAATTTAAATAAAACAATCAAAAAATCCTATTTCTTCCTTATAAAAGCGGTTAACTTTGTAGCATGCACCACCTTTTAGATTGGGCTGTAGCCATTTTAACCATTTTGTATGCTGTTTTATTAATGGCCTACAGGTATTGGTTTGGGCTTTTGCAAAACTTCAAAGCAGAAGAAGGCTTTTCAACCAACTTTCCTTCCAAGCCCACTCATTTTTCTATTGTGATTCCTGCACGCAATGAAGCCGCTAATATTAAAACTTGTGTGGAGTCGATTTTAGCACAAAATTATCCAACAGATTTTTTTGAAATTATTGTGATGGACGATTTTTCTGAGGATGATACCGCTTTTATTGTTAAAGCCTTGCATGACCAATATCCTAATGTACATTTATTAAGTTTGGCAGATTATTTTAAACAAAATGAAATAAGTTCTTTTAAAAAGAAGGCCATTGAAAAAGCAGTGATGCATGCCAAAGGCAATTGGATCGTTACTACAGATGCCGATTGTATAGCGCCACCCAATTGGTTATTATTGTATCATCAATACATAGAAAAAAACCAACCTGTTTTTGTGGCAGCGCCGGTAATGTTCATTAAAGAAAAAGGAATCTTAAATCAATTCCAATTGCTTGATTTTTTAGCCCTGCAAGGTATCACAGCAGCTGCAGTTGGCGCTGGCAAACATTCTATGAGCAATGGAGCCAATTTAGCATTTGAAAAATCGGCCTTTATTGCGGTAGGGGGTTATCAAGGCGTGGATGCTATTGCAAGCGGTGATGATATGTTTTTAATGCATAAAATGAAAATGACTTTATCTAATCGCATTGGATATTTATTTCATCCTGGTGCGATTGTATTAACCAAGGCCATGCAGGATTGGAAAAGTTTTATTATGCAAAGAATTAGATGGTCAAGCAAAGCCCGTTTTTATGATGACCGTTCTATTTTTTGGGTATTGCTTTTGGTGTATCTTTTTAATTTTAGTTTTTTAGCTATGCTTTTGATGGGGCATTTTGGTAGCTTATTCATTGCCTTGGCTTTTAAAACTTTTTTTGAATTGTTCTTTTTAGATCCTGTGGCCAAATTTTACCAATTGCCTACCCAATTAAAGTATTTTGCTTTTTACCAACCCTTGCATATTAGTTATACCATTTTGGCGGGCCTTTTTGGCCAGGTAAAAACCTATACCTGGAAGGGCAGAAGGGTAAAATAAGGGTCTGTGGAAGAAAATGACCTTAAAATTGGCATTTTGATTGCCATTGCCCCCCATTTTAAACCTAAAAACGATACATAAATTGAAGTTTTATAGCTTTAAATTGACCTTCTTTATGTAATTTTGCCTACTTAAAAATTGAATCAATATGTCGACTGAAACAGTAGAAACCACAGTAGCTGCATTAACAGCCAAAGATTTTGCAACAGACCAAGAAGTACGTTGGTGTCCTGGTTGTGGTGATTATTCCATTTTAGCTTCTGTACAAAGAGTAATGCCTACCATTGGCGTTGCCAAAGAAAACATAGTGATTATTAGCGGTATTGGATGTAGCAGCCGTTTTCCTTATTATATGAATACTTACGGTATGCATTCTATCCATGGTCGTGCAACTGCGATTGCCAGTGGTTTAAAAGCGAGCCGTCCTGAATTAAGTGTTTGGATTGTTGCAGGTGATGGAGATTCAATGAGTATTGGTGGTAACCATACCATTCATATGTTGAGAAGAAATTTAAATGTTAATTTTTTAGTGTTCAATAACCAAATTTATGGTTTGACCAAGGGTCAATATTCTCCCACTTCTGAAGTGAATAAAGTAACGAAGAGTTCTCCTCAAGGAAGTATTGATCATCCATTCAATCCTGCTGCATTGGCCTTAGGTGCGGATGCAAGTTTTGTGGGACGCACCATGGATCGTGATCCTAAGCATATGCAAACAATGATTGCACGTGCAGAGAAACATCAAGGCACTTCTTTCTTAGAGATTTATCAGAACTGTAATATATTCAATGACGGCGCTTTTGAAATTTTTACTGAAAAAGCAACCAAGCAAGTTCATGGTTTATATGTGGAGCAAGGAAAGCCTTTAACCTTTGGTGCGAATGGAGAAATGGGTATTCGTTTTGATGGAATGCGTCCAGAAGTAGTGGAGATAGGCAGTAAGTACAGCGCAGATGATATGTGGATTCATGATGAGAAAGATTTTTACAAAGCACAAATATTGACCCGCTTGTTTGATAATCCTTCTGAAGTTGGTGCGGTATTCCCAAGACCATTTGGTGTTTTCTATACCAATGACCGTCCTTGCTATGAGGAAATGATGACCTTGCAAATTGAAGAGGCTTTGGCCAAAGGGGCAGGTGATTTAGATAAATTAATTCGTGGTAAAGAGACTTGGGAGATCAAATAATTTCAACTCGAGTTTTAAAATAAAAAATAAGCCTTCAAAAGAGGCTTATTTTTTTGCTTATAAGTCAATGTAATTTCTTTTAAGTGCGGTCATAACCATGGCCGTGCGCTGCTTTACTTTTAATTTTCTAAAAACACGATCTCTATAGCCATAAATGGTATTGACGCTTTTATTTAAAACCTTGGCAATTTCATCGTAGTTCATATCCTTGCTGCATTGTTGAATAAATTTTATTTCATTCAAAGTAAGCGGAGATCGGTTGTAATTGAATTCCCTAATATTGATTTCTCCCAACACATTACTGGTAATGAGCTTAGTTTTATCTGCAGACAAATTAAATCTTGTTCTATTGCGTACCGTTTTTTTGAAATCAATTAAGGGCTCGTCCGTAAAAAATAGTCCTTGCAAGCCATTCTTCATTAAAAAGCAAATGGACTTCATAAATTTAGCGTCAGACTTTAATAAGATGAATGGGTGGTTGCTTTTTGCTTTGATTGCTTTGATGACTCTTTGCAATTCTATGTAATTGTAGCCATCCGATAAAATGCATAAATCAGGTATTACTTGAGCAGTTTGTATGTAGGTACAAAAATCTTCTATCAAACCTGCACTGTACAATACTTTACAGTCTTCTTGTTTTTCAATGGCCAATTGAAAGGCATTGCGTGTAGCAATTTTTTCTTCAAGGTAGAGTATCGTAAACATACTTTATTGTTTGTACAAATTAAACCTAAACTAATTGGAATAAAAACAGGTAAATTTGTATTCTACACTATATGCTAATTAGAATACATCCCGAGAATCCGCAAGCTAGACAGCTTACTATGGTTAAAGACTGCTTAGAAAAGGGCGGCATTATTGCTTATCCTACGGATACTATTTATGGGCTTGGTTGTTCTATTTTGCATCACGAAGCAGTGGAGAAAATTTGCGCCATCAAAAAAGTAAATCCAGAAAAAGCGCAGCTTAGTTTTATTTGCGCAGATTTAAGCGATTTGAGCACTTATGCTAAAAGTATAGACAATGTTTTATATAGAATTTTGAAAAAAACTTTGCCGGGGCCCTTTACTTTTATTTTACCTGCAAGCAAGCAAGTGCCAAAAATTTTGCAATCAAAGAAAAAAACAATTGGCTTGCGTATTCCAAATAATAAGATTGCACTTTCTATTATACAAACATTAGGACATCCAATTTTATCGGCCTCTTTCCCAGGAGAAAATGTAGAAGACTATACCGATCCTGAAATTATTTATGAAAATTGGAGTAATCAAATTGACATGGTCGTTGATGGAGGCATTGGTGGTATGGTCCCCTCCACTGTGATTGATTGTACTACTGAGGAATATGTATTACTGCGCCAAGGCCTGGGTGTTTGGGACTATTAGTACTACTACAACAAACTTAGTTGTGCTGGTAGTATTTTGAAACTTTTTCGATGTTCGAAACATAAACCATATTGGGCGATGGCCGCGCGGTGCGCGGCAGTCCCGTATCCTTTATTTTTATCCCAACCATACTGCGGATATTGCTTATGTAATTTTTGCATCCAACTATCACGTGCCGTTTTAGCTAGGATACTGGCTGCGGCTATATTGGCATATAGCCCATCGCCCTTAATGATAGTCTGATGCGGAATTTTTTTATAGCCATAAAACCTATTTCCATCTACCGCAATAAATTTTGCTTTTGGTTTTAACTGGTCCAATGACAAGTGCATACATTTAATAGCGGCCTTTAAAATATTAGAGGCGTCAATCTCTTTAGCCGTTTGCTTTGCCACAGCCCATGCAATGGCCGCCTCTTTAATAATAGGTACCAGTTCATCTCTTTGCTTTTCAGTAAGCTGTTTGCTATCGTTGAGCATGGGGTGATAAAAATCCTTGGGTAAAATAACTGCCGCTGCAAATACAGGTCCTGCATAACAACCCCTTCCGGCCTCATCGCAGCCGGCTTCTAATAATAAGTCTTGATATTGATTCAGTAGTTTAGGCAATTGTTATTTTATGAAGGGTAATCTTTATTTGTAATGATTGTTCAGTTTTGCTTTAAAGTATTGCTGTAAAATTGAAACATATTGGGGAGAAACCAAAATCAATCTGTACGCCTTGTTCCTTTACTTTGTACCTTTGTAGCCTAAATCAAAGCCGTGGATTTTAACGATCATAAATCAAAAAAAGTAGCCAATTGGCTATTAGTAGGGGTGATCATGACGGTTATCCAAATTGCCTTAGGCGGCATTACGCGTTTAACAGGTTCTGGCCTTTCTATTACCGAGTGGGATGTAGTCACAGGGTCCTTGCCTCCTATGAGTGAAGGCGCTTGGCAAATATTATTTGAGAAGTATAAAACCACGCCTCAATTTCAATTACTGAATTTTGATTTTACCATTAGTAATTTCAAGTTTATCTTTTTTTGGGAATGGTTTCACCGTTTATGGGCCCGTAGTATTGGTTTAGTATTTGCATTTGGTTTTATTTATTTTTTAGTGAAAAAATATTTTCAACCTAAAATGGTAAAGCCTTTATTAGTTTTATTTTTATTAGGTGCTTTGCAAGGGGCCATTGGTTGGATCATGGTGGCCAGTGGTTTAGAAGGTGATGCTGTTTATGTAAAGCCAACGCGCTTAGCGCTTCACTTTATTTTTGCTTTAGGATTACTTTGCTATACTTATTGGTTTGCCTTATCGCTAACAGTTCAACCTATTCGTAGAAATAGTGGTAATGAAGATGCATCCAATAAAATAAGTACCATTCGAAATTTTGCTTGGGTAATTTTACTTATTTTATTTTTTCAATTAATATATGGGGCTTTAATGGCAGGCCATAAAGCCGCCAATGTAGCAAGCACCTGGCCCAGTATTAATGGTGAGTGGATGCCTTCAAGTTTAGTACCGGACTCTAATTTTTTCTTGAATGCCATTAACAATACTATTTGGATTCATTTTGTACATAGAGGCCTGGCTTATCTATTATTAGTGTTAATTATAGTGTGGAGCCTGCGATTATTAAAATTACAAGGCAATCCATTTTGGGTGCGTGCTAGAATTGCCCCAGCTATATTGGTGTTCATACAAGTTCTTTTAGGTATTTTTACAGTGTTATCTAGTGTACATATCATTCCGGGTGTTTGGGCTGGCTTTGAGTGGTTGGCGCAATTGCATCAACTCGTGGGAATGCTTTTATTATTATCGGTCATAAATATATTGTACGCTACTAAATAATTAATGTATGCAAAAAGATATTGCTTCTATACGCCGCGATTATCAAATGGCTTCCTTAGATGAAGCAGCTAGTGCCGCGCATCCCATGGATCAGTTCACACATTGGTGGGAAGACGCGACTACTAGTAATATCGATGAAGTAAATGCCTTTGTACTTTCCACTGTTGATGCTAACCGCGCTCCTGCGTCGCGCGTAGTCCTTCTTAAAGGCTATACCCCTGAAGGTTTTATTTTCTTTACCAACTACGATAGCGATAAAGGCAAAGAGGTAGCGGCTAACCCTAATGTAGCCATGAATTTTTTCTGGAAAGAATTAGAACGTCAAGTGCGCATTACAGGCACCATTAAAAAAATTAGTACAGAAGAATCTGCTGAATATTTTCATTCACGCCCCTTGGGAAGTCAAGTAGGGGCCTGGGCTTCACCACAAAGTCAGGTAATTCCAACTAGAGCATTTCTTGAAAAAAACTTTGAAGACAATACAGAAAAATATAAAGAAGGAACCGTACCCTTACCTCCACATTGGGGTGGTTACATCGTACATCCAACGCAGGTTGAATTTTGGCAAGGCCGCAGTTCACGCTTGCACGACCGTATTCGTTATAGTTTTGAAAACCATCAGTGGACTAAAGTAAGGTTAGCGCCTTAGAGAAATGTAAGAATTTTTTTAAAATTAATTCTTACATTTCTTCTCTCTAATGATTTTAAATAAAAAGACGCTTCGAATATTCGAAGCGTCTTTTTATTTTTAGAAACCTATATAACTTGAGGTATCAAATTGAAAGCTCAAATTTGAGGGATTATTTTTTACGAGCTAATACCTTCTTCGCTGCTTCTACAATATTAGGCGTATCTAATCCGTACTTCGCTAATAATTGATTCGGTGTGCCACTTTCTCCAAAAGTATCTTTAGTACCAATGTACTCCATAGGGATTGGACAATGTGTTGCTGCCACTTGTGCAATGCAATCGCCCATACCACCAATAATATTATGCTCTTCGCAAGTTACTGCGCATCCTGTTTTTGAAATACTTTCTACAATAGCTGCAACATCTAAAGGCTTAATGGTATGTATATTAATAACTTCAACACTAACACCAGTGGTTTCTAAAATTTTACCCGCTTCAATAGCCTTCCATACTAAGTGGCCGCAAGCAAATAAAGTAATGTCTTTACCATCGCTTAATTTTTGTGCCTTACCAATCACAAAATCAGAGCCATCTTCTTTGGTAAAATTAGGCCACTTGGGTCTTCCAAAACGTAAGTACACCGGACCATGATAATTAGCAATCGCCTTAGTGGCAGCCTTGGTTTGGTTAAAATCGCAAGGTACTACCACGGTCATGCCTGGTAACATTTTCATTAGTCCTATATCTTCTAAAATTTGATGCGTGGCACCATCTTCTCCTAAAGTTAAACCTGCATGTGATGCACAAATTTTTACATTCTTATCCGAGTAAGCAACACTTTGTCTAATTTGATCATACACTCTTCCAGTACTAAAATTCGCGAAGGTAGTGGTGTAAGGAATTTTACCACCAATGGTTAAACCCGCTGCCATACTTATCATATTGGCTTCGGCAATACCTACTTCTATAAAACGATCTGGGAATTCTTTAATAAAGGGTCCTAATTTAAAAGAACCTGCTAAGTCTGCAGTTAATACTACTACTTCACTATTTTCTTTTGCTAGCTCATGTATGCCTTCACCAAATCCTGCTCTGGTTTCTTTTTCATTTAAGGCTACGATA
>JAPLEP010000044.1:0-28664 GCA_026391155.1 Bacteroidota bacterium
TCAGTAGCTGCACCAACATACAATACGGCAACACCACCACTTAACTTCGCTAAACGCTCTTGTAATTTCTCACGATCGTAGTCAGAAGTTGTATTTTCAATTTGCGCTTTAATTTGATTCACACGCGCAGTGATATCTGCTTTTTTACCTTTACCACCTACGATAACGGTATTGTCTTTATCAATTGTAATAGAACTTGCTTGACCTAAATAAGTTAAGTCTGCGTTCTCCAATTTGAAACCTTGTTCTTCAGAGATAACAGTTCCTGCAGTTAAAATAGCAAGGTCTGTTAACATTTCTTTTCTTCTGTCGCCAAAGCCTGGAGCTTTTACAGCTGCTACTTTAATAGTACCACGTAATTTGTTAACTACCAATGTTGCCATTGCTTCACCTTCTAAGTCTTCAGCAATAATTACTAATGGACGACTTGTTTGAGCTACTTTCTCTAAAATATGCAAGATGTCTTTCATCGCTGAAATTTTCTTATCATAAATTAAGATGTATGGATTTTGCATTTCAGCTTCCATCTTTTCGCTATTCGTAACGAAGTAAGGAGAAGTATATCCACGATCGAATTGCATACCTTCTACTACATCTACTGTAGTGTCAGTTCCTTTTGCTTCTTCAACAGTGATCACACCTTCTTTGCCCACTTTGCTCATGGCTAGGGCAATTAATTTACCAATTTCATTATCGTTGTTCGCAGAAATAGAAGCCACTTGCTCAATCTTCTTAGCGTCGTTACCAACTGCTTGAGATTGTGCTTTTAAACTTGCTACTACTTTTTCTACTGCTTTATCAATACCGCGTTTCAAATCCATTGGATTCGCACCAGCAGTAACGTTTCTTAAACCTTCGCTAATGATAGCTTGTGCTAATACAGTGGCAGTAGTAGTACCATCACCTGCTTGATCAGCGGTTTTGCTAGCAACTTCTTTCACCATTTGAGCACCTATATTTTCGATAGGATCTTCTAAGTCAATTTCTTTGGCAACAGAAACACCATCCTTTGTAATAGAAGGTGATCCGAATTTCTTTTCAATAACCACGTTACGACCTTTTGGTCCTAAGGTTACTTTTACGGCGTTGGCTAAAGTGTCAACCCCTTTTTTCATTTTATTTCTCGCTTCTAAGTCGAAAAAAATCATTTTAGACATATAAACTTATTTTATTTCGTTAATTAATAGTTCTACTTACTTTAACAATTATACAATTGCTAAAATATCGCTTTCGCGCATGATCAATAAATCTTGACCATCAATTTGAATTTCTGTCAATTATACAATTGCTAAAATATCGCTTTCACGCATGATCAATAAATCTTGACCTTCAATTTGAATTTCTGTTCCAGCATACTTGCCGTATAAAACGGTATCGCCCACTTTCACAGTGACAGGTTCGTCTTTTTTACCTGTTCCAGCTGCTACAATAACCCCACGTTGTGGTTTTTCTTTTGCTGTATCAGGGATGATGATTCCTCCAGCTGTTTTTTCTTCTGCAGCGGCAGGCTTAACAATCACTCTGTCATGAAGAGGAGTAATGTTTAATTTCTTAGCCATACTTTATCGTTTTTAATTTATTAATAAATATTGTACATCCATTACATCGATAACCGTGCCACTGCAATTTTTACCTAGAGAATAGGTCAAATTTTCAGTTTTATTGTTTTTCTAGCGTAAGGGAAGCAAATCTATGCCTAAAATTGCATGATTGGCAAAGGTTTATGGTAAAAAATGGCAGTTTTTACCAATTATTTAGATAGATTTGCAGCCGTTTAGCTCTTATACATATGATGAACCGAAGAAATATTAGAATCAAAGTAATGCAGGTCTTGTACATGGTAGAAACCCAAAATCAGGGTAGTCCCAATGCATTGCTCCAAAAGGAATTTGACAAAACACGTAATTTGTTCGTTTTCCTAGTTCATCTGCTACACCAAGTAGCCCTGTATGCAGAAGTTGAATCTCAACAAAGATCCTCCAAAAATTTACCAGATCAGGCCGATTTATCGGTGAACATTAAGTTGGCTGGCAATAGTATTGTTTGGCAAACCATTGAATCTGAATCCTTTAAAAAAGCAGTGGAATTGGTCAAGCCTCAACAATGGTTGGAAGGTGATTTGGTCAAAAACCTTTTTAGAAATTTATCAGAATCCAACCTTTACAATCTTTATATTTTAGAGGAAAGTAGAGACAAGGCAAAAGAAAAAGAAATCCTTAAATATATTTTTGGAACCATGATTTTAGAATCAGAATCTACCCTAGAATACCTAGATGAACATTTTAGCAATTGGGAAGACGAGGGCGATATGATGGTTGATTTTGTACTGAACTATTTACAAAAACCAGGATCTATTGATTTTATGGATTTGGTGGGTGTGGAAAAAATGAAATTTGCCACTGAATTATTGCAAACCGCCATTGATAAAAAAGGGTACACGGAAGAAGTGATCAAGCCAAAATTAAAAAATTGGGACATGGAGCGTATTGCAGTAATAGACATGATCCTACTGCGTTTGGGTGTTTGTGAATTGATGTATTTTGATACCATACCTACCAAGGTAACCATTAATGAATACATTGATTTAGCCAAGGATTATAGTACCGAACAAAGTGGCCATTTTGTAAATGGGATTTTGGACAATATTCACAAAGAATTAGTGGGGGCTGGTAAGATTCAAAAAATAAGTCATAAAGCCACAGCACCTAAAAAATAAGTGGCTAAATAACCTATCTTTGTAAGAGCGGTTATTAAACAGTAGAACAATAAAAAACAAACAATTAAATAAATTACAATGACAGAAATTTTATTACAAGCGCCTCAGGGTGGTGGTACTTTTCAATTGGTAATGTTGGGTGGAATCATCGTGGTATTTTGGTTTTTCATGATTCGTCCACAAGCTAAAAAAGCTAAAGAGCAAAAGAAGTTCATAGATACCATGCAAAAAGGAGACAAAGTAGTTACCATTGCGGGTATTCATGGCGTAATCAATAAAGTAAACGAAGACAATACCGTTCAATTGGAAGTAAGCCCAGGAAGCTACTTGAAAATTGAAAGATCTTCGATTAGTTTAGAATGGTCTCTGGCGATCAACAAATAAAACATTTGTTTAAATAAAATTAGAATCCGAAATTGAGGGAACTCATTTCGGATTTTTTATTGAATTATGGTAGCACTCATCGGATTAACAGGAGGTATTGGGGCGGGAAAAACAACCGTTGCAGATGTTTTTAAAACATTAGGTATTCCTGTATTTAATGCAGATGAAGCGGCTAAGGAGTTGATGCAAAATAGCTTGGTCATCAAAGAGCAATTAATCAACACATTTGGCAAGCAAGTATATGCAGCCAATGGAATTTTAGATAAAACCTATTTGGCAGGAATAGTTTTTAAAGATAAATACCAATTAGAACTGTTGAATGCCATTGTGCATCCAGTGACCATCCAAGCAGCGAAGGATTGGGCAAGTAATCAAATAGCACCTTATGTGATTAAAGAAGCGGCCTTGATTTTTGAATCCGCTGCAGCAGATGGATTGACTGCAGTGATTGGTGTTTCCGCGCCTTTAAACTTACGCATACAAAGAGTGATGCTGCGAGATGCCTGCACTAAACAAGAAGTAAAACAAAGAATGCGAAATCAGATCAGTGATTCGATTAAATTGAAATTATGTGATTGGGTAATACAAAACAATGATCAGGATTTAGTCTTGCCTCAAGTATTAAAAGTGCATGAAGCCATTTTAGCCAAGTTGACTTTTATTTAATTATCTTATAACACCAGCGTTTTAATCTTCCTTCAAAATCAAATGGGGTAGTGGCTTTCGTAATATCCTTAATTTGTGTTGAATGTATTTTATCTGTTTCTAAAATAAATTTAGAGTAGTTGGTGCTAAAATATAAAATACCTCCAGTTTTCATCGCTCTTAAAACATCGTTGATTAATTCTACATGATCTAATTGAATGTCTAAGACCGATTTCATTCTCTTGCTGTTGCTAAAAGTGGGTGGATCCATCACCACCAAATCGTATTTATTGCTAGGTAAGGTTTTTAAATATTGTTTTACATCAGCATGTACAAATTGATAGGTGACAATATTTATTAATTTGTTGAGGGCAAAATTTTCCTCACTCCAACTTAAATAAGTTTTTGATAAATCTACTGAGGTCACATTTTTTGCGCCCGCCGCTGCGGCATAGACCGAGAAGGAACTAGTGTAAGAAAATAAATTTAAAAACTCGGTATCCTTGGCTTCGGCTTGCACCATTTGACGTGTGATGCGATGGTCTAAAAACAAGCCAGTATCTAAATAGTCGGTCAGGTTCACTAAAAATTTTAAACCATTTTCTTGTACCGTAATTATTTTAGCTTCAGGAACCGCCTCGTCTTTTTCATATTGTTCTTCCTTGTGGTCCATTCTTTTCCGCACCCTTAAATACATGTTTTCAATAGAGATGCCTGTAATGTTGGTAATAATGGTTTTGGTATCGGAAAGCCAAATGGCATGGTCTTCTTCACTTAAAGCATGTCTTCGATTGTATTCGGCAATGTAGATATAGTTCTCATAAATTTCAACACAGATAGGGTATTCGGGCAAATCATGGTCATACAAACGCCAACAACTTATATTTTGTCGCTTGGCTTGTTTAATTCGGTGCTTATAGTTTTTAAGCAACCTGTTTTCAAACATTTGTAATTTCTCAGGTGTCACTATTTTAATTTAGCCAAGGCTACTTTAATTCTGGCCCAAGCTTTTTCTATATTAGCCATATTGTTCGCAAAAGAAAAACGAACACAGTTAGGTTCTCCAAAAGCATCACCCATTACGGAGGATACATTGGCTTCGTTTAAAATATACATGCTAAAATCGGGCGCATTAGTAATGGTGGTAGTGCCATCTGACTTGCCAAAATAGGCGCTAACATCTGGGAATACATAAAATGCACCTTGTGGCGCAAAACATTTGAAGCCAGGAAGATCATTCACTAGGGCCAAAGTTTTTTCACGACGACGTGTAAATTCTTCGGTCATTTCAATGGATGGTTTTAAATCACCAATTAAAGCAGTCACCGCCGCTTTTTGCGTAATACTACAAGTGCCAGAAGTAAATTGTCCTTGTAATTTTTCCATGGCCTTAGCTAATTCAACATTGGAGGCAGTGTATCCTAAACGCCAGCCAGTCATGGCAAAACCTTTACTTAAACCATTGATGACAATTACTTGGTCTTTGATTTCGGCAAATTGGGCAATGCTTTCATGCTTGCCTATGAAATTGATGTATTCGTAAATCTCATCTGATAAAATGGTAATGCCAGGATATTTTTTAAACAGATTGGCTAAGGCTGCTAATTCCTCTTTGCTGTACACAGCCCCAGAAGGGTTACAAGGGGAAGAGAACATGAAAACTTTTGTTCTTGGTGTAATGGCTGCTTCCACTTGGGCAGGGCTTACTTTAAAGCCATCTGCAACGGTGCTTCTAATTTCTACTACTTTACCTCTTGCAATTTTTACTAATTCAGAATAAGTGACCCAATATGGGGTAGGAATGATGACTTCATCTCCATCATCCACCAAGGCTAAAATAGCATTGGCCAAACTTTGCTTGGCTCCGGTAGAGGTAACAATATGTTCTGGTTTGTAATCTAAATTATTGTCGCGTTTTAATTTACTGCAAACAGCTTCTCTTAAATCTGCAAAACCTGCCACTGGGGTATAGTGACTCCAGTTGTCGTTGATGGCTTTAATGGCTGCATCTTTAATATGTTGTGGGGTATCAAAGTCGGGTTCGCCCAAACTTAAGTCAATAACGTCTTTGCCTTGTGCTCTTAGTTCACGGCCTAATTTGGCCATTTTCAAAGTTTCTGGCTCACTAAATCTGTTTAATAAAGAAGATAAAATCATGATTGCTTATTTGAGTCACAAAATTCGCAAATAATTCGCAAACAGCCGTAAGTTTTAGGCAGAGATATGGTTTAAATTATTCCCTATTTGTTAATATCTATTGTGCAATACCAAGAATGGGGTCAAATTGGGGCAGGAATTCTTTTTTTCGCTTTAGTTCGTAATTATAGATGAGCTGGCCAAGGTTTTTCATGAAGGGATAGCCTACTTTGTCATAATCGTAATAGCTGTTGTTTTGGATGCCATCACTATTGCAATAGATGACGGCACTCAACATAAATTCAACTTTTTGCACAGGGTCAATAATGTAGGCGATGTCCAATAAAAATCCATAGGCATCACCCACTTTATTATAAATAACAATATTTTTTGGCATAGGACCTTTTTCACTGCCAGTCATTAAAAATTTACAATAGGAAGGCCAATAACTGGCTGTATCGTAGGTGGGATAGCTAGACTCGTTGGGTAGGGTATGCATCCACTTTAATAAAAATTTTCTGTCCTCATAGCTAAGGTCAAACCTTTGCTTGGGGGGAGTTTGATCAAAAAATACCACCGATCTTAATATATGGGTAAGGTCATTTAAATAAATTCTGTTTTTTACAGAAAAATTGAGTGGACCATTGATGATAGAATCTTCCCTGTCATTGTAATGAGCCTTGCCTAAAAAAACATTGTAATAGGGCAGACTGTCTTTATTGAATGTTGCGGGTTGATGATAAATTATTTTTCCTTGAGCATTGTAAAAACTTAATGCCTGGGTAGACCTGTTTTCCATTGGGCTGCGTCCAATGTTCAATCTATTTCTAATGTAGACATCTTTATAACCCTTGCTTGCCAATTGTGCATGAATGGTATGTGGTGTAAGAAATTCATACAATCTATTGGCGGCGCTATTTTCGCTCACTAAAAAAATTTCTTTGATGGCTTGTTCAATGTTTTGGGTACCACTACTGTCCAAAAAATTATTGTAGATGGTTTCTTGTCGAGCATCCACACTGTCATAGGTAATTAAAGTAGATTTAGTAAGCCCTTTAATTTTTAATTGATTTATTTTTTCCAATGCTAAAAAAGCCATGGGCATTTTTACGGTGCTGGCTGGATAAAAATATTCTTTAGGATTTAATCGGTAGTTATATTCTTTAAAATGGGGGACATTGTTTTTATCTCTATTGATTTGCGTATATAAAACTTGAACACGGTATTGATCTGGATTGGATAAGATGGCACCAAACTGTTCGGGCTTTGCTTGCATCAGTTCCTGCAATAAATTAGCGCCTGCCTGTGCCTTGGCAGAAAATATACATAAAAATAGGAAGGCAAATAGGACGCTAGCTTTCATACTCAAATGTATAAAAACTAGTTTGAATTAATCCATCTCTACTAATGAATAGTCTTGAATTACATTGTACAATGTGCCTCTTTCCACTGGTTTTCGATGGGCTTGTTTAATTAAGCGAACCAATTCTTCGGTAGTCATGACAGGGGTTTGTTCTTCGCTACCTGCCATGGAATAAATCTTTGTGGTATCGTCAATAGTACCATCGATATCGTTTACGCCATAGCTTAAAGTAAGTTGTGCAATTTCACGACCTAACATGGGCCAGTATGCTTTCACATGCGGGAAATTATCTAAGTATAAACGGGAGATAGCATACATTTTTAAATCATTGGCCATGGTAGACTCTGGAACATCGTGCATGTCATTGTCTTTATTTCTAAATTTCAAAGGAATGAAAGTATTGAAGCCCTTGGTTTCATCTTGTAATTGTCTTAATCTTTCCATATGATCAATACGGTGTTCTGCTTTTTCAATATGACCATATAATAAAGTAGCATTACTATGCATGCCTAAATTATGAGCAGTTCTATGAATATGCAACCACTGGTCGCCAGTAGCTTTATCGGCACAAATAATATTTCTAATGTCTGGATGAAAAATTTCAGCACCACCACCAGGTAATGAATCGAGTCCTGCTTCATGGGCTAATTTCATACCTTCTTCGGTACTTAACTTGGCCTTACGAAACATATAATCCAATTCAACAGGGGTGAAACCTTTGATATGTAATTCAGGACGATGTGCTTTGATGGCTTTTAACAAAGTGATGAAAAAATCTAAAGTTAATTTTGGATGTACGCCCCCCACAATATGTACTTCGGTAACTGGTTTGCCATCGTATGATTTTACAATGTCCATCATTTGATCGATGGTCAATTCCCAACCTTCTTCTTTATGCGCATATAATTTTGAGTAAGAACAAAATTTGCAAGAGAAAACGCAAACATTGGTAGGTTCAATATGAAAGTTCTTATTAAAGTAAGTGATATCGCCGTGTAATGATTCTCTTTTCCAATTGGCTAAAGCACCTACATAGTGGAGCCCAGCTTTTTCGAATAAGTAAACGCCCTCCTCAAAACTGATGCGTTGATTATTGATTACTTTATTTCCAATTTGTTGTAAGAGATTGTCTTTTTCAGCTGCAATAATTGTTTCGATATTACCCTTGCTCATAGTCCACTCATTTAGAGCACAAAGTTACCAAATATCTGAATAATTATGGTGTTAAAATGAACTAATAAAAATCATATTATTTTTATCATTAGCCTATTAAAATACCTGCAATGCTTGCAGATAAATAAGAGGCAAGGGTGCCACATAAAAGTGCTTTCAAACCTAGTTCTGCTAAGTCCTTGCGTCGAGTAGGGGCCAATTCTCCAATACCACCAATCAACATACCCACACTACTAAAATTTGCAAAGCCACAAATGGCAATACTTACAATAAGTAAACCTTTCTCTGTAATAATAGGCACTACTTTGCTGGTTAAACTTTTAAAAGCCACAAATTCATTGATGGTTAACTTTTGTCCAAGTAAGGTGGCTGCATTTTGTATGTCGGCAGTTGGAATACCCATGGCCCAAGCCATTGGATAAAATAATTTTCCAAACAAGAAATTTAAACTCAAATTCAAATTAGGGTTAAACAGATGCCCAACAGTCAACATGATCCAATCGATCATGGCGATCAATGCAATAAAACCAATTAACATAGCAATTACATTCATTGCAATTTTAAAACCATCCCCAGCACCATGGGTAATGGCATCAATGGTATTACTGTATTGGCTTTTTACTTCAAGCTTCACCTTGCCCATGGTTTGAGAAACTTCTGTTTCAGGAAATATAATTTTGGCAATCACTAAGGCACCTGGGGCAGCCATTAAACTAGCAGTAATCAATTTAGGGGCTAAATCCATACCTGCTTGTGCGCCCATGTTTGCATACACAATTAATATACCGCCTGCAATACAAGCCAAACTTCCACTCATACTGGCTAATATTTCACTTTTGGTCATGGTGGCTAAATAAGGGCGAATCATAACTTGTGCTTCTACCTGACCCACAAAGGCACTGGCCACATTGCTTAAAGCTTCTGCACCACTCACACGCATGATGAAATTCATGGCCTTGGCCACCAGGGCTACAATTCTTTGCATAATACCAAAATGGTAAAATAAGGCCACAATTACACAAACTAATATAATGGTTGCAGTGACGTTAAAGGCAAATACAAATCCGCCGTTGGCAAAATCGGCCACACCAGATGGGGTGGTGGCCGCCACGCCACTATAGACAAAGGCCGCACCTGCACGGGCAAATTGTTCAATTTTTCCCATGCCTCTACCTAATAATTGGAAAAAGCTCGTCACTACTGGAATTTTCAAAATTAAAAAGCCAATGGTCAATTGTAAGGCAAGGCCACTTGCCACCAAACGGTAATTGATTTGTTTCTTGTTATTGGAGAACAGAAATGCAATCATTAAAATAATGACGATACCAATAAGGCCTTGAAATCTTTCCATAGGGTTGATTTGAAATAGGAAGATAAAAAAAAATAGGCAAACTAGGCCTATTTTTAAATATCATCTGATGTAGAAAGAACCTACAAATGTGCTTGAATCTTTTTGTCCAATACTGCTTTAGGTACGGCACCAATTTGTTTGTCTACTACTTGACCACCTTTTACAAATAAGATGGCTGGGATAGAAGTGATACCAAAGTTCATACTTAAAGTAGGATTTACATCCACATTCACTTTACCAATGTTTACCTTGCCTTCGTACTGTGTTGCCAATTCTTCAATAACTGGTCCTATGGCACGACATGGTCCACACCATTCTGCCCAAAAATCAATGACCGTCAATTTATCGCTTTCCATCACCGTGGTTTGGAAATTGGCATCTGTAAATTCTAAACTCATAGTATCTATTTTAATTTTGTTTGTTTGTTTTGTTGTTTCTATGCTTACTAGTTCAAAAATAGTTCCAAACCCTGATACCTGCCTATTTGACTTTTCCACTTTATTTAATCGCCATTGGGGACAAATTCTATGTCATGCATTCGGACTAAGTGACCAGATTCACTTGCACATTCAATTCAGGCTTGCTGTCGAGGAACTGCACCAATTCATCGTTCATTAAAAACCCCTTTTCAAAAGTTAGTAAGCTAAAGGCCAATTGTTCGATGGGTTCAACGAAGGTCATTTTAAAGGCAGATTTACCCGGGTTCTGTTTTAAGTTCTTTTCAAAAAAATGAATCATTTCATTGTTTAGGTTGGCAGGGTGTAAGCTAATTTCAATGGACCTGGTTTGTACTTGCTTCACGGTTTCGAGTAAAGACATTTGAACAATCTTAAATTCAAATTGATTGGATTGGTTGTATCTAGTTCTGAATGATCCGGTAATGAATATTTTTTGCCCTACTTCCAAATAGTTCTGGAACTTGACATAATCCTCGCTCCATAGTAAGAAATCGGTTTTGCCAGTAAAATCTTCAATGACAAAGGAACCAAAATTCTTACCGGTTTTTGTGACCCTATGTTGCACATCGGTGATTAAACCTGCCAATTTAAAGTTGCGGCCTAATTGATTGGGAAACATACTTAAACTATCCCTTACTTCATTAAAAGAATTAATAGGGGTAAATTGATAATGACGCATTTCAAAGCCAAAATGATCCAAAGGATGACCACTCATAAACATACCAGTGATGTCTTTTTCATGGTCTAGCTTCTCGGTCAAAGTCCACTCTTCACAAAGAGCCATTTTAGGCACCGGTACATGCATGGCCGATGGAAGGTCGCCAAATAGGGTATTGGTGCTGCCCACATTGATGGTTTGCAATGCCTGAGCATAGCTAATTAATTTTTCCAGTCCATTGGTTCTATCACCATCAGCTACATTAAAGTATTGTGCACGATGGTATTCGGGGAAACAATCAAAGGAGCCGGAATAAGCCAAACTTTCTAATGATTTTTTATTGACAGATCGAGAAAGCACTCTTTTCATAAAATCGACCATGTCCTTAAAAGGTCCTGCCTTTGTTCTTTCGGTTATAATAGTATCAATGGCTGCTTCACCTACTCCTTTTAATCCGCCTAAGCCAAATCTAATCTCACCTTTCGCATTCACGGAAAATCCATTCAAAGATTCGTTTACATCAGGCCCTAAAACTTTAATGGCCATTCTTTTACACTCTTCCATGAAAAAAGTAATCTTATCAATACTACCTGCATGATTTAAAACCGCCGACATGTATTCCCCAGGGTAATGCGCTTTTAAGTAAGCGGTTTGATAAGCCAAATAAGCATAACAAGTAGAATGCGATTTATTAAAGGCATATTGTGCAAAGGCTTCCCAGTCGGTCCACACTTTTTCCAATACATTTTCGGGATGTCCATTTTTTACAGCGCCTGATATAAACTGCGCTTTCATTTTATCCAAAACAGACTTCTGCTTTTTACCCATGGCCTTTCTAAGTACATCGGCATCGCCCTTGGTAAAGCCTGCAATTTTTTGACTGAGCAACATGACCTGTTCTTGATACACAGTAATACCATAAGTATCAGAAAGAATTTCTTCCATCACTGGTAAATCATACTTAATTAATTCACGACCATGTTTACGCTCAATGAAATTTGGAATGTAAGCCATCGGACCTGGACGGTACAAGGCGTTCATGGCAATTAAGTCGGCAAATTTATCGGGTTTTAAATCGCGTAAATGTTTTTGCATGCCCACACTTTCAAATTGGAAAGTGGCATTGGTTTCACCGCGTTGGTATAAAGTAAAAGTTTTGGCATCATCGAGTGGAATTAAATCCAAATCAATGGTCACCTCATGATTTTGCTTGATTAATTCTAAAGCAGTTTTAAGAATGGACAATGTTTTTAATCCCAAGAAGTCCATTTTAAGAACACCGGCTTCTTCAATCACAGATCCTTCAATTTGTGTGACCCATAAACTGGAATCCTTGGCCGTTGCCACCGGCATGATTTCTGTTAAATCGCTAGGGGCAATAATGATACCTGCTGCGTGTATACCCGTATTACGAATTGAACCTTCTAAACGCTCTGCTTCATGCAATACCGCTGCACGCAAATCATTGCCTTTATAAATCTCTCGTAATTTTTTTACGTTGTCTATGTCTTCTGGTTGATAGCCTTCTTTTTCTGCTAAAGATTTTTCACCCTCTTTGACTGTGAGTGGTGCGTGCAAACATCTGTTTAATTCAGTGCCTGGTTTATCAGGAACTAGTTTTGCGAGTAAATTACTTTCAGACAATGGAAGGTCCATCACACGGGCCACATCTTTAATACTGCTTTTTGCCGCCATGGTACCATAAGTAACAATTTGTGCTACCTGTTCTTTACCATATTTATCTACCACATAATCGATTACTTTTTGACGCCCTTCATCGTCAAAGTCCGTATCAATATCGGGCATGCTCTTACGATCTGGATTTAAGAATCTTTCAAACAGCAATTGGTATTTGATGGGATCTATATTGGTGATGCCAATACAAAAAGCTACCACAGAGCCTGCGGCAGAGCCTCTGCCTGGCCCTACAAACACCCCCATGTTTCTGCCTGCTTGTATAAAATCACTTACAATTAAAAAGTAACCAGCAAAACCCATGGTACGAATCGTAAATAATTCAAAGTCGATACGTTCTTGTAATTCAGAGGTTATTTCTGGATACCTTTTGTTGGCACCTTCCCAAGTTAAATGTTTTAATAATTCCCATTGATTCATATTGGCTTCCTTATGTATCTGGAATTCCTTAGGAATAGGGAAGGCGGGAAGTAAAATATCTTTTTTTAAATTTAAGACATCTACTTTATCTACAATGGCATTGGTATTATCGATGGATTCAGGAAGATCACTAAACAGAGTGGTCATCTGTTCCTGGGTCTTGAAATAAAATTCGTTGTTCGGAAATTTGAATCTTCGGTTTTTGATTTGGATTTCGTCGTTCACAAAATCATCAAAACCTGGGGTAGCTTGTTTTTCTCCCGTATTGATACACAATAAAATATCGTGCGCATTGGCATCGTCCTCATTAATATAGTGACTATCGTTGGTGGCAATAACAGGGACTTTGTATTTTTTGGCGAATTTTAAAAGTTGTGCATTGATAATTTCTTGCTCTGGAATTTGATGTCTTTGAATTTCGATATAATAATCTTCCCCAAAAATATCGAACCACCATTTAAATTCTTTTTCTGCGGCTGCTTCGTCCTGCTTTAAAATAGTTTGAGGTACATAGGCGCCAATACAACAAGTAGTGGCAATGATGCCTTCGTGGTATTTTAAAATTAATTCTTTATCAATACGCGGATACTTGCTGTACATTCCTTCGATATAACCCAGCGAAGTAAGTTTAATTAAATTCTGATAGCCAATGGCATTTTTTGCTAGTAATACCTGATGAAAACGTTGGTCTTTGGCTTCCTTGGTAAATTGTTTTACATGTCTATCTTTTACTACATAAAACTCGCAACCCACAATAGGTTTTACCACTGGTGCTAAAATATCTTTGCCTTCTTTGTCTTTTCCAATGACCTTGGTTTTTTTCCAAGCCTGACTCACAAATTTAAAAGCCCCAAACATATTGCCATGATCCGTGATGGCTAATGCCGGCATATTGTCGCCAATGGCCTTTTCATACAAGCCTTCAATGGATGCGGCACCGTCTAAAAGTGAATATTGGGTATGAACGTGTAAATGTGAAAATGTGGGCATTGTATATTGGGACTATGGTCACAAATATCGTTAAAAACAGATGCTTTTGTGGTGTTAATTTTCCACAAAAAAGGCTTTTAAAGCGCTATTTTCTAAAATTTTTGAAGTACTTGGCTTAACTTGCCTCCGATGTTAAAAAACAAAGTTTTATCAATTTTATTGCTTTTTATAGGGGTGCTTGTATTGGATAGTTGTACTACGCTTAAAAATGTATCCACTTCCATTAAAACAAGTTTCCATAAAAGCCTTGCATCCCAACAAAATGATGCTTATGCTCAAAGTTCAATCAACGATACTAACTCTATAGATTTTTTGGAAAATATTTCGGTCACCCCTGGCAATAATTTCATCAAAAATGGAGAAGGGCGCATGGTGACAGAAAAGAAAAATAACTTGACTACCAAGTACGATGTCATGCCTTCGAATTTATCAGAAGGAGAAAAATTAAATTGGTTGCAACTAAAGTATTCCTTGAGGGTGGATATTCCTGCAGAATCTATCACCAATATTCCTTTATTGCAAAAAATTGATGAGTGGTGGGGCACCCCTTATAGTTTAGGAGGCAGTACCAAAAATGGGGTGGACTGTTCTTATTTTACATTAGATGTAATGAGGGAGGTGTATAAAGTGAATTTAAAAAGAACCGCTGCTGAACAGTACGAACAAAGTTCAAAAATAGAATGGAATAATTTGAAAGAAGGAGATTTGATATTTTTTAAAGCCGAAGGCCGCAAAAATATTTCACATGTGGGCATTTACTTAGCCAACAATAAATTTGCCCATGCTTCCACCAGTCAAGGCGTTACCATCAGCGACTTGGCAGATCCTTATTGGCAAAGAAGATTGTACAGTTTAGGAAGGGTTGCCGCGCAGAACTAAAATTTGCTGTCTTCCGTTAGCAGATAATAATTTTCTTGAATGGCTTTGATAAAATTCTCAATGTTGAAATTATCCATTTTAATCAATCGCTTTTTGGGTTCATAATCCATCGGTAAAAGTTCTACCACTGTATTGTTATAGGAAACTTTGATAGGTAAATTAAAACCCACCACACAATTTTTATATTGATAAGTCAATATTTTTTGGCTGCTATCGTAATTATAATTGAAAGTGGGCATTTGCGGATTTCTTAAATACTGATCAAATACCTTGGTGAAATTAAAACCTGCATGCACAGAAATATAGTCTTCAATCTGTTTGGTGGAAACAGTTTGGTGGTAAAAATCTTTGTTCAGGCCTACTATGATTTTTCTAAAAATACTGTCGTTGTTAATGGAATGTCGAATGGTTTGTAAAATATTAGCGCCTTTGGCATACATATCGCCATTGCCTTTTTCATTCACACCATAATGGCCAATAATTGGGTTTTTATTTTGAATGCCTCTTCTTATCCCCACACAATATTCATTGCCAGCTTTTGCACCATTGTAATAATCTACATACAATACCTCGGAAAAATTAGTAAAGCCTTCATGCACCCACATGTCTGCAATGTCATTTGTGGTAATATTATTGGCAAACCATTCGTGTCCGCTTTCATGCACAATAATATAATCCCAAGAATTGCCCCATCCAGTGCGAGACAAGTCACGACCTAAATAACCATTGGCAAATTTATTGCCATAAGCCACTGCGGATTGATGTTCCATGCCTAAATGAGAACTTTGAATTAATTGATAACCATCTTCATAAAAGGGATAGGGCCCCATCCAATATTCAAAAGCTTTTAACATCTTAGGCACTTCTGTAAACTGAGCTCTTGCCTTGGCTTCGCTTTCTCTAAGTACCCAATAATGCAAGTCTAAATCACCTTTCAAGCCTGGGTACTTTTCGCTCCAACCCATATAGTCACCGATATAAGGAATAATGGTATAATTATTTATGGGGCTAGTTACTTCCCAAGTATAAGTAGCCCATCCATTGTTTTTAGATTGTGTTTTTAATCGACCATTGCCAATGGCCATTAAAGAATCTGGTACAATCATGGTTAAACTAGCGCCATTGTTGGGTTCGTCCGATTGAATGTCTTTGCATGGATACCAAGCAGAAGCGCCAATTCCTTGACAAGCCACCGTCATCCATGGTTTTCCATTGGCATCCTTTGTCCAAATCCAACCTCCATCCCAAGGGGGCTTGATGGCTTCGATAGGAATACCATGATAGTATATTTTCAACTTAAAATCAGTTTGGATAGTGGGATACTCACTTAAATGCGCCAAAGTAATATTTTCCTCTCTAGTAAAATTTAGCGCAATTGTTTTTTGATTTGGGCTACTATAAATAATACTGTCAATGAGTAAAGGAACTTGTAAATCTATTTGGATATCGTTGCTGGCTTTAATTACTTTGGCTGTCCATACCACATTGCCTTTGATACTTTTGGTTTCATAAAAGGGTTGTACGGTAATATCATATTTCAAAATATCAAACCAATCACGTTGATCATTTAAACTACCTCTTAGTGTATCGGCTTTTGTATAAATGGGTTGTGCATTGACAGCAGCAGCTAAACACAATAATAAAAAAACAAGCGTAGATTTTTTCATAGAATTATTCTTCGTCTTTCTTTAATTTACTTTTAAATACTTTTTCAAATTTTTCCAATTTTGGCCCAATCACATAGCGGCAATAACCTTGACTGGTATTGTTATTGTAATAATTTTGATGATAGCTTTCAGCGGAATAAAATTTAGTAAAAGCGGTTATTTCCGTAATTATTGGTTTATCCCATGCTTTCGCAGTTATTAATTCTTGTTTGTACTTTTCGGCCACTTCTTTTTGGTGTTCATTGTGGTAAAAAATAACACTGCGGTATTGTGGCCCAATATCATTGCCTTGTTGATTAGGGGTGGTGGGATCATGTGTTTTCCAATACACCGCCAAAATATCATCCAAACTAATCTTAGTGGTATCAAATGCAATTTGACAAACTTCTGCATGGCCCGTGTTCTTGTCACATACCTGCTCGTAAGTAGGGTTGTCTACGAATCCTCCACTGTAGCCACTGGTTACTTTTACAACACCTTCTAATCTTTGATAAATGGCTTCCGTACACCAGAAGCAGCCGGAACCTAGGGTAATGGTTTCTATATGGGTCATGTCTATTTTTTTTGAGTTTTTTTGTTTAGTGGGTTGTGCACAGGCAGATAGGCAAATAAAGGATAGTAAAAGTAAAGAAGCTTTATTGATTAGTTTCATAAGTAAGGGCTTGTCTATTATTAGTGGAAAGATGGTTTTTATCCGGTTCTAAATTATAACAAAATTTGCTCCTATAGGTTCACCTATTGTTAATGTTTATTTAAGTAAATTTGCGCACTATTTAGTCCCTATGCGCGTATACCCGGAAAATGCACTTACTCAATTAGAATTTGATAAAATCACCGCTATTTTATTGAACTATTGTCAAACTAATATGGGCGTAGAACTGGTGAATGAAATGCGCATCCATACCCATCAAAAATACATCGAGGAAGCCTTAAGACAAACTGAGGAGTTTAAGTTTATCAAACTAGCCAACCAGTATTTTCCTACTGACTTTGTTTTAGACATTAGAAAGGATTTAAAATTATTGGGTATTCCAGGCGCGCAGTTAACTGGAGAACAGTGGTTATTAGTAAGAAGATTAGGCGATCATATTCAACAGGTATTTAAATGGTTTGATGCTGAAAGGCAGATGGCTTATTCCAATTTGTATGAAGTGGTGAAGTCGTCTTATTATGAAAAAGCCATTATTGAATGTATCGATTCAATTATTGACGACCGAGGTTCGGTGAAAGACAATGCCTCTGAAGACTTAGCAAAAATTAGACATCAGCTATTTAAGAAGCGTCAAGAATTGCGCCGCATTTTTGAAAAAGTAGTACAACGATTAGCAAAGTCTGGTTATACCGCCGATATAGATGAAAGTTTTAGCAATGGCCGAAGAGTGGTAGCCGTTTTTTCTGAATATAAAAGACAGGTCAAAGGTTTTTTACATGGAGAGAGTGATAGTCGTAAAACCGCTTTCATTGAACCAGAAGAAACTATTGAACTGAATAATGAGTTGTATGGCTTAGAGCAAGATGAATTAAAAGAAGTTCAAAAAATATTAAGAGCCTTAACGGCACAGTTAGCACCTTATTCAAGTTTACTACTTAGCTATGCGCAAATTATTGGCAGTTTTGATTTTATCAGAGCCAAGGCATTACTAGCGATAGATATGAATGCGAATAGGCCCATGGTGCATAATAAAGCCATTACACATTTAATTGAGGCCTATCATCCCTTGCTATACATCTACAATAAGACATCGGGTAAGAAAACCATCCCCGTTAATTTAGAATTAGATGATGAGGCACGTATATTAATTATTAGTGGACCCAATGCCGGTGGTAAAACAGTGTCCATGAAAACCTTGGGGCTAAACCAAGTGATGTTGCAAAGCGGATTGCTTGTGCCAATGAGTGCTACCTCACAGATGGGTATTTACAAACAATTATTTATTCAACTAGGAGATACGCAAAACCTAGCCTTTGAATTAAGTACTTATTCGAGTCATTTATTACACATGAAGCATTTTATTGAAAATGCCAATGGTAAAACTTTGTTTTTTATAGATGAACTAGGAAGTGGTAGTGACCCACATTTAGGAGGTGCCTTTGCAGAAGTGATATTAGAAGAATTATCGCATAGGCATGCACAGGGTATTGTGACCACGCATTATTTGAATTTAAAAGTAATGGCCAATCACAATAAAGGGATTATTAACGGAGCCATGCAGTTTGATGAAGTAAAGCTAGAACCTCTCTATCAATTGGTAATAGGCAAACCTGGTAGCTCTTATACCTTCGCCATTGCGGAAAGGATTGGACTGCCCAAGCATTTAATTAATAGAGCTAGAAAATTGGTGGACAGCCATCATTTTGAATTGGATAATTTATTGAATAGAACTGAACAGGATTTGCAATTGGTGCAACAAGAGCGTAAGGATTTACATAAAAAACAAAAAGAAAACGAACAATTGCAGACCGAATTAAAAAAGGTTTTGGACAAAGAAAAACATGTACAACAAATTGAATTATTAAAAGAACAGAATAGGGTAGCCGAGGAAAAATTTGCATATTTGAAAGATATGGAGCGAAAAATAAAGCAAATCGCACTAGATTGGAAAAAATCGGAAAAGAAGGAAGAAGTGATGAAGAATTTATACAATTTATTATTTAAGACCAATGATAAAATTGTCATTAATCGATTGGCTAAAAAGGTAGATAAAAATTATAAAGAATTGGCAGTACCCATTGTACTAGGTTCAATGGTAAAACTAAAGAAGAATTATCAAGTGGGAGAAGTGATTGGTTTTAAAGGTAAAAGAGCCATTGTAAAAGTGGGGCAGTTGCCTATGAATATTGATCTGGAAGATTTGATGGTGGTAGAAAAAATAGATGAACTTAAAAAGAAATAATAAAAATTGAAACACCATGGTGATTGATAAATTAAGTGAAATAACAAAGTACGCCAATTTGCATCCACGATTTGCAAAGGCCATGAATTATATAGTGACCACTCATTTGATGAGCTTGGAGCCAGGTACCATTTTGGTAGATGGGGAAGATATCAAGGCCATTGTCATGGAGGGCAACTGCGTTCCTGCAGAAGAATCATTGGCAGGGTTTGAATGCCACAACACTTATATCGATATTCAAATTGTTTTAAAAGGTAAGGAAACCGTGGGCTGGAGGGCTAGATCCAACTGTAGCCAACCCAAGGGAGAATACAGCGTAGAAAAAGATGTTATGTTTTATGCAGATGCACCAAGTTTGTTTTTTGAATTGCAGGCAGGTATGTTTAGTATTTATTTCCCTAATGATGTGCACGCACCTATGATTGGAGAAGGGCCCATTAAAAAAGTGGTCATGAAACTAAGGGTACACTAAATCCAATAAAAATAGTAGTTTTAATAGATGAAAAAAGGCCCTGATTATATCCTCTTGTTTTTTGCCACTATTTATTTAGTGGTGCATTTTATTCCCGATTTAGGGGGTGCTGATGTAATGGGGGCGCAATGGTTGTATACTAGTGTGGTGGATTTGACAATATTAGGTTATTTCATTTGGAATAGGAAAGTATACAGCGAAGCCATTGCATCAGTGATTAGTAACAGGTTTTCTTTATTGTATATATTTTATGTACTATGGGCTTTTGCATCCATTTTATATGCTATGAATGTAAATGAAACCATTGTTTGTTTATCTAGATTGATTAGCACCTTTTTTGTTTTTACTAATTTGGCTATTCTTTTATATAAGAAAGATATCGATACCTATTATTTACCAATTGCCTTTTTAATAACTTTCATTTTATTTTATGATGGGCTTTATGTCATGAATGAATTTAAGCAAGTTGCTGATACTGAAGGTGCTATTTTTAATCCTTCTGCTGTTACGGGAAATAATGGCAATAAGAACGTTATGGCGGCTAGTTTAATCATTAAGTTTCCATTCTGTTTGTATCTTATTTTAAATACTAAAATACTTGGTAAATTATTTGGGATAATAACACTTTTTATAGGTTCTTTTGCCATATTTATTTTAAGCACTAGATCTACCTTTGTTTCACTTTTTGTTATACTATTAATATTTTCAGCAACTACTTTATATTTTAGAAAGAAAACAGAATTAAAGGAATCATTAGTTTCAATAGCTTATTTTTTATTGCCTGTGCTTATTGCTTTCTTTTTTTCTAATATGGCATTAAGTAGCTTAAGTGATGTATCAAGTACAACTGGGGCAGTTACTTCTAGAATACAATCTATTCAATTAAATAATGAAGCATCCTCAGGTAGGTTGCATTTATGGCAAGGAGCAATAGATTATTTTTTAAAACATCCTTTCATTGGAGACGGATATGGTAACTGGAAATTGGCTTCCATACCATATGAAAAAGAATTCACCAATGATTTGTTTGTACCCTATCATTCTCACAACGATTTCATTGAAAATGCAGCTGATTTAGGTATTATAGGAGGTACAGCATATTTGGGTCTTTTTATTTTAGCTTTTATTTTTACCATTCAAGTTTGGCTCAAGGAAAAGTATAAAAAATATCGCATTTTTACTACCATAACATTCATGGCTTTTACATGTTATTTTATTGATGCTTTTTTAAATTTTCCAACAGAAAGGACTTCAATGCAGACTATGTTAACATTTTCTGCTGCATTATTATTTGCGCCTTCATATTTATTGCTAAATCAAAACAAAATAATTCCTACAAAATTTAGAATTATACCTTCTATTTATTTAATTGCTGGTATTATACTATTGGGAGGATCAATCTACATCAATCAACAAGTGTATGAATCCTTAAAAGTGCAAAAGTATGTAATGGGAGAAATAGATAGTGATCCTAAGATGGCCTTGGATGAAGTGAAAAGCGCATTCCCCACTTTTCCTAATTTGTCTACTTCTACGTTACCCATTAAAGCCTTGGTGGCTAGGTATTACTTTAGAGACAAGCATTATGATGAGGCCATGAAGTTATTAAGAGAAAGCGAAAAGGTAAATCCTGCCTTGCATTACAACGATTTTATCAAGACAGCCATTTTTGCGGCCCAACAAAATTTTGACAGTGTAAGTTTTTATGCCAAACGTGCTTTTTATAATTGGCCTCGTGCTACTAGTTATTATAAAAATGTATTGTTTGCGGCAGCTAAAAAAAGAGATACCCTTGAAATTACCAAGGCCTATAATTTATACAAGAAATACCGTGATGGGGGCGAGGCCGTCAATCAGTATTTAATGGCCATGTATGAAGTAAAAGGAGGCGCTGATAAATACATGTATACTATTTTAGATTCTGCCCTAGTTCATTTTCCAGGTGATTCTGTCTTATTAAGAGGTACCAAAAATTTATTGTATCAAAATCGCAGTGGAAGTAATAATCAAGTTGGTTCGGCAGTGAATGCATTTGCCGCTAGCGCGGGTGCTTTATTTGCTAAAGGAGATTATAATGGTGCAGCAAAATTATACATTAAGGCAAGTGTCGTAGAACCTTTTAATTATACCCATACGGAGAACATTGCCATTTGTTATTATACCAATAAAAATTACGATAAGTGTATTGCCTATTTTGACAAAGCCATTGCTTTTCCTCAAAACAATACGGGTAAGTCGGAATTTTTTAAAGCGATGTCCTTGGTGGCCTTGGGAAAAAACACGGATGCCTGTGGATCTTTGCAAGCTGCCAAAAAGAAAAATTATCCTGATATAGATAAGTATATTGCCTTGTATTGTAAGTAAATTGATGAACTATTAAGCACCTGTAATGAGAAAATCCGGCCTCTTTTTAATTATACTATTGTCATTCGCGAATCTGGCTAATGCGCAATATCAAATTAAAATTAAGGCTATTAATACATTAGATACAGTTGTTTATTTTAGAGGTACCGTATTTGATGAGAAAAACTTTATTCCAAAAGACACCATTAATTTATCGAAAGGTAGTTTTACACTTAGCGCCAAAAAGCCAATACTAGGA
The DNA here is from genome assembly GCA_026391155.1 of Bacteroidota bacterium. GTDB lineage: Bacteria > Bacteroidota > Bacteroidia > Chitinophagales > Chitinophagaceae > Sediminibacterium. The sequence continues at coordinate 22,504 of JAPLEP010000044.1, forward strand.
GGTATTTATTTTTTCTATTTCCCTAAATCAAAAACTAAAATTTTCTTTGCCTTAGAAAATAAAGACAGTTTAAAGGTGGAAATTTCAGGGGCTAATTATTTAGATTTTATAAGCTTTAGCAATTCAAAAAATAAGGCATTTATTGAGTATCAACAATTAGAGAAAAAATTATCTAATTATGATACACTTTTTGCTAAAGAGTTAGCACAAGGCAAGAAATTTAATTTGGCGCAAAAAGCTGTCTTTTTCAAACTTAAAACGAATCAGTTAGTTTATTTTAGAACCAATGCCATGGAGCAATTGAAAAAGACGGATGCTCTTTACTTGCACTTCAATGCATTAAACTTATTAGATGAGTCGGTACCCAGTAGAAAGAACTTCGCAGCTAGAGACGAGTTTATAAAGAATTTCGATTTTAAATCGCCGAAACTCTTATTCACAGCCAATTTACGCGCAGTGCTTACAGAATATTTTTCTTATTATCCCTTACAGGCCGATTCCATTAGTAAAGGAGTTGATACTGTTATGAAAGGAGTGGATTGTAAAATGTTTATGGCCAAGTATGTAGTTGATTATTTAACTAAATTATTAAAGAACAGAGAAATTGTAAATAATACAGAAGGGTATAAAAAATTTGTGCAGTCCTATTTGTTAAATGATAATTGCAAGGTCTTGGATGCTAAAGAAAAAACTACTTATAAAGAAGAGATAGCCAATATAAGTATACTTAGTTTGCAGGATACCTGTGTGAATATGATTTTAAAAGATACGGGTAATAAGACACAAAATTTACAGGAGTTTGCGAAACAATTTAGTTTTACTGTTATCATGTTTTATGATCCCACTTGTGAGCATTGTAAAGTGGAGCTACCAATAATGGACAGTGTTTTAAATTTATTAAATGCAAAGTATAATATTAAAATAGGTAGGTATGCAGTATGTAATGAACCTAATATGCCTTTACCTATTTGGAAGGATTTTATAAATAAATATAGTCTTACAAATAACTATGTGCATGTAAACTTGGGCGCCAATGTAGAAATTAGAAAAAGTTATGATGCTTTTACGAATCCTATATTTTATCTAATAGATAATAATGGTATTTTGATTGGAAAAAAACTAAGCCCACAGACCGTCAGAAATATGATTTTGGCTAATTATCTGAAGTAAGCTACAATAGTTTCATATATTTTTTCAGCAGTAGCTTCGTTGATTGTACTAATTTTTTTTATAAGTCTAGTTTTATCGATAGTTCTAATTTGATCAATCACAATTTGCCCTTTTTTACCATTCACATTACAATCAATTCTTGTTGGATATTTTTTTAAGGTTGAAGTGAGTGGTGCAACGGTTACGGTAGCTGAATATTTGTTTATAACATTAGGGGATAGAATCACACATGGTCTGGATTTATTAATTTCACGACCAATAGTTGGGTCTAAGGAAGTAAGCCAAACTTCATTTTTTAATACTACCATGTCCAATCCTCCGGAATTGGATCTTCAAAATCCAACCAATCTTTTTCTACTTGAGTGAGTTTATTATTGGCCTTTTTTATCATTTCCTCCCAACCTGCTCTTGGATCTTTTTTAATAGCGCTAATGACAATGGAGTCCTCTCTTAATTCAATAGCCACTTCATCATCCATCTTATAATCTATAATAATGGATTTGGGTAGCCTTATGCCTTTTGAATTGCCTATTTGTATGATTTTAGCCTTCATTTAATAAAGTTATTACAAAGTAATTACATTTCAAAATTAATTTAATCCATTTTTGTAAGTTACAAATGATAGAATTAAGTCTATAATCATTGATTGTCATTAGTTCAAGCTATAAGTTTCTTATTTTTAATCAAACTTGATTAAAAAAGCATTTTTCTCAGTTCATAAATTAGCCCCATGGATACCAAAGTAATTATAGCAGACGACCACAGTATTGTGAGAATGGGTTTAAGTTCTTTAATTAAGCAATTTAATGTGCAAGTAGTAGATGAAGTGGCCACTTGTAATGAATTAATGCAGGCACTTAAAAAGGAAACTTATACTCATTTGGTGCTAGATATTATTTTACCTGATGGCAATACTTTAGAAATTATCGAGAACATTAATAATTTGTACCCTAAATTATCTATTTTAATACATTCCATGCAACCTATTGAAGTGTATGGTAAAATTTTGAAGAAATATCAAATACATTCTTATTTATACAAAGGGGTTTCAGAGAATGAAATTAAATTTCATGTAGAATCTTTTATTAAATCGATACCCATGTCAATGTCTAAAGTCATCGATAATGAAATAAACCCCTTTTCTACCTTAGCAGTGAGGGAATTAGAAGTTTTACATTATTTGTTGAATGGCTATAGGACCAAAGAAATAAGTACACTTTTAGGCCTTAAAATGAACACTATTTCTACTATAAAATCGGTTATATTTGATAAAGTAAAGGCGGAATCATTTACGCATCTTTTACAATTGGCACATGCGCATCAAATTAGTTATTAGAAATTTATTCTTAACATTTTTGCTCCTACTAATAGGGGCTTCCTCTTTTTCACAACTGCCTTATACTATTGAAAGGCTTAACACAGAATCTGGTTTACCTACTAATACCATTAAGGGTTTACAGTTCGATGAAAAACATCGATTCTTATGGATAGCAACTGAGTCTGGTATTGTAAGGTACAATGGGCATAATGTTCAAAGCTTTGGCGACCAAGAAGAAAAATCAATATTAAGTAACAGAGTAGTCTACTTTACAATTTCAAATAATGGTACCTTATTCGGCAAGTTTGTAGATGCAACTAGTTTTAGTATTAAAGAAAATGATGTAATAATAGGTAAAACAACTAGTATTGACAATAACTTAAATGAATTTATTGAAAATAAGTATAATGTAAATTTGAGTAAAATAAAGACTAATTATAAAAGTCTTTATTTTAAAACATTTAAGATAAATAATATTATATTTTCCATTAACGAAGACTACTTACTTCATTTTAACAATACTACGGTAGATACTTTACTGTCTTTTGATAGCAAAGTCCAGAGTTTTCAAATAGGAGATAGGCTATACATTATTGATGAAAAAAATATTTTATCGGAAGTTTTATTAAATAATATTGCAAATGCTTCTAGTAAAGTACTTGTTAAAAAAGTTTTTCATTCTGAAAAATATTTTAAGATAAGTACAGATGTAAAGGTTTTTCAGGATCTACCTATGGATGATGTTTTTATAATTACAGATCAGAAATTATATCGAATAAGCTTAATTGATAATAATTTTTCTTTTGAATTAGTTTTAGATAATTTGCCTATTTCTGAATATTACAAATTTGTTCAATTTGATAAAATAACACAAACAATTTATATAGGTACAGATAATAGAGGGGTTTTGGTTTGTAGGCCTAAATATTTTAATAGAATACTTCCAAACAACACGCTATTAAATACTAGTACAAGTGCCTATGCACAGGTATTACTTAAAAATGGCAATATACAAGTAAATGATGGGGCTATATTTGGTTCAGCCAAATTATCAAGTTCAATTATTTTTGATAAAAAATCTGAAACTAATACTTTTATTTCAAGTAAAAATATACTCTATTTTACCAACGAAGATGGCATTGTAGAGTATGATTTAACAAATAACAAGGTTATTAATAAATTTAAAGATTTTACGCGTAGAAATGCTTTTATAGAAGTCAATAATACAATGTATGCCATAAATGGTAGAGAGGTTATAAAAAAGAATAACTTAAACGAATGGTTTAGTGTTATAAAATTTAGTTGGATTCCAACAAATTTTATGGTGTATGATGTAAAACAGGAAAATGACCAAGAATTATTAGTAGCTACTACAGATGGTATGTATAAATACAACCTAAATAAAAATACTTTTAAATTGTTTTATAGGGATAAGTCAAAAGCCAATTTTAGAAGCATTTATAAAATGGATGATTATTTTTTATTGGGAACTTATGGTGGGGGCGTATATATGTACAAGCAGGATACGATTAAAAAAATGCCCTTGGATCCTAATGGCTATTTGAAATATGTGCATTGCTTTATAGAAGATGATGAGCATAATATATGGGCAAGTTCAAATAAAGGACTTTTTAGGTCGCCCAAGCAGTCTGTAAAAGATTTTTGGAATTTTGGACCAGGCAAAATAGCTTTCAGATATTTTGGAAAAATAGATGGTATTGATGTTTTGGAGATGAATGGTGGCTGCAGCCCCTGTGCTATCAAATTACCTAATGGGGACTTCTCAATACCAGGCATTGATGGACTAATTCAATTTAATCCTGATAATTTGAACAAACTAAATTATCTCAATATAAAGCCAAATGTTTATCTAGATAAGATTATTATCGATAATAAAATTACAAGTTTTGAAGATTTTAATAAAGCGCTTTCTCGTAAAACAAAAAGTATCGATTTTCAATTAGGTATTTCAGGGATGTTATCGGAAGAAAACGTAATTGTAGAATATAAATTTGGTTTAAATGAAAACTGGAAAAGAATTACTATTAAGAACCCTAATATTCATTTAGACAAAACATCCTTTGGGCAAAATGATCTTTATTTGAGATGTAGAAATACTGCTAGTGCTGATTTTGGTTCGATAGATTATCCTTTTTATGTTAATTATCCTAATGCAGTTCATCCTTTAATGATATTAGTCTATTTTTTGATTATCATATTGCTCATTTATTTATATGTTAGAATTAAAACGGCCATCTATCATAAAAGACAGAAAGAATTAGAATCTGAAGTGAATTTGAAAACTAAGTCCTTAACAAGCATAAATAAATATTTAACGGAAAGAAATCAAGCCAAAGAACAAGTGCTTGCCATTATGAATCATGATGTACTAACACCGCTAAAGTATTTGCACATGACTGCAAATAGTATTAATGAAAAAATTGTAGATGCTGATTTAAAAAAGTCAATTCAACAAATAGCTAGCACCAGTAAGGAATTGGAGTATTTAACTAGGAACATGTTAAACTGGGTTAAATTCGATAATACCAATAAATTATTAAATAGTCAAGAAGTAGATATTCATAAATTAATATATGATTTAATTGATTTCATTACTCCATTTATAGAAGGGAAAGATATTATTTTAGAAAATAAAATTCCTATTGATACAAAAATTAAAAATTGGCCGGAGGCACTAAGGGTATTGATGTATAATATTTTAATGAATGCTATTAAATCTACAGAAAAAGGGGTTATTTCTATTTCAATAGAAGAAAGTAAATCTGGATATATAATTAAAGTGCAAGACACCGGTGTGGGCATGAGTGCTTCTATGGCAAAGTATTTAATTACGGGAAAAAGTAAAGATGAAGTAGAGAATTTGCCTAAGTATAAAAAAGGAAACGGGGTAGGCTACCAAATTATAAGAAATATTATAAAACTAATGAAAGCTAAATTAGAAATAGATAGTATAGAAAATAAGGGCACTACTGTAAGAATATTCTTTGTTAGTTAGAGAACTGAATATTAAAGTACCTCAAATGTTGTAACGTTTTGCTCGTCCATTTGAAATTGATATTTTCCTTTTTTTAATTCACCAATGTATAAACAAGTACGCTGAGTAAAACCAGCAATTTTTCCTTTCATAATTTCATTCCCTCTTTCACACAAAATGCTATAGCTTTTAGTATTAAGTTGTTTATCAGAAAATATAATTTCTAATATTTCATCTTTTACTTTTTCTGTTATTTTTAACATTGCTTGGGGAATCATTGTTAATGCAAATTAGAATTATTTTAATAGTATCAAATAGAATTATCTCTACTGAATAGAATTAAATCTATTGATTCTAATAGAATAGATTTAAATCTATTCATGTTGAAAAGTTTTTTAAATATTCTATAAATTGTAGAATTCATTCTATGACTACTGTCATCTTTTTATAGAATTTTTGCAGATACCCAATATCCGTATCTGAATGTCAATCGATAGATTTACAAGGCTTTATCATCTCTATACTAAAAAGAAGAACATTTTTATTCATTCTTTTATCAGGGTATGTATTTTAGTGTTTTTGATTGGAATAAGTTCTATAAGTAATATACAAGCTCAAGTAGTCTCTATAACCGGAGCTGGTAGTAATACATCATGTAACGGATGGGGTGTTGTAAAT
>JAPLEP010000029.1:0-24257 GCA_026391155.1 Bacteroidota bacterium
AGGGTAGTAATAATTTACTTCAGCATTGCCTAGGTTCGACAAACCTTTGAATACTTCAAAAGGCCATAACCAACTACTAAACCAAGTATCTAAACAATCGGCGTCTTGTGTTAATTTTTTTCCTTTAGTTTCTGGATGATTTGCATTTACTTCTGCTTCATTATGTGCTACATAAAAATTTCCTTCTTCATCATACCATGCAGGTATGCGGTGACCCCACCATAATTGTCTACTAATACACCAGTCCTTAATACCTTCCATCCAATGGCGGTATAAGTTTTTAAACTTAGCAGGATGAAAACTAATTTCATCAGACATCACTGCATCAAGAGCAGGCGCTGCTAATTTTTTCATATCCACCCACCACTGTAAACTTAATCTTGGTTCCACAATGGCGTCGGTTCTTTCACTAAATCCAACTTGGTGTGTGTAATCTTCAATCTTCACTAAATTTCCTGCAGCCTCTAAATCCTTGGTAATAATTTTTCTTACCTCAATTCTATCTTGTCCAATATATAAGCCTGCTGCTTCGGATAATGTACCATCATCGTTCATGGTATCTATCACTTCTAAATTATATTTCTGCCCTAAAACAAAATCGTTCATGTCATGGGCAGGTGTAACTTTTAAGGCACCTGTTCCAAATTCTATTTCTACATAATCATCTGCAATAATAGGAATGCGTCTGTTAATTAAAGGAACAAAAGCAAATTTGCCTACTAAGTTTTTATATCGCGCATCTTTAGGGTGCACACAAATGGCAGAGTCTCCTAAAATAGTTTCAGGACGCACGGTAGCAATAGTAATATATTCTTCACCAGGAACATCTAATTTATAACGTAGGTGATAAATTTTACCCGCTACCTCTTTATGTATAACTTCTTCATCGCTTAAAGCAGTTTTGGCACGTACATCCCAATTAATCATTCTCTTGCCGCGATAAATTTTTCCTTTCTTATATAAATCAACAAATACTTTTATAACCGATTCGTAATAGTCTGGGTCCATGGTAAAAGAAGTACGCTCCCAATCTAAACTGCAACCCATCTTTCTTAATTGTTGCAAAATAATACCGCCGTATTTTTCTTTCCATTCCCATGCGTATCCTAAAAATTCATCTCTTGTTAAAGAAGATTTTGCAATACCTCTTTCTCTTAACATAGCCACTACTTTTGCTTCCGTAGCAATAGAAGCGTGGTCGGTACCTGGCACCCAACAAGGATTATATCCTTGCATGCGTGCACGACGAACCAATATATCTTGAATGGTATTATTCAAACAATGCCCCATGTGTAACACACCGGTAACATTCGGAGGAGGAATTACCACCGTGTAGGCTTTTTTATCATTGGGCGTGCTGTGGAAATAACCACTGTCTACCCAATGCTTGTACCACTTCAATTCTACCTCACCCGGTATATAATTTTTACTCAATTCCATGCTTTGCGTCTTTTCCTATAATGAGCCACAAAAATAAGGAAAAGCGACAAGCAATAAGTTGCTAAAAAATACGACCTTAGCCACTCTATGGAATTTGCAGTTGTAGATATTGAAACCACAGGCAGTACCCCTCAATCGGCGGGCATTACTGAAATTGCTATTGTGATACATAATGGGGTAGAAGTGACGGGTAAATATGTGACTTTGATTAACCCTAGACATAAAATACCACCCTTTATTGTAAATATGACGGGAATTAGCGATGAAATGGTGGCAGGCGCCCCTTTGTTTGAGGAAGTAGCGCCGCAGATATACAATTTATTAAATGGCCGTGTATTTGTGGCCCATAATGTAAGCTTCGATTATTCCTTTGTGCATTATTTATTAGGCAGGTCGGGTTTTCAGTGGTCGGCTCCCAAATTATGCACGATTAAATTAAGCCGACGAGTATTTCCTGGTTTAGAAAAATACGGACTAGGTTCTTTGACCCGTGATTTAGGAATTAGAATAGAGGGAAGGCACCGCGCTTGGGGAGATGCTGCTGCAACCGCGCAAGTGTTAACCATGGCCATTCAAAAAGAGGGGATGCAACCTATTCATAGTTTGCTTGCGAAAAAAGAACCTCGAAAGAAAATACTACCGCATACTGAAATACCTAATGAAAGATCGGACTCAGAAGATTAATCTTTTTGATTTTAATACTCTGCCGTCACACCCGTATAATTGTGCGGCGTAATCGCTTTCAATTCTTTTTTAACTGCTGCGGTCACTTTTAAGCCATCGATAAATTTGTGCATCAGTTTTTTATCCATCTTATTTTTACCTCGTGTTAAATCCTTTAAAGCTTCGTAAGGATTAGGATATTTTTCTCTGCGTAAAATAGTTTGAATGGCTTCTGCTACTACGGCCCAATTGTTTTCTAAATCGGCCTGCATTTTTTCTTCATTCAAAATTAATTTGCCTAATCCTTTTTCTAAAGAATTTAAAGCAATGGTAATATGTCCTACTGGAACTCCAATATTTCTAAGCACGGTAGAATCGGTTAAGTCGCGTTGTAGACGACTAATAGGAAGCTTAGCAGCCAAGTGTTCAAGTATCGCATTCGCCATTCCTAAATTACCTTCTGCATTTTCAAAGTCAATAGGGTTCACCTTATGCGGCATAGCGCTAGAACCTACTTCACCTTTTTTGGTTTGTTGTTTGAAATAATCCATAGAGATATAGGTCCAGATATCGCGGCTTAAATCAATTAAGATATTATTCAATCGCTTTAAAGTATCACACTGCGCAGCGAAATGATCATAGTGTTCAATTTGCGTTGTGAACTGCATTCTTTGTAATCCTAAAACATCATCTACAAATTCATTGCCCAAGCTTACCCAATTCTTTTTAGGAAAAGCAATATGGTGTGCGTTAAAATTTCCGGTAGCACCTCCAAATTTAGCAGCATAAGGAATGGCAGTAAATAATTCCACTTGATGATGCAATCTTTCTACGAAGACCATGATTTCTTTGCCTAAAGTGGTAGGAGAAGCAGCTTGACCATGTGTACGTGCCAATAAAGCAACCTTCTTCCATTTTTTAGCCAGCTGAAATAAATTGTTTTGCAAATTGATGTACGCCGGTAAAATATTATTTTCCATGGCCTCTTTCCAACTCAATGGAATAGCAGTGTTATTGATGTCTTGTGAAGTCAATCCAAAATGAATCCATTCTTTTAATTCACTGGCTTTGTTTTGATCCAATATTTCTTTCAAAAAGTATTCTACTGCTTTTACATCATGGTTGGTGGTAGCTTCAATGGTTTTTATTTTTTCAGCATCGGCTTCGCTAAAATTGTCAACTACAGCCAACAATGCTTTTCTTAAAGCAGGCGTTAGTTTAAAAAATTTCTTATCTGCAAGAAATAAGAAATAATGGACTTCCACTAAAACGCGGTACTTGATCAAGCCAAATTCGGAAAAATAAGCGCTTAAAGCGGCAGTTTGCTTTTGGTAACGACCGTCAACGGGAGAAATGGCTGTAAGTTTCGACATGGACTGATAATTTAAACAAGTAGTTAGATTCTTAGAAAAAAGGTTTTTCTTTGTGCAAAGTTAATTCAATTGGACAAAAAATGGCGCATAGGCGCGGTAAGTTATTTAAATACCCGCCCATTATTACTAGGTATGGAGCAGGGGCCTTTTAAAGACAAGATTGATTTAATCAAATCCTATCCTGCTCAAATAGCGCAAGATTTATTGGATGATACCATTGATATAGGCCTTGTGCCTGTGGCCATCATGCCTTTATTAACCAACCCTCAAATAGTTTCTAAATATGTGATTGGTACAGAAGGGGAAGTGGCATCGGTGGCTTTATTTAGCCAAGTATCCATGGAGCAAATTGAGAAGGTGTATTTAGATTATCAAAGTCGAACCTCGGTGGCTTTAGCCAAGGTTTTATTGACTCATTATTGGAAGAAGGAAGTGGAGTATATGCCGGCTACAGAAGGTTATATGGATCAAATTGGGGGTAAAAATGCTGGAATCATCATTGGAGACCGTGCCTTGGCTAGTTTAGGCCAGTTTGATCATATCTATGACCTTGGCTTAGCTTGGAAGCAACATACTGGATTGCCATTTGTTTTTGCAGCTTGGGTGGCGAATAAACCCATTCCATCAGATTTTATGGAAGCCTTTGATGTAGCCAATGGATATGGACTGACACATTTGGATGAAGTGATAGCGTTAATACCTATTTCAGAGCAAGTTTATGATTTGCATAAGTATTACACTGAAAATATTAGTTACGAGTTAACTCAAGAGAAGAGGAAGGGGTTGGATAAGTTTTTAGAAGCGCTGAAATAATCTGCCTAATTTTTCAATTAAGACTTGCTTTTTGAATTAAAAAAGCCTGGTATTTTGTTTCTAATAAAATCGTTGAAGAAATCTAGGATTTCTGGCGCTGGATTAATCCAGAAAGCCAATCCTAAAAAAGCAATTCCAAAGGCGAAGGATTGAATAAGAATATTTACTATAAAATTATTGGCAGCCGGTAGCATATGTATTAATAACATGAGTGCAATGGTAGACAATAAAAATAATCCGTGTCTCCAAGTATAAGGCTGCAGCTTAAATTTATTGTACAAAAATCCAAAACGAATGCTATTGTATAAAGTAAGGGCCACCAAATTAGAAAATGCCAGACCCTCTAAACCATAATTTTTGATTAAATAATAATTCAGTGGAAGCGATAAGATGATGTAGAATAAGTTGGTAAAAAAATCAAATTTCCAATAATTAGAAGTGCCAATAATTTGGCTATTCACACCGGTGCCTAAATCAATTAATTTGGCCAAGCCTAATATAAAAATTAGTTTGGGCAAGTCGTCGTATCCGCCACCGTATTTGTTGCTGATGAAGTTTAAAAAAGCAACAAGGTTGCCTATGTTCAGCCAGATAAGTCCAAACAACAAAAGCCCAATGGCCAATAAATTGGAAACGCTTTTATGGTAAATATGTTTGATGTTGGCCATGTCTTTGTTTTTCCATGACTCTGCCAAAACAGGAATAGTAATAGAATTCAAACTACGCTGTGGAATTTCAAGTATGGCCGATACATAAGTGGCAATGGCAAAAATAGCAGTGTCACTTAAGCCTCTCAATCCAAAAATTAAAAAAGTATCGTTGGTCTTGGCTAAAAAATTAAAAAACTGCCCTGCAAATACGAATAAGGCAAAATTGATCATCCTTCCTTTTAATCTTTTCGTAACATGGCTAATATTAAAATTGATCGTCCACTGTTTTGTTTTTACTAATTGAACAAGCAAAATAAGAGAAGGAATTAAATAAATGCCACTAAAAAGCGCAATGAATGTAGGAAAGTCTATCCATTTAAAACCAAAGGCAATAATAAGTGCACTGGTTAAAATTCTAACTACAGTCTCTTTTAATAAATTGGTCAAAACGCCTTTTCTTAATCCCCAAGCAAATCCCTCTAGCCACAAATACATCAATAAAAAGAAAGTAAAAGGGTAGACATAGTTAAAGTAAACCGCTAAATCGGGGGACTTGCCTAATTTACGAATGATAAAATCTTTTTCTTGCCAACCAATGGTCAATATAAATGCAAAGCCAATTAAGTTGATCAGCAAAGTGATAAAGGGGAGGTCGTTTTTTTTAGATCCTAAGTATTGATTATAAAAGGGGTAAAATTTATTGACCACTGGGATGGTTCCCAGCGTACAAAATATGGATAAGGTAGATCCGATGTCAATCATAGCCCTTACTAAACCCTGGTCAGATTTAGAAAAAAAATGGGGAAATAGAACTAGCAAATTAAAAGCGCCAATGACAAAGCCCATCATTATAAATAGCGATGATTTTAAGCCTTGTTTTTGAATGATTCCCATAGAACAAATATATTGTAAATAAAGTAGTTCTTAGAGAACTTTATAAAAATAGGATTGATCGCGAATGATGCGAACACTGAGCGCCCAAACCCTTGCAACATTATAACCTAAAGCCAAAGATTTTTTAATGTCTGGCAATGGATTTTTTAAGGTAAAAATATTTTCAATGAGACTCGCAATTAAATAGATTGGCACAGCAAGGGTATAATTTAATAGTTGAATAAAGAACCAGAAGAGGCCATATTGTTTTCTGATCCTTAGATGGTTACTTACCATATATTGCAATCCTTTTCGATCATACAAATTGGTATAGGATTTATCCTTTGAGCCTGCATTGGCGCTAATCACTTCGCCAATAATATGTACAATATGTATACTTCCGAAAATACACAATGGCCCATATTGGCCCAATCTGCTGCACCATTCTACTTCCTCTGCGTATAAGAAAAAGTCATTGTCTAGTAAGCCAGCCTTTTCAATTGCTTGTTTTTTAACCATTAAAAAAGCACCACTGATCCAATCAACTTTTTCTTCTGTATTGGCAATTTCAATACTAGGCTTTTGTACGTTGAATAAACCAGCCACCCATTTCAAAAAGCCTCCCCAATAGGGTAAGGGAAGCAGGTGATTCAGGCCACCTTTCATAAAATGATTGCCTGAGATCTGAGGGGTGAGGTCTGGATTCAGCATTTGTATACCGCAAGCAACATAAGCGGATGCTGTAAATAAGTCTAGTGTATTTTGAATGGCATCATTTAAAATTATGGTATCAGGATTCAAAAGTAATACGGTATCTCCTTTAGCCAATTGTATGCCTGCATTGTTAGCGCGTGCAAATCCTGCATTGTAGCCCATATCATGCCAAAGCAAAAATGGAAATTCCTGCATCAGTGTTTCTTTACTTTGGTCTTTGGAATCATTGTCCACCACCATCCATTCAAAATTTTTATAAGAATCAAAGGCAATTGCAGATTGCAAACAATCCTTAATATAGTTTGACGACTTATAGTTGACTATGATGATGGATAATTTCAATGCTTATAGTTTACCTTGAATAATGTTTTGTAGATAGGAAATTGTCATTAATGTTTTTGAGACAAATCCGTTTTTAAGTAAAGCGCTTGAAAACTTTGATTGTAGCTGAACTATATTTAGTATGCAGGCAGGCCATTGAGTATCGCCAAATTGAGTAAGGTCTTTTTCGGATCTGACTTCGCAGTTTCTTAATATTCTCCACCAGGCATCAAATACGATGATATGCTTTAATGGTTTTGTTCCGTATTTTTCTAATAAAATATGCCCTTCGGGTATTTCTACACTTGGTACATTGATGCAAGAATTAGTTACTTGGCTTTCGCTTACGCCAACATTGATTAATGGTTGATTGATGTATTCGAAGTCTTTTAAAAGTTGAATTATTCTAATATAATATTCTTGATCTACACGCCAATTTAGTCTTGTATCATATTTAACTAAAACAGATTTATGGAACATGCTTACACTTGGTGGTCCTATCATATTATTCGAAATCAATAAAAGAGGATCTGCTATTATTTTTGATTTTGAACTTAATGGAAATTGAATTAATTGAAATTGGCTAGTTTTTTCAATAAAATTATTGTAAGCAGAAAAAATAAATTGCTTACCAGTTTTAGTGGCATCTGCAAATATCTGCAAACTATTTTCAGTTGAAAGCCAATCATCATCGTGAATAATTTTTATCCATTCTCCCTTGGCTTTTGTGATGGAAAAATTCATATTCCCAGGTGTTCTCAAGGAAGGACTATTGTGGAAATAGATTATATTTATTTTCTCATTATAATCTTTAATTAGATTTAAAACAGATTCGTCATTACTATCATCAGATACAATCACTTCGAAATCTTTAAAATTTTGCAAAACTACAGAGTCGAGCAACCTTTTTAAATAATTTGTTCGCTTGTAGGTTGGTATGCAAATTGAGATATATGGGTCCCCCATTTTGATTAACGTTATTTACAATGAAATTACAATTTTTTTGTAGAAGTCTTAAAATTGTTAAAATTCAGTATGCATCAATTTAAACCTCAATTACTACAATTATTTTTACAATTTCAATTGTTTGATAAATTTTATATGATATAGTCTGAATTTATAGATACACTTGGTTGAAAAAGGAACCAAATTGGCTGTTTTTACATAAAATTGTATTGTTAATAAATATTATATTTGCATCACAATTTATCCTATGAGAAATGCTGAGGAGATAATAAAATGTCCTATAACAGGCGATACTGATTTTTTCACTTATTTTGACTTAGGGGAATTCCCATTAGTTAATAACTTGTCTGATACTGAAGAGGACTCTTTAAACTGTCAAAAATTCCCATTAAAAGTTAATTTGTTTACTAAGTCCAAACTAACTGCTTTAAGCCATTCGGTAAATAGTGAGCTTTTATTTAGTAACTATTTGTTTAAATCTGAAGTAAATATACCTTACATTTCACATTGCGCTAGGATGTACGATTATATATCAGGGCTTGTTAAGCTTAATGAAAATGATTTAATTGTAGACATAGGTGGTAATGACGGCACTTTGCTTTCTACTTTTCGTTCAGTTTCAAATATTGAATTAAGTTATTTAAACATTGATCCTTCAATAAATTTGGCCAAGTTATCTGAAGCCAAGGGCATTCCGGTTTTAAATGAATATTTTTCATTAGATACTTCTAAATTAATTTCTAAGCGTGCAAAAATTATTACTTCTACAAATGTTTTCCAACATTTAAGAGATATCAATTCTTTTGTTGAAGGGGTACATCATTTATTAGATGAGAAAGGTCTTTGGCTTTTAGAGTTTCCTTATTGGATTCATGATTTAGAAACTAATCAATTTGATCAAATCTATCATGAGCACGTATATTTTTATTCTATACTTCCTTTAAACTTAATGATGGAAAAACACGGATTAAAAATTATTAGAGTTGAAAAGCAAGTCATTCATGGTGGAACATTAAGATTGGTAATGGCAAAAAAGGATTCTTTTTTTGAGCCTGATTTATCTATCCAAAATTTCATTAAGTATGAAAATACTTTTGATGTAGATTATTATAAAAAATGGGGCTTACAGGTAAATGCTCATTTGCAAAAATGTAAGCAAATTATTAATGACCTGAAAATACAAAATAAGAGAATTGTTGCTTTTGGGGCTGCAGCCAAAGGCTGTATTTTTCTAAATGCAATCAATATCACAAATAAAGAAATTGATTTTATTATTGATGACACCGATATCAAGCAAGGGAAGTTTATGCCTGGCACTGGGTTGAAAATTGTAGCTAGGGAGGAGGTTGATTTTCAGAATATTGATTATATTTTAATCCTTGCGCATAATTTTTCTGATTATATAATTGATTCGTTTAAGGATACTTATCATGGGAAGTTTATTATTTTCCTACCAGAAATCAAGATTATCTAATTAATATATAAATGAAACTTGCTGGTATTGTAATACTTTACTATCCTAATACTGACATTGTAATAGAGCATATTAGGTCTTATTCAAGCAATTTGGAAAAATTGTTCATTTATGATAATACCGAAAACCCCGATCAATCATTTATTGATTTAATTAGTAAAGTTGAAGGCAATATCTCTTATATTTCTTCAGGTACCAATGAAGGCATTGCCAAAAAATTAAACGAGGCCTCACATAAGGCTAGACAAGAGGGGTATGAATTTTTATTGACCATGGATCAGGATTCTTCTTTTAAGCCAGGAGATTTTGAAAAATATATATCATTGATTCAGTCATCTGCTAACTCCAATATAGCGCAATTTGGGGTGAACCATCAACCAAATTTTACCACTCAAAAAGAGTTGCCAGAAGAAGCACTCGCTTTAATCACCTCCGGCTCTATTTTGAGTTTATCCTTAACAGAAAAGGTGGGGGTATTTAATGAAGATTTTTTTATTGATTTTGTGGACACAGAATTCTCTTATCGTGTAATACAAAATGGGTATATTAATTTAATGTTCTCCAATATTGTATTAAATCATAGTCTTGGGACATTGATTGAAGGAAGATCCTTGGTTAGTTTAAAAAAATCTAAACGTATTATTCATTCTCCTATTCGTGTATTTTATATTATACGCAATGGTTTATACTTATTGTTTAAATTCAAGGGTCTAAGTGCTTCCATGAAGCAGGAGGTGTATCGGAGCATCAAGATTATAAAAAATGATTTAATCTACAATCCTCAATTATTAGCGGTTTATAAAAATTTATTTTTAGGGATCTATTGCTTTGTATTTAATAAAATGGGTAAAAAATAGTTTATTTTTTACCACTTAGATTTATCATTTCGTTGATACAAAAGCCTTTTAATTTTAGTGACTGTAGTATTTTATTTACTCTGATTAAAAAATGAAGTTTTAATTTTTCACTAAAGGTTTTCTTTTTTATTTCATTGTCAAAAGACCATTTCCCCATCATCTTTGAACTCGGAGGGATCATTATTTTTTTCTCAAATACAACAATACTATCATAGAAATGTATACTATTAGTTGTTTTAGTAATATCATTAATTACTAGGCTACTTTGTTCAGTGTAATAAGCGTTCAATTGATCTACAATGGATTTGCTATATTCAATGAAGCTACTTTTTCTTTTATGCCCTCCGCCATAAACATTCATATAGGAGGTATGTACATCTTCACATAAAAATATACCACCGTCAGGGTTTACTTGTTTATATAATTCCTCAAATGTAATTATTTGTTGATTTTGTGTATGCCCACCATCATCAATTAAAATATCAATCACTCCAATCTTATCTATAATCGATCTTAGAAATAACGGATCTTCTTGAGAGCCTATAAGTATATGTGTATTTTCTTCTTCTAATGATTTGCATCTTGGGTCGATGTCTATACCCCATATAGTAGCCTCTTTTCCAAAATAGTTACGCCACATTTGTAAACTACCTCCTTGGTAAACGCCAATTTCAACAATAGTTATTTTTTTATTTCTGAATCTACTAAAGTATCTTTCATAAACATCAAAGTAATGATCAAATTTATTAATTAATCTTCCTTCATTTTGTTCAAAATAATTTCTTAAATCATTCATTATTTATATTTTTTATTATAATTAATCCAACAACCCCTTTAACGCATCTATCCTAAACTGAATCACTGGCCATGCCTTAGCTGGACTGAGTTGTAAGATATATTTTATTCCTAAAATTACTGCTGCCCCAAGCTTAAAAAAGTATTCTATTATTTTTTTAAGATAGGTCCCTTTAGATATAGTTAATGTTCTTGTTTTTTCGCCTCTGCCTATTCCGCTAGCTACTCGGTACATGTATTCCGATGTTAATTTTTTCACTTCCACCACATGATACACACAAATAGAAGGGTCGTAATAGATGGTATGGCCTAGCGATAAAATTTTATAAAATAATTCTTTCCCTTCGCCACCAATTCTTAAAGTACCTACTACACCAGGCAGGTTAGTATTAAATCCACCTATTTGTTCATAGATGTCTTTTTTTACAATCATATTGGACTCTAGTGGATATTTGCCTGGTGCAAATGCACAAGCAGTAGGGGCATAGTCAAAATTTCCTACCAAGGAGGATACATAATAACTCATCCATTTAGGTTCGGCTGGGACATATTTTGGAATGATACGTCCACCAAATCCCACAGCTTTGGGTTTTGCTGCTATATGAATTATTATATTTTTAACATAGTCCGGAGTGGCCACTGCGTCATCGTCCATAAAACAAAGCCAATCACCATTGGCTTTTGCAGCCCCAGTATTTCTGGCGAAGGAGGCGCCCTGTTTGGATTCCGTTAAATAGATGAAAGCGCCATGGGGATGAGCCGCACGCCAATGAGCAAAAACTTCGGCAGTATTGTCGGTAGAATTATTGTCAACAATAATGGCTTCAAAACAATCCAAGCCAGCAGTTTGAGTATACAAACTATCTAAAGCATCACTAATATAGCTTGCGCGGTTATAACTACATATGATGATAGATAAAACCATTGATTAGTTGCTATTTTTTTTTCCTTGCTTGAAGCTTGTAAACCCTAATCCAATCAACAATGCCCATAACAATAAAGAAGCTGCTGTTGATGCTTTTTGAGCGTTTATAATAGATTCAGGCTTGAACTCAAATCGGATGGTATGGTTGCCTGCAGGTATGACTAAGGCTCTTAAAACATAGTTCACTTTTACAATGGGCGTTTCTTGATTGTCGATGTAAGCTTTCCAGCCTAGTTTGTAGTATACCTCACTAAATACGGCCAATTGCTTTTGGGTGGCATTGCTTGTATAACTTAATTCGTCGTTATTGTTGTACACTAATGCAATCTTTGCATTTTCATCAAAGTTGATATTACTTAAAGCGTCTATTTTATCTTTTTGTTCAATAATGGCAGTGTCTTTTGGATTAAAATTATCCAAGCGATGCATGACTTCGTTAGGTCCTTTCTCATATTGAATACCTTTCACAAACCAGGCATTGCCTAAGGCAGCTTTATTAGGAATGGTGTCATTGGCCATATTTCCAGACAATACATATTTAGTATTGAGCATGTTCATGGTTGGGGCACAATTAGGAAATTTATACCATTGATTTTCTATTAGATCTTGATAGATGCTCAATTTTGCAGGATGATAACCACCCACTGTTTTATGGTGATAAGCAACTAAGGCGCCTCCATTAAATGCATTACCAATGTTCCCAGACCTTAAATCTAGTATACGGTAATTGCTGGTATCTTTTTTTAAGGCGATATCAATAGGGGTTAAAGCAAAAGCAGTTTCGTTTTCTGTAGTTTCAATAAAATTCTCTGATTTCAAGTATTTCGTATTCACTTGAAATAAATCAATCAAGGATAAAATACCAAAACCAACCAATAATACGGTTTGATTAAAAACTTTTTTAAAGTATAAAAATAGTAAGGTGGCAATCAGCAATACAAAAAGTAGGAATCTAAGCAAATCGCCTTCGATCAAACTTTTTCTATCGGCAGCAATGCCTGCGACTAAACTTTGCGCAGGTGTTTCAAAAGCAGCCTTTTGATTAGCATCTGGTAATTTTGAAATTTGAGTAATTAAATTTTTCTCATTTTCGCTTTTAAAATCTGTGGTAAAATAAATGGCCAATACCGCAATAAGGGCTAAACCAATTAAAACTATTCCGGTTTTGTATTTAGCGATTATGTTTTTAAAGCTAGTTTCGCTAATTACCGATTGCATACCATATAAAGCCATTATACCTAAGAGTAAAGTAGGGATTATTAAAATCATGCTAGGCGCTCTAAACTTATTGTATAGGGGTAAATGATTTAACATGTATACATTGAAAGATTCAAAATAGCTACCTGCACTGAGCAATAAAGAAAAAATAATAGTAGCGGCAATCCACCACTTGTGTTTATTATTGCTTGCAGAAAAACCAAGCAATGCAAATAAGCAGATGAGTATACCTGCATAAGGAGGGCCTGAGGTAAAGCCTATGCCTCCCCAGTATAAAGACAGATAAGATTGCAATTGTTGTGCTACCTGAGGTTGCATTTGTTGCAATGCTTCAATGGCTTTGGAATTGGCAGGGTCTATAATATTAGGGTCGCTGGTGCCACCGTAAATATTGGGAAACATCATTACCAAAGGTTCCGATTTAAACATACTGTAACTCAAGGCATAATCTTTGTTTAAGCCAGTGGCGGTTGTTTTACTATCTTTTGTTACAATAGCACTTCCGCCTCTGATGGACTCTTTACCATATTCATAAGTACTTATTAAGATGGGTGCATTCACGGCAATTCCAATTAAGCCAGCGATCAATGCAGTGACAAAAGTTTTAAATATATGTGTGTACTCTTTTTCTTTGATCCATTGAATGATAAAGAAAATAGACATAAATGCAACAATGATAATCCCATAGTAACTTACTTGCAAATGGTTGGCGCCTACAAATAAGGCCGTGGAAATACCAGTGAGTAAGCCACCCCATAAATATTTTTTTTGAAAAATTAATAGCAAGGCTCCAATGAAAAATGGAAGATAAGCAATGGCATGCATTTTAGTGATATGCCCCACCATAATTAAAATAGGGTTATAAGTAGCATAGCTATAACTCAAGGCGCCAATGATGCTGATGATGGAATTAAAACCTAAAACTTGGGCTAAGAAATAAAAGCAAAGAGAAGCGAGGAAAAATAAACTAATGGGTTCGGGTAATTTTAAGGTGAATAGTTGATCCAACATACCTACCGAATAAGCAAAACCTGGTACACCTGTAGTTTGAAAAGTAGGCATACCCCCAAACATACTATTGGACCACATTGGCGTATGTCCATTTTTTTCTGCATAGTTAAGGGCGTCCTGTGCCATTCCTTTCCATTGGGTAATATCTTGTTGTTGTAAGACTTTCCCCTCCAAGGCAGGTCTGCAATAAACGATAGCAACGATTGCAAAGATGACGATGGCTAATAAATGGGGGAGGGCAGACTTAAAAATAGACTTCAACATAGGTGTTAATTTATAGTGCCAAACTTACAACTAAAAAGGCTTTTTCAGTAATTTTAGTACCTTGTAAATAATTTTATAAAAATGAAAGTTCCAGCATCAATTATCAACTTATCCTTTATTGCCAAAGTGGCCATTATTTGCAATGCCTTTTACCTTTTTAGCCTACTGGTCATGAATGTTCATTGGGTTAAATTACCAGAGGGGGTAATCAATTTTTTCGCAGTTTTGGGCTTAGAAATGGCCCCTGGGGTGAATATTGCATTTTTTTTAGCCTGGGCTTGGGTAAAACTAACTAAGAGCAACAATTTTGTTGAAAATTGGAAAACAATTTTAATCATCTTAATGTTATGTATACAAATTGGCGCTATATTTTTTAGTCAAGAGTAAACATAAATATTAAGGAATGAATCAATCAAAAACGGGCAACCTACATTCGCTATTTAAAGACAAGCCAACCAAGTTATTTATTGGTATAACCGCATTTTTTGTAGCCAATGCTTTAATTGCAGAATGTATTGGCGGGAAAATATTTTCCTTAGAAAAATTATTAGGTATTGCACCAGCAAATTTCACTTTGTTTGGTGTAAAAAATCTTTCTTTCAATTTAACCTGTGGGGTATTATTGTGGCCTTTAGAGTTTGTCATCACCGATGTGGTGAATGAATATTTTGGGCCCAAGGCTGTGCGAAGAATAAGTATTACCGCTGTATCCTTAATTTGTTATGCATTTTTAATGTTTTATTTAGCTATGCATATTGCACCTGCCGATTTCTGGGTAAGCTCTAAAACAGCAGCAGGAGTGCCAAGCATGCAATTGGCTTTTGAATCCATCTTTGGCCAAGGCATGTGGATTATTCTAGGAAGTTTGATTGCATTTTTAGTCAGCCAGTTGATTGATGTATATGTGTTTCATAAAATAAAAAAAATGACCGGAGATAAAATGGCTTGGTTGAGGGCCACAGGTTCAACCGTCGTTTCTCAATTGGTAGATAGCTTTGTGGTATTGGTGATTGCCTTTAAAATTGGCAATGGATGGAGCTGGTCAACTGTACTTGCCGTTTGTGTGGTGAATTATATGTACAAGTTTGTCATGGCTATTGTATTAACACCATTGATCGGGTTTATAGAAAAAAGAATTGAAAATTATGTTGGGCATGAAATGGCTAGAAAGATGAAATTAGAAGCCATGGGTTTGGAGAATGAGGTTTAGAGACTTTGTTTTAATATTTGAATGGCTACCTTATCAATAGGGAGACTCATCGTTGCCTCATTCAAGTTTTCAAAATCCACCCATCTGAAAGATTCAGCAGTCTTGGTATTGTCATCTACTTGTTCGGGTTTAAAATCAAAAGTCTTTTCGCTGGTTTTTATTTTACTGCATTCGTTGGAGTGCACGAGATAATAAATAGAAATGATCTGATCCTTTTTATTGAAGGCAGAGATTTGAAAAAAATCGGTAGTATATAAATGAGCGCCAATGGTCACTTTTAGGCCTGTCTCCTCCACAAATTCTCTTTCTAAACCTTCTCTAGTGCCTTCGCCAAATTCCAAGCCGCCTCCTGGTAATTTTGTAAAGTATTCTCCACGCACAAATTCATCGCTTACTAATAAGCGGTTTTGCTCGTCTAATAAAATGCCGTAAACACGAACATTGAATAAGGCCATAAGAATTATTTTTTCGGTAAATTTTAAACATCTAAGGCTCCGCTAAAAACAAAAGTGCCCGGACCCATTAAATAAATAGTATCAAATATATTGTCTCCTCTGTTATTAAAACTAACTGCAAGTTTTCCACCCAAGGTTTCAATATTAATTCTTTGCTCCCCTAATTTTTCTATACCAGCAATTAAGGCAGAGGCGGTTACTCCAGTGCCACAACTAAAAGTTTCATTCTCTACACCACGCTCATAGGTTCTAACAAATAGTTGCCCTTCTTCCTGTTGAACAAAATTTACATTAATGCCTTCTGCTTTAAATCTTTCATTGTAACGAATCATTTGTCCTAGTCCAACTACATCCACATTATTGACATTGTCTACAAATTCAATATAATGAGGAGAGCCTGTGTTCATCACATAAAAAGTAACCTCGCCATCAATATTCTTCTCTACTGCTTTTACATCAATCATTTTTAAGTGCACCCAACCTTCTGCATCAATTTTCGATTCATGTGGACCATCGACTGCTATGAAAGAGTAAGTATCTTTTTTAATACCTTGGTCAAATGCATACTGTGTTAAACAGCGACCACCATTACCACACATAGAACCTTCTTTGCCATTGGCGTTATAATAAGTCATGGAGAAATCATAACCTGCTACATTGCCTAATAGCATTAAACCATCAGCGCCAATACCTTTTCTTCTATCACAAATAAACTCAATTTGCGCTTCGCTTAATTTGATATTACCTGAACGGTTGTCTATAATGACAAAATCGTTCTGCGTGCCTTGGTATTTTGAAAATTGTATATTCATATTAATTTACTTATCTATAAATTATTATTTCTAATTTAAATGTCTGCAATAATGCCTAAAGATTTTTGAATCATATGTTCCACGGCCTTACCCATATCCTTGCTGTATTCTTTTTTTACTCTGTTAGCAATAATTACATTGATACTTAAGCATTGATGTCCTAATAAATTACATAAACCATAAATAGCACTGGTTTCCATTTCAAAATTCGCGATACGGTGCTGGCCATAACTAAAGCTGGTCATCTGATCAACTAAGTTGGGCATCTTCAAAGGGAGTCTTAAGATGCGTCCCTGAGGGCCATAAAAACCAGGACAGGTAACCGTAATGCCATGACTATAACCTTCATTGAAATGTTTGATTAAACCTGTACTTGCAGTGGCTATATATGGTTGAATTTTATGCGAGCTAATTTTTGTATGCTCATCAAAAGCAGCTAAAATGGCTTTTTCTTCCTCGTTATTTTCTAAATCATAAAAATTTAATAAATTATCGATGCCCAATCCATGCGTACCCGCTACTAATTCATTCACACCTACTTCACCTTGCAAAGAACCGCAAGTGCCCATGCGAATGATAGAGACCGATTTTTTTTGCTCATTAATGGTTCTTGTATCAAAATTAATATTGGCCAAGGCATCAATTTCATTTAAGGCGATGTCGATATTGTCTGGACCAATACCAGTGCTCAATACTGAAATTCTTTTATTGCCAATTCTTCCTGTATGGGTAATAAATTCTCTATGGGCCAATTTGAATTCAATTTGATCAAAGTATTTGCTCACTGCTGCAACACGCTCTGGGTCACCCACAGTAATTATGGTGTCCGCCAACTCTTCTGGCCTAAGGTTTAAGTGATAAATGGCTCCTCGGTCGTTAATAATGAGTTCTGATGCACCAATCGCCTGCATATTGATTTATTTAGGAGACAAATGTCGTTTAAATAGGAATAGCGGTAAAATTCTTTTATAATTAAGTTCTTTGCGTTATTTTCGCGTCCTAGATAGGGTCGGGTGGCCGAGTGGCTAGGCAGAGCTCTGCAAAAGCTCCCACAGCGGTTCGAATCCGCTCTCGACCTCATAAAAAAACAAAACCCTTACAATTGGTACGGGTTTTGTTTTTTATAAAACATTGTCATCATGAAATATTCTCAAACCATTGGGCTTTTGCTTTGCTTGTTGCTTATTTACAGCACCACACAACCTTTGGTGATTATAGAGAGCAGACACTGGACCATTACAGGTTGGGATGCGGCAGGATCCAACTTTGGTCAAGCCGGTAAGTTTTTAAGCTTCTTTGCAGTTTTGAGCTTGGTATTTTTTGCCTTGCCTTATATCTGGGCAAAGCGGTTCAATATGGTTTTCGCAGCCTTGCTTTTAGCCTGGAGCATTCGAAATTTCCTCCTATTGTCTACCTGTCAAATGGGGGAGTGTCCTGAAAAGCAATGGGCTTTATATGCTTGCATAATAATTTCTGCAGCCATCATGCTGATGACTTTTTTGCCTAAGCTAAAAGTTTCAAGCCAGCCCCAATAATTGCTACCGCTTCATCTATTTGTTTTTCAGTAATAATTAAAGGCGGCGCGAATCTAATTTTATCTCCATGCGTAGGTTTTGCGAGTAAGCCTAAATCTTTTAAGTGCAAACACAAATCCCAACTTGCCTCCGGGTGCTCATGTTTGATGACAATTGCATTTAATAAACCCTTGCCACGTATGGTGGTGATGAAAGGTGATTTTAATTCGGCTAATCCTTGTCTTAATCTTTCGCCCATTTTTTCTGCATTCTCCGCCATCTTCTCTGTTTTTAAAACTTCTAAAGATTTTATAGCCACTGCGCAAGCCAATGGGTTTCCACCATAAGTAGAACCATGTTCTCCTGGTAAAATCTGCATCATGATTTCATTGTTGGCCAACACTGCAGAAATTGGAAGCGTGCCACCACTTAATGCTTTACCTAATATTAAAATATCGGGTTTAACATTTTCATGATCGCAGGCTAGCATCTTTCCAGTTCTTGCTAAACCCGTTTGAATTTCATCTGCAATAAATAAAACATGGTATTTGTCACATAAATCACGCACTGCTTTTAAATAGCCATCATCTGGAATTACTACCCCTGCTTCACCTTGGATAGGCTCCACCATAAATGCAGCTACTTCTTTATCCTTTAATGCTTCTTCTAAAGCCACTAAATCGTTATAAGGCACTAAACCAAAGCCCGGCATATAAGGGCCAAAACCTTTAAAGCTACTAGGATCAGTTGAAGAAGAAATAGCAGCCAATGTGCGTCCCCAAAAATTTCCTTCTGCAAAAATTACTTTCGCTTTATTTTCTGCAATGCCTTTTACATTGTATCCCCAACGTCTTGCTAATTTGATAGCTGTCTCTCCACCTTCCACACCTGTATTCATGGGAAGTACTTTATCGTATCCAAAATATTCGGTGATGTACTTTTCATACTCGCCCAATAAATTATTGTGAAAAGCACGAGAAGTTAAGGTGAGTTTACTTGCTTGTTTTTGTAATACCTCTATAATGGCTGGATGGCAGTGACCTTGATTCACTGCAGAATAGCCACTTAAAAAATCAAAATATTTTTTTCCGTCTACATCGAATAAGTAAACACCTTCACCTCTTTCCAATACTACTGGAAGTGGGTGGTAATTATGAGCGCCATATTTTTCCTCTAGTGCTAAATATTTAGCAGCATTGGAACTAACTGTTGAATGAGTCATTTCTTTAAATTGAATTATTGGAAAGTAAATAATAGTTGAGAAAAGACAAAAATGCTTCTCGCTTGAATACAAAAAATAGGAGGTAGTTGAACTACCCCAAGGGATGATTGAGTAAATCTAAGTTCCTATGTAAAAAACTGCCCTTGTTCATAGCACTAAGTTAGATTTTTTAGTTCAAATTCCCATATTTTGGACTTACATTCGCTAAAAGTATCAGTTTGAAACCGCTTGTTTCCATCGTCATATTAAATTACAATGGGGCTAAATATTTAGCACAGTTTTTACCATCGGTACTGGCAACGCAATATCCAAATTTCGAAGTAGTGGTAGCAGACAATGGATCTTTAGATGATTCTATTCAATTAGTTAAAGCATCTTTTCCAACGGTTAAAATAATTACGAATACGACGAATGAAGGTTTTGCGGGTGGCTACAATTGGGCTTTGAAAAAAGTAGCCGCCAAATATTATGTCTTGTTGAATTCTGATGTGTCGGTAGATGCCCATTGGTTAGATCCAATGGTAGATTTATTGGAGTCCAATGATTCGATAGGGGCATGTCAACCAAAAATATTATCCTATAATAACACGGAAGTATTTGAATATGCAGGTGCAGCAGGAGGTTGGATAGATAGTTTAGGCTATCCATTTTCCAGAGGGCGTGTATTTGATGTTTGTGAAAAAGATGAAAAACAATACGACAATGCTGCGCCTATTTTTTGGGCCACGGGTGCTTGTATGATGATTCGTTCAGAATTATTTCATGCCATGCAGGGCTTTGATGCAGACTTTTTTGCCCACCAAGAAGAAATTGATTTATGTTGGAGGATGCAGTTGGCTGGCTATCAAATTTACGCCTGTCCATTAGCGAAAGTATATCATGTTGGGGCGGGTACTTTACCAAGAGGGGGAAGAAAAGTGTTCTTAAATTTTAGGAACAATTTAATCATGTTGACCAAGAATTTACCTTTGCCTGAATTGATATGGAAGCTGCCTGCAAGATTTGCTTTGGATGCTATTTCGGCCTATAAGGGCTTATTGGGAGGAGATGCTAGCTTCTTTTTGGCTATTGGCAAAGCGCATTTCGCATTTATGGGCTATTGTTTAGGGGGTAAAATCAAAAGAACAAAAGGCACTAAACCCCTAGATTCATTGGGCGGAGTCTACCAAGGGTCGCTGGTTTTTCAGTACTTTATAAAAAACAAGCATTTTTTTAGTAAAATAGTAAGCAAACAAGTTCATTATTAAGAACTTGTTGCTATTTTTGCGTCCGTAATTAAACACTATGTCACAAGATTTACAAGACAATTCAGCTAATAAAGATATCGCCGCAAACTGGGTGACTTCTTCTAGATTCTTTTTTTATGTATCTATTTTTGCCATACTAGCGTTGGTTTTAGGCAATTGTGCAAAATTGTACAATAGTCGCTTTTCAAAACCAAATCCTGAAGTGCAAACTAGTTCTCAGTACAAACCTGAGTATAAGTAAGAAAATAATTTTGTTTTAGACCGCTGTTTCGTTATTTTTGCAGTCCTAAAAATAGTTCTTGAACAAGCGAAAGTAGCTCATTTGGTAGAGCACGACCTTGCCAAGGTCGGGGTGGCCGGTTCGAGCCCGGTCTTTCGCTCCAAAAATCTCGTCCCGAGGACTCGGGATGGGATTTTTTTTAAGTCTGATCTCAGACGCCTTGGTGGTGGAACTGGTAGACACGCAGGACTTAAAATCCTGTGGGCCGCAACGCCCGTGCGGGTTCGATTCCCGCCTGAGGCACAATCCCTCTCGATTATTTCGAGAGGGATTTTTTTTGTACATCAGTCAAGTGTAACTTAGAGCCAAGCATTCTATCCCTATGTCTCATTTAAAAGAAAGAAAAGAAAAAAACTGCCTAAACTGCGGTGAAACGGTGACTGGAAGGTTCTGCCATCAATGCGGACAAGAGAATGTGGAGGTGAAGGAAAGCTTTGGGCATTTAATCATGCATTTTATTGAAGACTTAACCCATTTTGATGGGAAGCTTTGGAAAACGTTGAAGCTACTTTTGTTTAAACCAGCAAAGCTTACCCAATTGTATATGGATGGCCAAAGAGCCAATTACATTCATCCCATTAGAATGTATTTATTTATTTCCGCGATATTCTTTTTCTTTATTTTTTCTGGAGAACAAGTCAAAGGGCCAGAGGTGGCAAAGCCGCTTCCTGTTATAGCTTTACCAAATCCTCCATTGCCAAAACCTGCTTTACTAAATACAGTGGCCTCAAAAAAGACAGATCTTAAAAAAACGGATGCTAAGAATGTAGAAGTTAAAAAAGAAGGGGGTTTAAATTTTCAAATTGGAAATGATGCTATACCCTATAAGACAATCGGGGCTTATGATTCCGCGCAGTCTAAGCTACCCGATACAAAAAAAGATAGTTGGTTTGAGTCATCCTTGGTTAAAAAAACAATTGAGTTGAATGATAAATTCAAAGACGATAAATTTAAATTCGGAGAGGCTTTAATGGAGCAGTTTCAACATTATTTCTCTCGTATCTTGTATATATCCTTGCCCATGTTTGCATTGTTTTTATGGGTATTGTATCGTAGAAATAAAAATCACTACTTTGTTGATCACCTAATTTTCAGTATTCATATTTACTGTGCGTTTTTTATGATCTTATTCGCTTTAAAGCTCGTGGATCTCTCTACTGAGTTTATTTTTAAAAGGCCCCCATTTGGAGCAGCAGCAATTATTACATCCATCTTAATGTTCTATTATTTATACAAAGCATTGCGCAATCATTTTAATCAATCTAGATTTAAAACGGTTCTAAAATTTATTATTTTAAATTTTAGAACAGCTATTTTAATGGCCGGATTAATGCTAGTGTTTATTTTGCTTTCTTTATTTAATTTATAATATGTCTCAAGAAAATATTTCCAAAAACTTTTTAGAACTGGTGGCCATTATGGATCGCTTAAGAGCAGAATGCCCTTGGGATAAAAAGCAAACCATACATAGTTTAAGAAGTAATACCATTGAAGAATTATATGAATTGGTTGATGCTATAATAGAAGAAGATTGGCAAGGAATTAAAGAAGAGCTTGGCGATTTATTATTACATGTTTTATTTTATACCAAAATAGCTTCTGAAAAAAACGAATTTATTTTAGAAGAAGTTATTGCAGGTATTTCTAAAAAATTAATTCATAGGCATCCACATATTTATGGTGATGTAAAGGCAGAGACAGAAGAGCAAGTGAAATTAAACTGGGAGCAATTGAAATTAAAAGAGGGTGATGGTAAAAAAACTATATTAAGTGGTGTGCCCAATAGTTTACCCTCCATGGTCAAGGCTTTAAGAATTCAGGAGAAAGTAAAACAAGTAGGATTTGAATGGGAGAACAAAGAACAGGTTTGGGATAAAGTAAATGAGGAGATAGGGGAGCTGCAACATGAGGTTGCCGCAAACAACCAAGAGAAGATGGAAGACGAACTGGGGGATGTGCTTTTTAGTTTAATCAATTATGCCAGGTTCTTAAAGATAGACCCAGAAACCGCCCTAGAAAAGACCAATAAGAAGTTTAAGAAGCGCTTTGAACTGATGGAAACCTATGCCAAAGACCATGGGTTAGACTTAGCTAAATTGAGCTTGGCCGAAAAAGAGGCTATTTGGCAAAGCATGAAGAATAACCCTTAAAGGATTAAATTACAGCCACTTATAATAGTTTTTGATACTATTTATACAATCTACTATAAATTCAACATATTATAAATAAATAATTTATAATATGTTGAATAGCAATAATTCAAGATTAACACCTCCATTAATTATCCGTTTTCTTACATTTTTTTGAATCTGATAGAGATATATCTATATTACAATGATTTTTACATCCGTAAGTAAAATTGTATCTAAATAATCCACCTATGAAACCAGATGTCGTAAAGACCAAAAAATTAGACATTTTCAACCTTTTTTATAGCGGTGCTGCCGTTGTAATTTTAATTGGAGTAATTGCCAAGTTATTGGAATGGCCTGCCCAAGATCTGCTGATCACTGGCGGTTTGGCCATTGAGGCAATCGTGTTTGGGGTATCTGCTGTTAAATTCGTAGACGTTGAGGTGAAGCAGGAAGTGGCCACAGAAGCAACATTATCTAAAGTCGCCGAAGGATTGGGGACTATTGCAGCCAATGCTAAAGCTGCAGCTGGCGAAACCTACATCAATATCCAAACAGGGGATGGATCCGGATCAAATACGGACATTGCATTGGATGGAACTGATGGTGTAAATGCAGTGGTAAGAATTAACAATCAGGAGCTTATCAATAGTACTGAAGAAAATAATTTAAAAATTGATATCAATGGAGATCTTGCGAATGCATCTCTAGCTCAGAAAAATGCGGCACATTCATTGTGGCAATTGGAGCAAATGGATATCCTTAGTCTTGCAAAGGACTTGTTCTTCCAACCTGCTTGGGATAAATTAAGTACCGACGATTACACACAAGTCAGTCAAATTTTTAAAAGAATTTTCGATAAGAAATTACCGAATAAAGAAGCTTTGCCTTGTAAATCGTCAGCATAAAGTGGACAAAATATAGTCTAAATTAGTAGAGTGTTTCCATCATTAACAATTAAACCAAAAATGACATGGAACAGAAGCCAAAACAATCTACAGAGAACTTCATTAAAGAGATCCGTCGTA
>JAPLEP010000011.1:0-59837 GCA_026391155.1 Bacteroidota bacterium
CATGCGTTTAACAGTCATAGGAATTGGTTTAATGGGAGGTTCACTGGCTTTGTCTTTGAAAAAGAAAGGCTTGGTATCCAATGTCATTGGAGTGGATCATAACCTTGAACACCAAAAACTAGCTTTGCAATTGGGTATTGTGGATGAGCTCATGTCATTGGAAGAAGCCATTGCTGCTTCTGACTTGATCGCCATTGCAACACCGATTAACGTAGCGGAAAATTTATTGCCCACTATTTTAAACTTGGTGAACAAGCAAGTTGTTTTTGATCTTGGTTCTACTAAAGAAAGTATTGTGGGTATTGCAAAAACACATAAAAATAGAGGCCGCTTTGTTCCAACACATCCCATGTGGGGAACAGAATTTAGTGGTCCTGCTGCTGCACAAGACGATGCTTTCGTTGACAAGGCGACGATTATTTGTAATAAAGAGCAAGTAGACGAGGATGCCTTGGAATTAGTAGAAAAAATGTATCAAGCTTTAGGTATGCATATACTTTATATGGATGCCATTAAACATGACATTCATGTAGCCTATGTGAGTCATATCTCACATATTACTTCTTTTGCGCTGGCCAATACAGTGTTAGAGAAGGAAAAAGAGTCTGATGCTATTTTTGAGTTAGCAAGTAGTGGTTTTGAAAGCACCGTTCGTTTGGCAAAGTCCAATGCGGAAATGTGGGTGCCCATTTTTATGCAAAACAAGGAAAATGTATTGGATGTTTTGAATGAGCATATTAGTCAATTAAAAAAATTCAAGGCAAGTTTGGAAAAAGAAAACCCAGCTTACTTATTGGAATTGATTCAAAATGCCAATCAAATAAAAAGGATTTTAAAATAATTAAAAAAAGCAAAGCGTAAAATACGACTAAGCAAAAAATAGTAAAAATGAAGAAGAACGAAGAAATAGAAAATAAAAATGAGTTGATAGAAGCCGTAAAGTCTAAAAAAACATTTACTGAAATAGGGATCAATGAGCAATTGGTCAAAGCAGTAACTGAATTAGGATACACCCATGCTACTGAAATTCAAGAAAGATCTATACCTGTTTTAATAAGTGGTACCAAAGATTTTATTGGACTAGCGCAAACAGGTACTGGCAAAACAGCTGCCTTTGGTTTACCCTTGTTGCAATTAATCAAAACTGCAGATCGTTTTCCGCAGGCCTTGGTAGTTTGTCCAACAAGAGAATTGTGTATGCAAATTGTCAACGAGATGAATTTGTTTAAAAAACATATTCCAGGTTTGCAAGTATTGGCAGTATATGGAGGTACCTCTATCAGCATGCAAATAAGGGATTTAAAAAGAGGTGTACAAGTAGTGGTTGCTACCCCTGGTCGATTGATTGACTTGATTGAAAGAAAAGCCATCAACTTGGAAAAAATTGAATATGTAGTTTTAGATGAGGCCGATGAAATGTTAAACATGGGTTTCCAAGAGGACATTGAATTCATTTTAAAGAATACACCTAATAGAGAAAGTATTTGGTTGTTCAGTGCCACCATGCCTGCTGAAATTAGAAAAGTAAGCAAGCGTTACATGAAAGAGCCAGTAGAAGTAACGATTGGTAAAGTAAATGCGACGAACAAGAGCATTGACCATCAGTACTATTTAACCTCGGCCCAACATCGTTATGAGACTTTAAAAAGAATCATCGATTTTAATCCAGGTATTTATGGTATTATTTTTACAAGAACCAAGGCAGATGCGCAAGAAGTAGCACAACGTTTAACGCGCGAAGGTTATGATATTGATGCTATCCATGGCGATTTAACACAACAACAACGTGATAGAGTGATGGGCCAATTCCGTGACAAGAGTTTACAATTGTTAATTGCGACCGATGTGGCTGCAAGAGGTATTGATGTAAAAGGCATTACCCATGTTATCAATTTTGAATTACCTGATGATGTAGAAGTGTATACCCACCGCAGTGGTCGTACAGGTCGTGCAGGAAGTCAAGGAATTTGTATATCCATTGTACACGCACGTGAATCTTACCGTTTGCGTCAAATAGAGAACATGAATAAATGTACTTTCCATAAATTGGATATTCCAAGTGGTAAGGATGTTTGTCGTAAGCAATTTTTCCATGTAATGGATAAATTAATGTCTACCGATGTAAGCCATGGTGACTATGAAACTTATGTACCTATGTTGGCGGAGAAATTTGCAGATATGAGTAAGGAAGAAATTTTAAAGCGTGTAGCTGCTTTAGAGTTTAACCGATTCTTGAGTTATTATGAAAATGCGCAAGATTTAAATATTCGTACAGCAGATAAAGGACGTCGCGAGCCGATGCAACAACAAGATCGCAATCGTGACAGAGGTCGTCAAGAATTTAGTGGCGCCGATCGTGGTCGCACAAGAAGCAATGATCGTGGTATGGATCGTAGTGCTGGTGATCGCGGAAGTCGCGGTGCAGAAAGAGGCGCTAGCGGTTATACAAGATTGTTTGTGAACTTAGGCACTAAGGATGGTTTTTACAAAGCAAGCTTTTTACAATACATTTTAGACATGAGCGACTTAAGAAAAGAAGCCTTGGGTAAAATTGACATGCGTGATATGAATAGCTGGGTAGAAATTGAATCGGGTGCTGCTAAGCAAATGATTAATGCGGTAGATGGTAAAAACTACAAAGGTCGTCGCATTAGAATGAATGATGCAGACAGTGGTGGTCCAAAAGGATTTTCTAAAAAAGAAGGTTAATTAGAAAGATCGAAAAATTAAAATAAATATTTAAATATTAAAATTGGAAAAAATGGGAGACTTAACAGAACAACAACAAAAAGTGAGCATTTTATTAAAGAAATCACCCTTGATTATTTCTGGTCCTTGCAGTGCGGAGACCGAAGAACAAGTGATGCAAACTGCTATTCGTTTAGCGGCTACTGGTAAAGTAGACATTATGCGTGCAGGTATATGGAAACCAAGAACCAGACCTGGAAGTTTTGAAGGTATTGGTACCAAGGGATTGCCTTGGATGCAACAAGCCAAAAAAGAAACAGGAATGCCTGTTGCGGTGGAAGTAGCTACTGCTAAACAAGTGGAAGATGCTTTGCATTTTGATGTAGATGTATTATGGGTAGGGGCGCGTACCACAGTGAATCCTTTTAGTGTGCAAGAAATTGCAGATGCGTTAAAAGGGGTGAAAGTGCCTGTATTGATTAAGAATCCCATTAATCCAGATTTAGAATTATGGATTGGTGGTATGGAGCGTATTGCTAAAGCGGGTATTGAAGAATTGGGCTTGATCCACCGTGGATTTAGTTCTTATGGCAATACTGAATATAGAAATGCACCGATGTGGCATTTAGCGATTGAAATGAAGCGTCGTTATCCAGGCATCCCAATGATCAACGATCCTTCACATATTTGTGGACGTCGTGATATCTTGCAAGAGGTGGCGCAACAAGCCATGGATTTAGACTTTGATGGTTTAATCATTGAATCACATATCGATCCAGACAATGCTTGGAGTGATGCGAAACAACAAATCACCCCTGAGGTATTGAAAACTATGTTGGAGGCAATACGTTGGAGAAAAGAAGATGTGGCTTCTGAAGAATACCATGCTGCATTGGAAAAATTGCGTCAACAAATCAATCAATTGGATGATGAGTTGTTGCAAGTATTGTCTACCCGTATGAAAGTGGCTGAAAAAATTGGCGAATACAAAAAGAACAATGATATCACCATCTTGCAAACCAATCGTTGGAATGAAATATTGGAGCGTGCCGTAGGCAAGGGCAATAAAGTGGGCTTAAGTGAAGATTTTATCACTAAGTACATGGACGCTGTGCATATGGAAAGCATTCATCATCAAAATAAAATAATGAATAGCTAGTTTGTTTTTATAATACAAACTAATGCTCATTACATAATGTAAAGCATTTTTAAATGAAAAACTGGAAAGTAAAATTCTCGACACAAACAGTATCCTTTTTCTTAGAGGGTAAGTTTGCTGCCATTCATAATATGGTAGACAAGTCAAATGCTTTTTACATTACAGATGAAAATGTATATGCTTTACACCAAAAAAAGTTTAAAGGAAAGAAAACCATTATTATTCCTGCTGGCGAAGAACATAAGCAGCAAGCCACTGTAGATTTTATCATTGAAGCCTTAGTTAATTTAGGTGCTACCAGACAAGCGGTTTTAATTGGTGTCGGTGGCGGTGTGGTAACCGATATGGTGGGTTATGTGGCAGGTGTTTTTATGCGTGGTGTAGCAGTGGGTTTTGTGCCAACTACGATCCTAGCCATGGTGGATGCATCTATTGGTGGTAAAAATGGAATTGATCTGGGCTTGTATAAAAATATGGTGGGCTTGATCAGACAGCCTTCTTTTTTATTGTACGACCTAGATTTTTTAAAAACCTTACCTCAGCACCAGTGGGAAAATGGCTTTGCGGAAATAATCAAACATGCAGCCATTAAAGATGCTACTATGATGAAGGCTTTGGCGAGTCATGATTTGAAGTATTATCAAAAAGACAAAAAAGCCTTGGCTTTGTTGATTGAAAAAAATGTGCAGATAAAAGTGAAAGTGGTACAAAAGGATGAGTTTGAAAAAGGGGATCGCAAGTTGCTCAATTTTGGACATACCTTGGGCCATGCCATCGAAAACCAACATGCCCTTTTGCATGGCCATGCCATTAGTATCGGTATGGTGTATGCGAGTAAAATTTCACAAGTGTTGCAAGGCTTTAAGGAAGCCGGCTTATTAGTGGATACCTTAAAAAAATACGGATTGCCCACTAATATGCATTTTGATATTGAACAAGCCATGCAGATCATGCAGAAAGACAAGAAAAAATCAAATGCTGGCATGCAATATGTACTTCTGAAAAAAATAGGACAGGCAGTCTATGAAACCATTCCTATGAAATCATTAGAGAAATTAATAAAGTTGTATTCTTAAGATGCGAGTAATAGTTTATCCATCCAGCTTAAAAGGTGATCAAGAAGCGCCTGCAAGCAAAAGTAGTATGCAAAGAGCATGTGCTGCTGCATTGTTGCATCAAGGCAAGACCATCATCCACAATCCAGGTCATTCCAATGATGATCTAGCCGCCTTGGAGGTGATTCAAACATTAGGTGCCCGAGTAACCCAAAAAGAAAGTTCCATAGAGATAAATTCTAATGGAGTCCATCCAATTGGGCCGGAGATGAATTGTGGAGAGAGTGGATTAGGCATTAGAATGTTCACCCCTATTGCATCATTATCTAATAAAAGCATAACCATCCAAGGAAAAGGAAGTTTAGTAAAAAGGCCCATGCATTTTTTTGATGAAATTTTCCCTTCTTTAGGCATTCAAATTAATTCAAACAAAGGTTTACTACCTATACAAATACAAGGGCCCTTGAAAGCGGCCAATATAACAGTAGATGGTTCTTTAAGTTCTCAGTTTTTAACAGGTTTGTTAATGGCTTATGCCGCCACAGAAGTGCAAGAGGTAGCCATTAAAGTAGTGAATTTAAAAAGCAAGCCCTACATTGATTTGACTTTATCTGTATTGAATGAATTTGGCTGGAATGTAAAGCATCATAATTATGAAACTTTTCATTTCGAAGCGCATGCACCTTTACTTCCTTTGATAGAATATAAAGTAGAAGGAGATTGGAGTGGGGCAGCTTTTTTATTGGTGGCTGGCGCCATTGCGGGCCCCATTAAAGTAAAAGGTTTGCAATTGAATTCAACACAGGCAGACAAGAAAATAATTAGTGCTTTAATTGGCGCACATGCAAGCATTATGATTCATGTAGATGGAATCATTGTGGGTCCTAATGGGGATGATCATGATGCAAAAAATTTGACTGCATTTAATTTTGATGCTACGGATTGTCCCGATTTATTCCCACCCTTAGTTGCATTGGCAGCTGTTTGTAATGGGGTGAGTGAAATTAAAGGAGTGAGTCGATTGGCGCATAAAGAAAGTGATCGTGGACTTACTTTACAAACAGAGTTTGCTAAACTAGGGGTTCAAATTGATTTAGAGGGCGATACCATGAAGATTCATGGTGGAACTGAGTTAAATTCAACCACAGTTTTTTCTCAGCATGATCATAGAATTGCGATGGCCTGTGCAGTAGCTGCCTTGTGTGCGAATGGACCAGTAGAAATTACAGAAGCGGAAGCCATCAATAAATCATACACCGACTTCTTTACCCATCTCCAACATTTGGGGGCAAAAATAGATATACAATAAATTTCTTACCTTGTACTAACGATTTTAACTATGAATAGATTTGGAACTTTATTTAATGTACAGCTATTTGGCGAATCGCATGGGGCATGCGTGGGCATTACCATTGATGGTTGTCCAGCAGGCTTGTCTTTGCAAGTAGCTGATTTTGTGCAGGATATGGAACGCCGCAAAGGAGGCCAACAAAAAGGCACTACCCCTAGGCAAGAAGATGATATTCCCATCATTAAATCTGGTTTATTTAATGGAGTGACCACTGGGGCACCCATCATGATGTTATTTGAAAATAATAATACCAGAAGTGGAGATTATGAAAAGCAAAGAGCAGTTCCCAGACCAGGCCATGCAGATTTTACGGCACACCATAAATTTGGGGGTTTTGAAGATTACAGAGGTGGCGGGCATTTTAGTGGAAGATTGACAGCCGCTTTAGTAGGGGCAGGCGTGGTGGCAAAACGAGTTTTAAAAGACATTGAAGTAAAAGCACATATAGTAAGTATTGGTGGTGAAACCGATTTGGAAAAAGGCTTGCAGAATGCCATTAACGCTAAAGACAGTGTGGGTGGTATTGTTGAATGTGTAGTGAAAGGATTGCCTATTGGACTTGGGGAGCATTTCTTTAATTCCGTGGAGTCTTTAATTAGCCATGCGGTTTTTGCTATACCTGCTATTCGTGGTATTGAATTTGGAACCGGCTTTGCAGCCGCTTCTATGTTTGGCGTGGATCATAACGATGCCATTGTAGATGCCACTGGAAAAACAAAAACAAATCATGCAGGTGGTGTCGTAGGTGGTTATACCAATGGAAACGATTTGGTGTTTAGAATAGCAGTGAAGCCAACCTCTTCCACCCCGAAAGAACAAACTACTTTGAATTGGGAAACCAATGAACAAGAAATATTTTCAGTAAAAGGAAGACATGATTTATGCATTGCACTAAGAGTGCCTGTCGTATTAGAAGCAGTGACTGCCATCGTGCTTGCAGATTTGATGTTGATTGATCAAAAAATTCCTAGAATTATTAAAAAATAATAAATTATGGAAAGCGAATACATTTACCATATCACTTCTAAAGAAGAATGGGAACAAGCCAAGGCCAATAAGGAGTATCTGCCAAAAAATTATGAGCAGGATGGTTTTATACATTGCTCCATCGAAAAACAAATACCAGGTGTATTGGATCGTTTTTATAAAAATCAAACAGGCTTAGTTAAATTAAAAATTGAAAAAGAAAAAGTACAAAGACCTGTTCTGTTTGAACTAGCGCATGACTTAGATGAGTTGTTTCCTCATATTTATGGCGCTTTAAATTTGGACAGCGTGGTAGACGTTGAAGCTATTGCATAAATCAAAAATCATGTTTGCTAAAAGTATTTTGTTGGGTATTTTACTGATGCCTATATTTTCTTTTGCACAGAATTTATATCTAAATAATAATTTAGCTACTGAAAATTTATTGGATAGTCATTACATCTCAAAGTATCAAAATAAAATTAATACCAGCCGTATTAAAATAGAATTGAATCATGTAACTGGCGTGGCAAGTTTTTATAGTACCAATTTGGATAGTACAATGACGGCTACAGGGGAAGTATTTTTAAATAGAAAGTATACTGCCGCAAGCAATATTTATAAATTAAATACCATTGTTAGGGTGACTAATTTGCGCAATGGCAAATCTGTATTGGTCCGAATCAATGACCGCATGCATTCCAATATGCTTAAAAAGGGAAGAATTATAGATTTAAGTCAGGCAGCCTCTAAAAGAATTAATATAAGGTCCAATGGCATTGAAAGAGTGGTGGTAGATGGCCTTGGTTATTCCAAGTCTAATCCAAAACGACAATAGTATTTTAAAGTATTTCGCCTAAATTTGTTAGGTATTAAACATCCAAGAAGCACATGAAAAAAGTTTTATTATTCCTAGTTACCCTTGCTACAAGTATGGCCATTAAAGCACAAGATACTATAAGTACCAAAGGGGCTTCGATTGGGTTTAAAATTGGTGCTTTAGATTTTAAAAAAACCAATGCAACAGACAATCTAACTAAAACGGTACCCTATGCTGGCTTGCAATTTTTCAAGGGAATCAATCCTAATTTAGATTTGATGGTGAATCTTGACATCGCTTCTTTAAAATACCCTTATTATGTTTCAAAGTTAATTCCAGCAGCGAAAACCAATA
Source organism: Bacteroidota bacterium (assembly GCA_026391155.1). Lineage (GTDB taxonomy): Bacteria > Bacteroidota > Bacteroidia > Chitinophagales > Chitinophagaceae > Sediminibacterium. The sequence continues at coordinate 8,394 of JAPLEP010000011.1, forward strand.
ATTACTATTTTGCAATAGATGCCAACCTGAATTACAAATTGCGCACCGATGATAAAAAAATAGTACCTTATTTAACTGCAGGGCTAGGGATGGCGACAGATCATGCTACTTATTATACTGCTTATGTACCAATTGGTGGAGGCATACAAATCAAGGCCAAACAAGGATCTTTCATCAATATTGCAAGTTCCTATAGGGCTGAACTTTCTCCCTTGACCAAAATGCATTTTGCACATTCTATTAGTTATACCTACCCATTAAAATTAAAAGATAAAAAACCAGTCATGTTGCCTGCAGCTCCAGTTTCGGCTGATGCAGATGATGATGGTGTTTCAGGGGATGCAGATGAATGTCCCAATCAATCAGGATTGGTCAAATACCATGGCTGTCCGGTGCCTGATGACGATGAGGATGGAGTGAACGATGAAAATGACCAATGTCCCAATGCAGCAGGGCCAGTTAAATACCATGGCTGTCCTATTCCAGATGCAGACAAAGATGGACTTAATGATGAGCTAGATAAGTGTCCTAAAGAAAAAGGATTAGATCGCTATCAAGGTTGTCCCATTCCAGATGCTGATAAAGATGGTATTGATGATGAACAAGACAATTGCCCTAATTTAGCGGGCATTATGGACAATCATGGTTGTGCCAATTTGCAACCTATTATTGATCGTTTTGGTTCTAATCTTAAATTCGCCTCTGGTAAGACAATATTAAGCAAAGCCTTATTAGCAGGATTAGATTCAATTGTACAAGTAATGAATGCTTATCCAACTATGTCACTAGCCATTGGGGGGCATACCGATAATACCGGCACTTTAAAAATCAATCAAAAACTATCTGAACAAAGAGCCTTGGTAGTGAGCAATTATTTAATTCAAAAGGGAATTAATCTAAAAAGGGTAACTACTGCTGGTTATGCGGATACTAGACCCATTGCTGACAATAAAACATTAATGGGTAGAGCAAAGAACCGAAGAACAGATTTGATTGTTTTGTATTAGTTAAAATATATTTACTTCTCGTTCTAGTAGTATACTAAACTTGTTCAATACAGATTGAATGATTTCTTCAGAGAAATCAAATATTTCTTTTCCACTGGCATGGTCATAATTGACAATGACCAAAGATTGTTTTTCAAAACAACCCACCTTGCCTTTTCTTACCCCTTTCCATCCGCAATGTTCAATCAGCCATCCTGCCGCTATTTTATAGGCGTTGTCTGAAATAGGGTAGGCCATCATTTGAGGAAACAGAAGTGCTAATTTTTCATATTCAGATTTACTAAGGGTGGGGTTTTTAAAAAAGCTACCTGCATTGCCTAGTTTAGCCGGATCGGGTAATTTCGCGTTTCTAATTTGTATGACAGCATTGGACAGATCTGCCATACTTGGATTTTTTATATTTTTCTCGTGCAATACTTCTTTGATGGCGCCGTAATCCGTCCTTAATTTAGGCTGTTTTTTTAAAACAAAATGTACTTGGGTAATCAGGTACCTATTTTTTTGTTGTTTAAACAAGCTATCTCTATAAGCAAATGTACAATCATGATTACTCAAATTTACCCATTGATGAGTGAGGGTATCCAGGGCGGTCACTGATTGAATGCATTCTTGCACTTCTACGCCATAAGCGCCTATGTTTTGAATAGGACTAGCGCCCACGGTGCCTGGGATTAAGCTTAAGTTTTCAATGCCACCCCAACCTTTCTGAACGCAGTAGCTTACAAAATGATGCCAATTTTCACCAGCCCCAACACTTAAAAAAACCTCTGTAGCAGTTTCGTTTGTTTTTACGATACCCACTATTTCATTTTTTATAATGAGGCCTTCATAGGGTTGAGTAAACAAGACATTACTTCCTGAGCCTAAGATTAAATAAGGAATATTATTTTCTTTACACCAATGGATCGCTTCTAAAAGTGCATCAGCAGAGGTTACGATTGTAAAATAACGACAGGTTTCATTGCATCCGAAACTGGTATAAGACTGAAGTGATATATTTTCCTTTAATGTCATTTTTAATTTGGATCGATGTCTATAATTATTTGTACCGATTTGTATCTTGGATGCACTTGTAGCAAGCGAATATAATGCAATAATTGTTTTTTTGCCATTTGCAATGCATCTGGCTGTTTTGAAATCTTCACGGCCAATTCCCAAATGTATTTATTTCTCACCCTATTGACGATGGGTTGGGCTGGGCCTAATACTGTTTTTTGAATGGCTGGCCCTAGGGATTGAAAAAAATGGTTGATGGCTTCTTCTGCAATATTGTTTTCCTTGTGCTTGAAAAGTAGGCTGACCAATCTACTGAAGGGGGGATAAGCAAAATGTTTTCGATTTTGAATTTCAAATGCATAAAATCCAAAGTAGTCATGGTTTTGGACCAATTGCACAATGGGGTGCTGCATTTGACTTACTTGGATAAGTACTTTTCCTTGATCATTTTTTCTGCCGGCCCTACCACTTACTTGTTCCATCATTTGAAAGGCGCGTTCATTGACTCTGTAATGATTAAAGTTCAATAAACTATCCGCATCCACAATACCCACTAAGTCTACATTTTCAAAATCCAATCCTTTCACCACCATTTGGGTGCCTACTAAAATATCAATTTGTTTTTGTTCAAATTGTTGAATGAGTTGGTCGTGTTCGTTCTTTCCTTTGACATTGTCTAAATCCATTCTTGCCACAATTACGCCTGGCAGGCTTTGATTTAATTTTTCTTCTATTTGCTCAGTTCCAAAACTTTTTTGTTTAAAATGCTGTTTACCACAGGCTTTGCAAGTAGAAACAATGGGATAGCTTGCGCCACAATAATGACAGGATAAAACATTTTTTGCTTTATGATAAGTAAGGGTAACATCGCAATGTTCACAATGAGGTATCCATCCACAAGTTTCACAAATCAGGTAAGGCGCATAGCCTCTTCTGTTTTGAAATAAAATCACTTGTTTTTTATTGTCGATGGTTTTTTTAATGCTGGCCAATAATTCAGGAGTCAAAATATTGGTACCTGCCATTTGTTTTTTGGTATCAATCAATTGAATGGTGGGCAGCGCACCTTGGTTATAACGCTCACTTAAATAAGTATAACCAAATTTTTTGGAGAGGGTATTATAATAAGTTTCCACAGAAGGGGTAGCTGATCCTAGAACTACTTTAGCACCCATTTGACTGGCATAATAAATGGCCGTATCCCTGGCTTGATACCTGGGCGCTGGTTCTTGCTGTTTGTAAGAGGGGTCATGCTCTTCGTCAATAATAATCAGCGATAAATCTTTATAAGGTAAGAATAAAGCCGACCTAGCGCCTAGTACAATTTTTATTTCGCCTGTTTTAACTTTATTCCAAATCTCCACTCGTTCGTTGGGATTAAATTTAGAATGATAAATGGCAATGCTGCCTCCAAAATATTGTTTTAAACGGCGAATCATTTGAGCAGTCAATGCAATTTCTGGCAACATATACAAGGCCTGCTTGTTTTGCTTCATCACTTCATTGATTAGGGCTACATATATTTGGGTTTTGCCACTGCCTGTAATTCCATGTAATAAATGCACAGGGTGCGTGGCCAATTGCGTTTGGATGGATTGGAAGGCAGCTAATTGACTCACAGATAAGGTATGAAAATCTTGTTTGCCTAAAGAAGGATCTGTTTGCAGTCTATCTTTTTTTCTTTTCTCTGCAATCAAGACACCTTTGTCAATCAATGCTTTTAATTGTGCGCTAGAGGCGCCAGACTTTTCAAGCATCTCTTTTTGTCTCACTTCGCCTTCTGTTTTTTCATAGTGCAAAAAAGCAAGTAAGAGTTCCAATTGCTTAGGCGCCCTGGTCCAATCGTTTAATAAACTTTCCAAGGCGGCTTCTTTTCTATAATCGGGGTGTAATAAAATAAAAGTTTCTTCTTTGATTTTATATTTGTCCTTCATGTTTTCTTGCACCAAGCAAATCCCTTTTTGGATTAGTTTGTTCACTACAGGGTAGACCGATTTTTTATCCAATAATTTTTGAATTTCAAGTAAGCTTAAAGCTTTTCTTATTTCTAAAGCTTCAGTGACAAGATATTCTGCATCGTTTAGGTTTTTACCATCGTTGGTATGGGCCTCATTAAAAATAAATACACTTTCGCTGGATATTTTTAAATGACTGGGTACAGCGGCTTGCATTACTTCGCCTTCTGTACACATATAATATTGCGCCATCCATTCCCATAAAGCCATTTGCTTAGGATAGAGTATGGGCTGATCATCTAATATGGACAAAATGGGTTTGGGATTAAAATCTGCAGGCTTTTCGTTCGTAATTTTTTTTACAATGCCAGCGTATCTTTTATTCGCTCCTAACATTACTTCTACCCGCATACCCGTCATTAATTCCGATTGTAATTGTTCGGGAATCATCCAAGTATAATTTTTTGGAAGCGCTAAGGGTATGATGATTTCTGCGTACATGCTATAGGGGTGCAAAAATACACTATGATTTTGGATACTTTCTATATCTTCTCATGCCTTCCTCCATTTTCTTGTAAACAAGGTCTTTTAAGGCGTCCATTTGATCCAGGGTATAGTCACTTACTTCCACCGTTTCTAAATATACCACTCTATGTTTTCCAGGGGTAAGTGAAAGTGCGCTTGTAAAATGCATGCGATCAATGGAGTCGACCAATAAAACAGGTTGAATGGGCACATTCATTTCAATGGCTAATTTAAAGGCACCATTGTAAAAAGATTTTAGGGGGTATTCTTCGGTCATGCTAAAAGTACCTTCAGGGAAAATAAAAATGGAAATATGTTTTTCTAAAGCAGCTTTTAAATTACGTAAACTTTCTGCTCTTTTATCGGGGTTCCCTCTATCTACCATCACAACAGCATGTCTGTAGATAAGTCCAAATAAAGGTATTTTGGAAGATTCAAATTTACCCAAGGGTTTGATAGGTTGATGTTTTAATTGAACAATAGAGGGAATATCCATATAGGAATTATGGTTACCTACAAATATATGAGCGCGATTAAAATCATGGGGGGCTTCAAAAATTTCTGAGTGTCGAACGCCCATGAAAAAATATAAAATTTTACCCCAATAACGACATATAAAATAAACATGCTCGCTTAGTTTTTCTTTACCGAAGGGAAGGGCTAAAAACATAGCTGTCACCGAAAGTATAGTGAGTATTGAAAACAATACAATGGCATAAAGGCAGTAGATAAGCTGTAGGGCTCTTTTAAGGATTTTCATCTGTCTGCTAATATAATAAAAAAGGCCCGAAATTAGATTCGGGCCTTTAAGTTGCTTTCTAAAAGCTATAAAACGATATTTTTTTAAGCTTTTAAAGGGTTTCTACCATATTTCTCGTCATGTTGTGTTGCATCTAAGCCTAATTCTTCATCTTCTTCAGTAACACGAAGTGGCATGATGATACTAATGATTTTGAAAATAATAAAGGAAACAGAGAAACTATAAGCTACTACAATCAACATGGCTTTCAATTGAATTAAGAAAAAGCCAGGGTTTCCATAAAATAATCCATCTGCTCCAGCGGCATTTACTGATTTAGAAGCGAAGATACCTGTCATCAACATACCCACCATTCCGCCAATACCATGACAAGGGAATACGTCTAAGGTATCATCCACTCTAGATAATTTAAAGGCATGGCTAGCGGCATTAGAAATAATAGCTGCGACCAAACCAATAAATATACTTTGTGGAATGCCTACAAAACCTGCTGCTGGGGTAATGGCTACTAAGCCAACTACTGCACCTATACAAAATCCTAATACAGAAGGTTTCTTGCCTTTCATTACATCAAAAAACATCCATGCCAATCCAGCTGCTGCTGCCGCAGTGTTGGTAGTAGCAAAGGCATTAATGGCTAAACTGTTGGCACCTAATGCAGAACCTGCATTAAAACCAAACCAACCAAACCAAAGTAAACCTGTTCCTATCAATACATAAGGAATATTAGCAGGAGGAATTTCTTGTTGTTCTAATTTAGAACGACGAGATTTTAAAACGATGGCACCTGCTAAAGCAGCACAACCCGCACTAATATGTACGACTGTTCCACCAGCGAAATCGAGGGCACCCATTTTAAATAAAAAGCCTTGTGGATGCCAAGACCAATGTGCTAATGGTGCGTATACTAATATGATAAATAAAACAATAAATAAGATATAAGAAGTGAATTTGATACGCTCAGCTACTGCACCTACTACAAGACCTGGTGTGATAATAGCAAACATCAATTGAAATAGGGCAAACAACAATAATGGAATGGTCATGGCTGCTCCACCTTGTAAAGTAGGCGCTCCATTCACCACTCCTTTAAAGAACAAGTGGGTCATAGGATTGCCAATAATGCCATTGATGCTTTCACCAAAGCTTAGGCTATAGCCAAAGCTGATCCAAATAACCGAAACAATACCTGCCGAAACAATACTTTTAATCATTGTTGAGATGATGTTTTTACGATGCACCATACCTCCATAAAAGAAGGCCAATCCTGGGGTCATAATAAATACTAGGGCTGTTGCCACTAAGATCCAAGCGATATCTGCACCGCTATAAGTAGATGCATCTCCCTGAAAACTGGGTAGTTGTGGTACGAATAAGGCGAGCACTGCTACCAGTAGTAACAAAATAAAAGGAGCAAATTTTTGTACGGTTTCGTTTTTCATGAGCTTGTATTGTTTTTATTATAAAAATATAGAATATGTTGTTATTTATGTGAAAATACATAAATATTAGATATTTGGCTAAAATATATTAATATATAAATAAATATAATATGATGTGAAAAAGCATAAAATTCCCCTAAAGCCTTGCTAGTAGAGGATTTTAGACTAAAGTCTTAGTAAATGACTATAAATTGATGTGGAAAAAAAGTCTCAATTAACCCTGTTGAAAAAACAAACTGCTGTCTTTTGATTCCAATAAAGAAGCGCCAGTTAGATAAATGTCTACTTTGCGTGCACATTCTCTTCCTTCACTAATGGCCCATACCACTAGCGATTGCCCACGGCGCATGTCTCCAGCTGTGAATACTTTGGCTATATTGGTTTGATAAGCTTGTTCGGTGGCTTTTACATTTCCGCGTTCGTCCAATTCAATTCCTAATTCATCCAATAGGCCGCTTGGTTCTGGGTGTAAGAATCCCATGGCGAGCAAGGCTATTTCGCAAGGAATTTCTCTTTCACTTCCCGCTTTCTCCGTAAACTTACTTGGTCTTCCATCAGCCGCATTGGTCCATTCCAAATCTACTATTTGTAATGCTTTTAAATTTCCATCTGCATCTCCAATGAATGATTTAGTAGCCACTCCCCAAATTCTATCCGCCCCTTCCTCATGGGAAGTAGTAGTTTTTAATAACATAGGGTAGGTAGGCCAAGGCATATAATTCGCTCTGGTTTCAGGAGGCTTGGGTAACAATTCAAATTGAGTCACAGATTTTGCATCATGTCTATTGGAGGTGCCTACACAATCACTTCCAGTATCCCCACCACCAATCACTACTACATTTTTTTGGGTCGCCATAATTTCGGCTTCCTCTAAGGGCAAATTACTTACTCTTTTATTTTGTTGCTTTAAAAATTCCATAGCATAATGCACACCTTTTAAATCACGACCAGGAATGTTTAAATCTCTTGGTATGGTAGATCCACCGGCCAAGACTACTGCATGATAATCACGCATGATGTCATTGACTCTTATATTCACCCCCACATGGGCATTACAAATAAAACGAACCCCTTCTTCTTCTAGTACATTAATACGTCTTTCTACTACAGATTTTTCTAATTTAAAATCGGGAATGCCAAAACGCAATAAGCCGCCTGGTTTTGGATCTCTTTCATAGACCGTCACTTCATGTCCCGCATAATTCAATTGTGCAGCAGTAGCCAAACCTGCAGGGCCTGAACCTATGACAGCCACTTTTTTGCCAGTTCTTAAGTTGGGTTTACGTGGTTTAACAAAACCTTTGTCAAAGGCTATTTCAATAATATGTTTTTCAATTTCTTCAATGGTGACTGCGGGTTGGTTGATGCCCAATACGCAAGCGCTTTCGCAAGGGGCAGGACAAATTCTTCCAGTAAATTCTGGAAAATTATTGGTAGAAATTAATATTTCGTATGCGTCCTTCCATTCTTTGCGATACACTGCATCATTGAATTCAGGAATGATATTACCTAATGGGCAACCACTATGACAAAAGGGTACGCCACAATTCATACAACGTGCAGATTGCTCATTCAACTTTTGTTCAGGCAATAGCGTAACAAATTCTTTATAATTTTTCTTTCTTTCCTTAACAGCTAGTTTGGAAGGTAGTTCTCTTGTAAATTCTTTAAATCCAGTTGGCTTACCCATATACTTTATTTAGCAGCAGTTAATTTTGCTTTTTGTTTTTGTAATGCTTTTTTGTAATCAGTAGGAAACACTTTGACCATATGTTTCAGTTGATTGTCAAAATCGGCTAAAATAAATTTAGCGACGGCACTTCCCGTTTTGTCCAAATGTGCTTGAATTAATTTATGCAACAAAATATGATCTTCTTTATCTGTGGCTTCTAAGGCTACCATTTCTTTATTACATAAAACATCAAAGTTATTTTGTACATCATATACATAAGCAATTCCTCCACTCATACCCGCTGCGAAATTTCTACCAGTAGCGCCTAAAATAACAGCAATGCCTCCGGTCATGTATTCACAACCATGATCACCGATGCCTTCAACCACCACCGTAGCTCCAGAATTTCTTACAGCAAATCTTTCCCCTGCTTTGCCTCTTATATAGGCCTTACCGCTAGTAGCGCCATAAAATGCCACGTTACCGATAATAATATTTTCTTCTGGAACAAAGCTTGCTTTTTTATCGGGGTAAACAATTAGTTGTGCGCCACTCAAACCTTTGCCAAAATAATCATTGGCATCGCCTTCTAATTCTAAAGTCACGCCCTTGGTATTGAAAGCGCCAAAACTTTGGCCAGCAGTTCCATTGAATTTAAAATGAATCGTATCTTCTGGTAAGCCTTCTGCTTTGTACACTTTGGTGATTTCGTTAGATACTATGGTACCGGTGGTACGATCGGTATTCTTAATGGTAAAATTGGCTTTTACTTTTTCTTGCTTTTCGATGGCAGGTTTTGCTGCATCTAGTAATTTCCAATCCAATACATCACTCATTAAATGGTCCTGTGCTTCTGTTTGATACAAGCCCACCCCTGGTTCAGCAGGTTCTTTGTACAATACATCGCTTAAATCTAAATTCTTATATTTCCAATGGGTAATGTTTTCACGCATGGTTAAGGCATCTACTTGACCCACCATTTCATTGATGGTTTTATAACCAAGCTCGGCCATAATTTCACGAAGCTCTTGAGTAATGAATTCAAAAAAATGAACCACATGATCAGGGTCTCCAGTAAAGCGTTTACGCAATTCTGGATCTTGTGTAGCCACACCCACAGGGCAAGTATTCATATGACATTTGCGCATCATAATACATCCTTCTACGATTAAGGCAGCTGTAGCCACGCCCCATTCTTCTGCACCCAATAAGGTAGCAATGGCAATGTCACGACCAGTTTTCATTTGGCCATCAGCTTGCACTACAACACGGCTGCGCAATTTATTTTTTACTAAGGTTTGATGAGTTTCGGCCAAGCCTAATTCCCAAGGTAAACCAGCATGCTTGATAGAACTTAATGGAGAAGCGCCTGTACCTCCATCAAAGCCAGCAATTAATACTACATCTGCTTTTGCTTTGGTTACACCAGCAGCGATTGTACCCACGCCTGCTTTAGAAACTAATTTGACATTAATTCTTGCAGCACGATTGGCATTTTTTAAATCAAATATTAATTGAGATAAATCTTCGATAGAATAAATATCATGATGGGGTGGAGGAGAAATCAAACCCACACCTGGAGTAGCATGTCTTGTTTTACCAATCCAATCGTCTACTTTATCACCAGGTAATTGTCCGCCCTCACCAGGCTTAGCTCCCTGTGCCATTTTAATTTGTAATTCATCTGCTTCAGATAAATAATAACTTGTTACTCCAAATCTTGCACTCGCTACTTGTTTAATGGCACTGCGCATAGAATCTCCATTCGGTAATTTTTGGTAACGAATTTCATCTTCGCCACCTTCGCCTGTATTAGATTTTCCACCTAATCGGTTCATAGCTATTGCTAATGTAGTATGTGCTTCCCAAGAAATTGACCCAAAGGACATCGCACCTGTTGCAAATCTTTTGTAGATGGAGGAGGCTGGTTCTACTTCGTCGATAGAAATAGATGGGCGTGTAGGTTTGAAATCAAATAAGCCTCTTAAAGTGCAAGCTTTTTCTGTTTGGTCATTCACCAATTTGGAATACTTTTTAAAACTTGCGTAGTCGTTGGCTTTGGTGGAATGTTGAAGTAAGTGAATGGTTTGTGGATTGAATAAATGAAATTCTCCACGACGCTTCCACTGATAAACACCCCCTTCGGTCAAGCGGTCTACTAAGGAAGATTTTTTAGCAAAGGCCAATTCATGTTTGGCTAATATCTCTTTAGCAATTTCATCTAAGCCCATGCCATCAATTCTAGAAATAGCGCCTGTAAAATGTCTGTTCACTACTTCTTTGTTGATACCTATAATTTCAAATATTTGAGCCCCTTGATAAGATTGTAAAGTAGAGATACCCATTTTAGAGAATACCTTGTACAATCCTTCATTGACTGCTTTGATGTAATTTTTCTTTAAATATTTTTCGTCTAGTTCGGTAACCATTTTTCCTTCAATCTTTCTATCACGAATGGTAGACAAAGCCATGTAAGGATTAATGGCAGTGGCGCCAAAACCAATCAAACAGGCATAATGGTGTACTTCCCAAACATCACCTGCTTCTACGATAATGCCTACTTTGCCTCTTAAGCCTTTTCTAATTAAATGATGATGCACGCTTGCACAAGCAAGAAGTGTTGGAATGGCGGCATGTTCAGAATCTATAGAACGATCGGTTAAAACAATTACTTCAAATCCATCTTCTACTGCGTCTACAGCATAACGACACAAACGATCTAAGCCTCTTTTTAAGGAACCTTCTTTGCCATCCGCTCTAAAATAACATTGTAAAGTTTTGGCTTGAAATACACCTGTATCAATACTTCTAATTTTTTCTAGTTCATGGTTGTTTAAAATGGGATGTTTTAAAGCAACGCAGTGACTGGCCATTGGATCTTCTACCAATAAATTTCCTTGACTGCCTACAAAAGTAGCTAGGGACATCACCATTCTTTCTCTAATAGGATCAATGGGTGGGTTGGTTACTTGTGCAAATAGTTGCTTAAAGTAACTAGTAATATGTTGTGGTTGATCGCTTAATACGGCCAAAGGCGTATCGGTCCCCATGGAACCAATGGGTTCTTTGCCATCAAGGGCCATCGGGGTAATGATATTTTCAATGTCTTCCTTGGTATAACCAAAAGCTTTTTGGTATTTAAAAATTTGATCGTGTTCTAAATGAGTGAATTGAATTCTTGGTTCTGGTAATTCTTCTAAACGAATTTTATATTTATTCAACCAATCGCCATAGGGTTGTTGTGCACAAATTTTTTGTTTTAAATCGGTATCGCTGATAATTTTTCCAGCTTCCATATCTACTACAAACATTTTGCCAGGTTGCAAACGACCTTTTTCAATGATGGTTGATTGATCCACTGGCAAAGCGCCCGTTTCAGAAGCCATGATCACTCTGTCATCATTGGTGACGCAATAACGGGAAGGTCTTAAACCATTTCTATCCAAAGTGGCGCCAATTATTTTTCCATCGGTAAAGGAAATAGAAGCGGGGCCATCCCATGGTTCCATAAAGGCAGCATGAAATTCATAAAATGCTTTTTTCACAGGATCCATCAATTCATTGCCATCCCATGCTTCTGGAATCAGCATCATCATCACATGTGGTAAAGAGCGGCCAGATAAGGTAAGCAGTTCAATTAAATTGTCTAAGCAAGCAGAGTCGGATTGATTGGCTGTCACTACAGGCAAGATCATGTCTAATTCTTCTTTACTAAAATAAGGGGATAAAAAACCATGTTCATTGGATCTTAGCCAATTTAAATTGCCTTGTAAAGTGTTGATTTCTCCATTGTGTGCAATGTATCTGAAGGGTTGTGCCAATTTCCAAGAAGGAAAGGTATTGGTCGCAAATCTTGAATGCACTAAACCAAAGGCAGAGGTAACTCTTTTGTCACTTAAGTCTGGAAAGTATTCACGTACTTGATGTGAAGTCAATTGGCCTTTGTAGACAATTACTCTTTGAGAAAGTGAAGCCATATAAAATCCAATGGCCTCTTTCTTGATCGAATTATTGATGGTATGAGAAGCGTAATTTTTTAAAATAAAAAGTTTTCTTTCAAAGTCTTCTGGGTTGGTGATATGGTCGGGTTTTTTTACAAAAACTTGTTCCATGATGGGTTCTACGGATAAGGCAGAAGGGCCTATCGAATCTTTGATAACGGGCACTTTTCTGTACCCAATAATTTCTATGCCTAATTTTTCTGCAGCGCGTGCAAAAATTTCTTTGCATTCCACTAAAATGGCTTTGTCATTTGGGAAGAAAATAAATCCAACACCATATTCATTCAAATCGGGCAAGTGAATGCCTTGATGCAATAATTCATCAAAGAAAAATTCATGTGGAATTTGAATCATGATACCTGCGCCATCCCCTGTATTTACTTCGCAGCCGCAAGCACCACGGTGCTCCATGTTTTCTAAAATGGTAAGCCCATCGGTTACGTTTTGATGTGATTTTACGCCTTTGATATTGGCCACAAATCCAATACCACAAGCGTCGTGTTCATAAGCAGGATTGTACAATCCTAAGTTTTTTGTTTTCGTCATTTCAACCAGTTAATTATAGGATACTTCTAAAGGGTAGCGATTCGTGGAAAATTACGAAAAAACAAGGATTTTTAGTAGCAGAATCGCAATAATTTTACTAACCATTTAATAATTTTTAATAAATATTTGAAATGGTTGAAAAATATCAAATAACGAACGTTAGCAAATATATATTTTGAAAAAAATCAAATAAAGTCTATTCGTAATTTATCAAAACAAGGAGCCGGGTTTAAAGAATGTCCTTTAGGAAAAATACCAAAAATAGAACTGCCCGAACCGCTTAAACTTGCATAGAGGGCTTCTTGCTGGTAGAGTTCGCTTTTAATGGTATGCAATAGGGGGTGGGCATCAAAAACTGGTTGTTCAAAATCATTGATCAATTGGTCTTTCCAAGTAGGGAGGGGTGATTGAATAATTTCGGCGATTGTTTTTTCTTTTTGACCAGGTTTAATTTGTTGAAAGGCCCAGGCGGTTGAAATATGAATGCCTGGATGAATCAAAGCAAAAGTATAGTTGCTTAAATCAATGTTAATGGGTTGTAAAATTTCACCTCGGCCTATAGCATGCGCAGCTTGGTTTACAATAAAAAAAGGACAATCGCTACCCAATTGAGCAGCATAATTTATTAATTCAGTTTGCGTTAAGTTTAAGGTAAACAATTCATTGAGCATAAGAAGTGTAAATGCTCCATCACTTGAGCCACCACCTAGTCCAGCGCCCATTGGAATTATTTTATGCAAATGAATTTTAACCCCAGTTATTTTCGGAAAATCTTTTTTCAGTAAATGATATGCTTTGATACAAAGATTTTCTGAAACATTTCCTGGTATTGGGTTTCCGGAGCTTGTAAATTCAACGGTAGTATTTTTATTAAGGACAATTTCAATACTATCTTTTAGCGCTACTGGATAAAAAACCGTCTCCAAGGCATGATAACCATCCGTCCTTTTTTCTAAGATAGATAAGCCTAAATTAATTTTACAATTGGGAAACTGAATCATTGATTATGATTTCTTTTGCGCATTTTTTTTATTGATTTCATCACGAATATCAATAGCGCGGATATAATCTTCCTGTTCTAAAACTTCTTGCAATAATTTATTCAATTCAGGTAGGGATAATTTAGATAAATCACTTTCTACAGGGTTGACATCAATAGGGGTAGTGGGGGTAATTGTTTTTTCGGCATTTTCATTGGCCAAGCCTGCTTGTTCTAAAATGTTATCATACACGTAAATGGGACAACCAAATCGAACGGCCAAGGCTAAGGCATCGCTTGTTCTACTGTCAATTTCAATAGTATCATTGGCAGTAAAGCAAACTAATTTTGAATAAAAAATACCTTCTTGTAAATCACAGATATATACTTCTTGCAATTGTATGTCAAAGGCAGTCATGAAATTTTTCATTAAATCATGCGTCAGAGGGCGAGAGGGGTGCATGTTTTCTAGGGCAACTGCAATGGCTTGTGCTTCAAATCCGCCAATCACAATTGGCAGGCGACGAAGGCCGTTCACCTCTCCTAAAATAACCGCATAGGAGTTAGATTGGGTGATGCTATGTGATAAAGCGACGATTTCTAATTCAATTTTTTGCATAAGCAGTATTGCTGTTCAAAGTTAATTAAAAAATAAATCTTTTAAGGCCTATTTTTAACAGAAGTATTAAATTGTGAATAATAAACAATTCCTATGAAACCAATACATTTAGCCGATATTAAAGCGGTTACCTTATGCGCTGGCTTTGATGCTAAGTTGTTGCACAGCAATTCTATGACCTGGTCCTTTGTACATTCCATTGCAGGGCATACTTTACCGGCTCATCAACATGTGCATGAACAAGTAACACATATCGTAAAGGGTGATTTTGAATTAACAGTAGAAGGCATCCCCCATTTATTAAAAGCCGGTGATTTATTTATTATTCCTTCAAATACATTGCATTCTGGAAAAAGCATTACCGATTGTGATATTATTGATGTGTTTAATCCAGTAAGAGAAGATTATGCAAAATTAAGTTCCTAGTCATTTAAAATAGTTTCATGTATTCATTACAAAATAAATTTGCACTAGTAGGGGGTGCTTCGCAAGGTTTAGGTGCGGCCTCTGCCCATGCATTGGCTAACGCAGGCGCTACGGTTATTGTTTTTGCTAGAAATGAAGAAAAGTTAAAACAGGTGGTAAAAAATTTACCAAAACCCCTAGCGCAAAATCATAGTTATTTGATTATTGACACAAATCATTTAGCAACTTCAAAAAAGTCGGTACAAGAATTACTGACTCAAATTAATGCCATTCATGTATTGGTAAATAATACGGGAGGTCCTGCAGCTGGTCCTTTACATGAAACCAGCACCGATGATTTAAAAAATGCTTTCGAATCACATCTATTACATGCACATCAATTGGTTCAACTTTTATTGCCCGGCATGCGTGCGGCTAATTTTGGTAGAATTATCAATATACTTTCTGTTTCCATCAAAGAACCTATAGATGATTTAGGTATTTCAAATACCATTCGTGCAGGGATGGCCAACTGGGCCAAAACCTTATCTAAGGAACTTGGACCATGGGGCATCACCGTAAATAATGTATTGCCTGGATTTACCAATACCGAAAGGTTGGATTATTTATTTTCAAATAGAGCCGCTAAAGCGGGTGTGACCAAGGAAGAGATCAGAAAAAATATTGAAAATAGTATCCCTGTAAAAAGATTGGGCGAGCCAGCAGAATTTGCTGCAGCTGTTTGTTTTTTAGCGAGCCCTGCCGCAGGTTTTATCAATGGGATTAATTTACCAGTGGATGGAGGACAATTAAGATCGCTATAATTTAATGTTTCGTAAATAAACTAATTGGCTTTTGCTTTTAATACTGCTGCAGTCAATTTGGGTACAATTTCAAATGCATCACCTATTACACCATAATCGGCTGCTTTAAAAAACGGGGCTTCAGCATCTTTATTAATGACCACAATGGTTTTACTTCTGTTGACACCTGCTAAATGTTGAATGGCGCCTGATATGCCTATGGCAATGTACAAATTAGGGGCAATTTGAATTCCTGTTTGTCCAACATGTTCATGATGTGGTCGCCAATCTGAATCGGATACAGGTCGGCTACAAGCAGTTGCAGCGCCCAAGGCCTTGGCTAAGTCTAATAAGATACCCCAGTTTTCAGGTCCTTTTAAACCACGGCCACCACTCACTACTAAATTGGCTTCGGTCAATGGAATCTCTCCTTCAATTTTTTCTACTTTAGTAATTTTAATAGAAGGGGCAGGAATTGCTAAGTCAATATTTTCAACGGTGGTGCTTGCATTGTATTCTACTAAACCAAAACTATTTTGATTGATGGCAATTACTTTAATGGGGGTTTCGATTTTAATATGCGCAAATGCTTTGCCAGAAAAAACAGTTTTGGTGACTACAAAACCGTTAGACGTATTGGGTAAACTACAAACACCAGTAACGATACCTGCTTCTAATTTCACTGCCACAGCTGGAGCAATGGCTCGGCCATTTAAATTTTGTGCAAAAACAAGTACAGTGGCATTTAGGTTTTTAGCAATGCTGGCAATTAAATTAGTATGCACTTTAACATCCAAGCTATTTAAACTTTCGTTTTTTAAATGATGCACTTTACTAGCACCATATTTTCCTAAACTAGTTAAATCTTCTTGCACCGTACCCAATACCAAGGCTTCTACGGAAATGCCTAATTGTTTGGCTATTGCAGCTCCATAAGATAAGGCTTCTAAGGAGGCTTTTTTAATTTGTTGATCGGCTTGATCTATATATACAAGTACCATAATTTATTGGTTGAATTTTTAAATAACTTTTGCTTCTTCTTTTAATAAACGCACCAATTCATCCATCTGGTCTGGGTCAATTAATTTTACTCCAGATTTAGCTGCAGGTAAATCAAATTGGCTGATGCTGGTGCTTGCTTTTGTATCCATCGGCGCAACTACTTTTAAAGGTTTTGATCTTGCTGCCATAATACCACGCATATTAGGAATTCTTTGTTCGGCCATCCCTTTTTGACAGCTTACAATCAATGGTAAATTCACTTCAGCACTTTCTTCTCCACTTTCAATTTCTCTTTTCACCGTGGCTGTATTTCCATTCAATTCAAAATGGGTAGCCAATGATATAAAAGGAAGGTCCAACAAAGCGGACAACATAGAACCAATGCAAGCACTATTGTAATCGATGGTTTCTTTTCCAGTAAAAATTAAATCATAAGCGCCTTCTTTAGCCACCGTGGCAATTTGGTTGGCCACCGTAAATGAATCATTGCTATTGCTATCAATCCTTATGGCTTCATCACCACCAAGGGCCAAGGCTTTTCTTATAATAGGTTCTGCATCTACGCCACCCACGGTTACTAAATGGATAATGGTTGCGGGATCTTTTTCTTTTAACTCAATAGCACCCACCAATGCATACCATTCGTCGTAGGGGTTAATGATCCATTGCACTGCAGTTTCATCAAACTTTGTATTACCTTCGACAAAGGCAATTTTAGCTGTTGTGTCGGGGGTTTTACTGATACAAACTAAGATCTTCATATTGTCTAATTTTAGTAAAGGGAGGTATTTAGTTGTTTATGCAACTAATGCAAATATAAGCCAAGATGAATCGAATTGAAAAAATTATTGAGTTTTTAAATCAACAACCTAAGGACAATTTTCTAAGGCATGCCTTGGCATTAGAATACATTAAGATTGGTGAAGAGCAAAAAGCCTTGGACCTTTTTATAGCCATCCTTACTGAAACGCCAGACTATATTGGTTCTTATTATCATTTGGCCAAATGTTTAGAGCGAATGAATGATAAGAAAGCGGCCATTGTTTGGTATGAAAAAGGCATGGAAGCAGCCAAGGCAGCCAAAGACAATCATGCTTACAGTGAATTGCAGGCCGCATACGAGGATTTAGTCTATTAATCCTATAGTTAACTAAGTCTTTGATTGATTTTAGTATCAATCAATTGAAAAAAGTCTTCTGGCTTATAGGTTCTCCAAGCACTAATTTCCATCAGTTCGATGTATCTATTAAGCTTACGTAATAAAAAATCGTATTGCGCTGCAGTATGAAAATTCACTAAAACGGCCCAACCTTCTTCATCGGAAGTTTCTTCATACAATTCTTCATAATAATCTTTGTCTCCGCTGTGAAAATTAAAAACGCTTTCGGCAATAAGAATAAATTTATAAATGCCTTCTTCCATTAATTTGTCTAATACCTCTCTTTTTAATTCCATGATGTCATTTTCTATGGCATCGTTCCATTCTCCAATCATTTCAATAATGGCAAACTTTAAATCATAATCTACAAATAAAATTTTCAGGTAGAGGGTTTTACTCCCAAATTCATCCCATTGTGGATGGATATAGTAATTGTACACGGTTTGTGAAAATTCAAATTCGCTGTATTTTCTACCAAAAAAAATGGATCTTGGATCTTCTTCCGCCATATATAAATGGCGCCAATGATAATGTGGTTCAATGTCATGCATGCGTATGCTTCCAGTAAAAAGGTTATTGTTTTTTGTGAAATTCAATCAGCCCTTCCATGGGTGATTGAATTATTTTACCCAATTCAATTTCATAACTTAAGGCCAGTTGCTTGATGATATCTTTAAAAGCATAGGCAATGCCACCCACAAAATGTATGGGGTGAATCCAGGATTCATTCATTTTATTAATATGTGCAAAAAAGAAATCGTTTAAGCCATCTTCAATAATATTTTCAATCATGTAATGTCCTCTATGTTCGGCTAAAAATGGCGCGAAAGAAGCCAGGGTTCTATTGGGGAAGGGGCTTTTGTAGATGCTATTTAAAATTGCATCCTTATTTAAATTAAATTTTGATTCAAATGCGGCCATCAATTCCTCGTCAAATGTTTGATATAAAAAATATTGAATGACTTTTTTCCCTAAATAAGCGCCACTGCCTTCATCCCCTAAAACATAACCCAGGCCTGGACTATTTTTAGTAATTTTTTTACCATTGTAAAATCCAGTATTTGATCCAGTGCCTAAAATGCAAACCACGCCCTTTTTATTTTGACAGCTGGCACGAGCAGCAGCTACTAAATCTGTTTCAATGGTCAATTTTGCTTTTGTAAAAACCGCTTTCAATGCTTTTTTTAGAGACAGCACATTGCCTGGATTGCTTAAGCCCGTTCCGTAAAAATAAACGGCTTCAATTTTTGATAAATCTGTTTTTTTAGCAAAAGATTTTTGGAGCAATTGGGTGATTTCTTGGGTAGACAAAAAATAGGGACTGATGCCAATGGTCGTAATGGTTGACTTTTTATTGTTTTGGACAAGGGTCCACTGGCATTTTGTTGCACCACTGTCTGCAATGAGGTAGTTCTTTATCATAGTAGGTCACTCTTCTGCGTGAAAATAGCCATTTTAGTGTAATTTTAGCCCGAATAAAATGAGTATGCAAAATAATAACAATTTGAATTGGGCTAAACCGCTGTTCTATGGCTTCTTGGTCATCATCGGTATTTTAATTGGGGTATTTTTTAAAGGAAATTTTAATTTAGGTTCTTTGGTAAAAAATAACCAGCATCCCATACAGGAGATGATGGATTTAGTGCAATCGAAGTATGTGGATTCGGTGGCCAACGATAGTGTTGGTTTAAAATTGGCCAATTATTATTTAGAGCAATTAGATCCACATTCTGTATACATTGCGCCCTCGGATTTGAATGAGGTAAATGAACAATTGCAGCCCAATTTCAAAGGCATAGGTATTGAATTTCAACAATTCAGAGACAGTATTTTCGTGGCTTATGTGATGAAGGAGGGCCCTGCAGGCAAAGCTGGTTTACAAACAGGAGATATTTTATTAACTGCGGATGATTCGGTTCAATTGTCCGGGAAAAAATGGGATTCTGATGAGATTAGAAAAAAATTAAAAGGGCCTGCCAATAGCAAGGTAAAATTGATGGTCTACAGAGCAGGGGAGAAAAAATCTTATATCATTTCAAGAGACAATGTGGCTTTATCACCTGTAGAGGCAAGTTATATGATTGATACGCTAGTGGGTTATATACGAATCAATAAGTTTGCCGACCGTACTTATGAAGCGTTTATGCAAGCCTTGGAACCTCTGCTAGCTAAAGGGATGAAAACTTTGGTGATTGATTTGAGAGGGAATGGGGGAGGACTGTTGTCAGAAGCAGTGGCCATCGCGGATGAATTGTTAAGTGGGAATAAATTGATTGTATATACGCAAGGCTTGCATTCGCCTCGTGTAGATTATTTTAGTAAAAGAGAAGGCTTATTTGAACAAGGTGGATTAACCATTTTGATGGATGAGACCTCAGCATCAGCCAGTGAAGTGTTGGCAGGTGCTTTACAAGATTGGGACCGTGCCACCATTGTGGGAAGAAGATCTTTTGGAAAGGGTTTAGTGCAACAACAATTTAAATTATCCAATGGAGGAGCTTTACGCTTAACTACTGCAAAATATTATTCGCCATTAGGAAGAAATATTCAAAGACCTTATACGCATAGTAAACAAGATTATGAAAATGATTTTGTAAACAGATTACATGAGGATGCAATGGGCAAACCAGATTCAAGTTTTAAAGGGGATTCCTTTAAAACACCCAAGGGACATTTGGTGTATGGAGGTGGAGGCATTTATCCAGACAAATGGGTGAACGGCAATGCTATTTTAATGGATACTAGTTTTAAAGTATTGTGGGAAGAAGGCTTGATGAATGATTTTATTTTACACTGGTATGTTCAAAATAGGACCATGATGAATACATTTAAAAATCCAACTGCATTTTTAAATCAAACCGCTAGCATCAATTTTTGGGCTGCTCTAGTGGATTATGCAGGTCCAAAGCAGCAATTAAAATTGAAGACCCTTGAAAAAAATAAATTGTTTGTACAAAACCAAATTCGTGCTTTAGTAGCGAGAACACATTGGTACAAACAAGGATACATTGAAGTACAAAATGCATTGGATCCTAGTTTTAAGCAGCTAGTTCCCTAAAACATGATATTGATCAGTTTTATAAATGATCCGACTCATTTTAGGGCTGATTGAATTGCATGAATTTCGTGGGTAGAATGCAAACAACCACTTGTTACCACTGCGGCTTAAAATCTGCTACAGAAATACAAATCAATGAAAAGTATTTTTGTTGTGATGGCTGTAAAATGGTGTATACCCTTTTAGAGGAGAATGGCTTATGTCAATATTATGATTTAACTGAGATGCCTGGATTAACTGCCAAGGGGCATTTTGTTTCTGAAAAGTATAATTATTTAGACAATGAGGCTATTCAGGAGCAGTTGATTCAATTTAAGCTTGGCGACCAAGCGCATGTAATATTTTATTTACCACAGATACATTGTGTGAGTTGTGTCTGGCTTTTAGAGAATTTACATAAGATCAATCCAGGCATCATTCAATCGCAAACGCATTTTGAAAAAAAAGAGATAAAAATTATTTTTAATCCTTCCCTTATTTCTTTAAAACAAGTGGTTCAATTATTGGCTTTCGTGGGGTATGAACCAGTGATTCATTTAGGAGGTAATGACTGGTTAAAGAAAAAGAAAGTCAATAAAAAGCAATTGTATAAAATTGGTATTGCTGGTTTTTGTTTTAGCAATATTATGATGCTAAGTTTTCCTGAATATCTTTCCAATAATGCGCTAGAATTGGGTAGTTTAAGGCATTTTTTTATTTATATTAATTTATTATTATCACTGCCTGTATTGTTTTATAGTGCCAGTGGGTTTTTTATCTCTGCTTATACAGGACTTAGGCAAAAATGGTTGAACATAGATGCGCCCATTGCCTTGGCCATATCGGTTACTTTTAGCAGAAGTGTATATGAAATTCTCAGTCAAACAGGCGCAGGGTATTTAGACAGCATGAGTGGGATTGTATTTTTTATGTTAATTGGAAGGTGGTTTCAAGACAAGTCCTATGATTCTTTTGCATTTGATAGAGATTACAATTCCTTTTTCCCATTAGGGGTGACGGTATTAGAAGAAGGCATAGAAGTGAATAAGCCACTGTCATCACTGCTTAAAGGCGAATTGGTATTATTAAGAGCTGATGAAATGATTCCGGCAGATGCTATATTATTAACAGAAGGCGCCTTGATTGATTATAGTTTTGTAACTGGAGAGAATGCGCCCATTGAAGTAGCCATTGGCCAACTGGTCTATGCAGGAGGTATTCAAAAAGGTCGGTCCATACAAGTTGAAGTGCAGAAACCTGTTGGACAAAGCTATATTACTGAATTGTGGAATAGCCCGGTTTTAAAAAATGAAAAAAATATAGAAAAATCCTTTGTGCATCCTTGGAGTCAATATTTTACCATTGTTTTATTGATCATTGCTTTTTCAAGCGGTGTGTATTGGAGCCTCTATGATACTAGTAAAATATTGCCAGCAGTAACAGCGGTATTAATTGTAGCCTGCCCATGTTCTTTACTGTTAACTGTTAGTTTCACTTATGGCAATGTATTAAGATGGTTGGGTAGCGCTAAGTTTTATTGTAAAAATGCTGCTGTAATTGAGGCTATAGACAAAATAGATACCATTGTCTTTGATAAAACAGGAACCTTAACCAATCATGAGGACACCCATTTGGAATACCATGGAATGGTATTAAGTGAGGCTGAAATGATTGCTGTAAAATCAGTAACAAGGGAATCTATGCATCCATTAAGTAAAATGATTACTCAGTTATTAATGTTAGAAGTTTCAGATTTAACCAGTTTTCAAAAAATTGAAAATTTTATTGGCAAGGGAACTAAGGCTACATGTAATGAATATGAAATCTTGATTGGTTCCATTTCTTTTTTAAAATCAAATGGCATTCATTGCGACGACAGCTTGCAAGGTGCTGTGGTCTGCCTTGCGATGAATGGGGTGATGAAAGGTTATTTTGCAGTCAATCATGCTTATCGAGATGGAATGGATAAAATGGTCAAGCGTTTGCAAGATAAAGGCTATCATTTACACTTATTAAGCGGAGATCATCCCACTGAAAAAGGGCATTTAACTCTTTTATTAGGCAAGAATATACCCATGTTTTTTGAAACAGGTCCTGAAGATAAATTGGCCTATATACAAAAATTACAAAATCAAGGGCATAAAGTAATGATGGTGGGAGATGGTCTGAACGATGCAGGCGCACTCAAAAAAAGCAATGTTGGTATTGCAGTTACCGATCAAACACATTTATTTACACCCGCAAGTGATGCGATTTTAGAAGGTAATAAAATAAAAGAACTACAACATTTAATCGATTATGCTAAAAAGGCCAAACTCATTATCATTTACATTTTTATTTTATCTATCTTATATAATATAATTGGCATGTACTTTGCTACTACTGCAAGGCTTTCACCCATGGTGGCCGCAATTCTAATGCCAATTAGCTCTATCAGCATTGTAGCACTTTCTGCCTTGCTTTCCTTTTCATTTTCATACAAGATTAGATCTCGAAACTGATATATATCAGTTCCAAATTTGACCTAGGTCATTAGGAAAATTCGAGTTTCCCTATAGATTTGTTTCAAATATATTCCTATGGGTGTGATTGTTATTTTAATCATTGCAAGTGTGCTGGTAGCTGGTGGATTTTTATTGGCTTTTTTATGGTCTGTGAAAACAGGACAGATGGATGATGATTATACGCCCTCTGTAAGAATTTTATTTGAGGATGAATTAATAATTAAGAAAAAGGAAATTCTATAAAAATTTTAAATCAATAACCATTTAAATTAACCTTATGCAAGTAGAAAGTTTTCAGTATGACAATAAAACGGTAAGGAATTTTGCCATAGCCACCATCATTTGGGGAGTGGTAGGAATGACGGTAGGTTTATGGGTAGCTTTACAGTTGGTTTTTCCCACTGTATTAAACTTACAACCTTATTTTAATTTTGGTCGTATTAGACCACTACATACCAATGCAGTCATTTTTGCATTTGTGGGCAATGCTATGTTTATGGGAATCTATTATTCCTTACAGCGTTTGTTAAAAGCAAGAATGTTTAGTGATGTACTTAGTACAATTCATTTTTGGGGATGGCAACTTATCATAGTTGCTGCAGCTATTACTTTGCCTTTAGGATTTTCTACCGCTAAAGAATATGCAGAATTAGAGTGGCCAATTGATATTGCCATTACTTTAATTTGGGTGGTGTTTGGGTTTAATATGTTTGCCACCATTATTAAAAGAAGAGAGCGTCATTTATATGTAGCTGTTTGGTTTTACATAGCCACTTTTGTTACAGTGGCCGTTTTACATTTGGTGAATTCCTTTGAATTGCCAGTCACTCTATTTAAAAGTTATAGTTGGTATGCAGGGGTGCAAGATGCCTTGGTGCAATGGTGGTATGGTCATAATGCGGTAGCCTTTTTCTTAACCACTCCTTTTTTAGGGTTGATGTATTATTTTCTACCAAAGGCGGCGAACCGTCCAGTGTTCTCTTATAAATTATCCATTATACATTTTTGGGCCTTGATCTTTTTATATATCTGGGCTGGCCCGCATCACTTATTATATACAGCACTTCCTAATTGGGCGCAAAGTTTGGGCATTGTATTTAGTTTCATGCTCATCTTTCCAAGTTGGGGTGGTATGATCAATGGTTTATTAACTCTTCGTGGTGCCTGGGATAAAGTGAGAGAGGAGGTGGTCTTAAAGTTTATGGTAGTGGCAGTAACCGCCTATGGGATGTCTACTTTTGAAGGACCTATGTTGTCTCTAAAGAGTATTAATGCGGTTGCGCATTTCTCTGATTGGATTATTGCACATGTGCATATTGGAGGTTTGGGTTGGAATGGTATGCTCACTTTTGGTATTTTGTATTGGTTGATCCCAAGAATTTATAAAACCCAATTGTATTCAAAAAAATTAGCCAATATCCATTTTTGGTTGGCCACTTTAGGTATTTTATTTTATGCGATACCTATGTATTGGGCAGGCTGGCAACAAGTTTCCATGTGGAAACAATTTACGCCTAGTGGTCAATTAAAGTATCAATTTCTTGAAACCGTTACCTATATGGCTCCATTTTATGCGATGAGGGCACTCGGGGGAGCGCTTTATCTCACAGGAGCTATTATAGGTATGGTGAATTATTTTAAAACGATTGGTCAAGGAACATTACAGGCCAATGAAGAGGCTCAAGCACCTGCTTTAGAAAAAGCCTATACCAAGCATCATGGAGAACATTGGCATCGTTGGATAGAGCGCAGACCTACTCCATTTTTATTGTTGTCCTTAGTAGTTATATTAATTGGCGGCTTGGTCGAATTAGTGCCTACTTTTTTAGTAAAATCTAATATCCCCACTATTTCAAGTGTGAAACCTTATACGCCATTAGAATTGCAAGGAAGAGATATTTATACAAGAGAAGGTTGTTATACCTGTCACTCTCAAATGATTCGTCCTTTTAGAAGTGAAACAGAACGTTATGGAGAATACAGTAAGGCAGGGGAGTTTGTCTATGATCATCCATTTCAATGGGGAAGTAAAAGAACAGGTCCGGATTTGGCTAGAGAGGGTGCAGGCAATTTGAAAAAATCAAATACCTGGCATTACAATCACTTAGAAGAACCTAATGCTATTTCAACTGGTTCGGTGATGCCATCTTATTCATTCTTGATAGACCACAATTTGGACACAAGCACTACTCCATTAAAAATTAATGCCATGCGCACTTTGGGTGTGCCTTATGCAGCAGATTATGCTAGCAAGGCCAATCAAGATTTAATGATTCAAGCAAAAGGCATAACTGATGATTTGAATAAAGATGGAATCAAAGTACCACCTAATAAAGAAATTATCGCCTTGATTGCTTATTTACAAAGATTGGGCACAGACATTACAAAAAAATAAAAAAAACACAACTATGTACAGTTTTATAAAAAAATATACCGAGACCATGCAGGATAAAAACATTTACCCCATCTTTTCTTTATTGGTATTTGTGCTATTTTTTCTTGGTGTCTTGTGGTATGTGAAAACCCTAGACAAAAATCAGGTGGAGGAAATCAAAAATTTACCATTAGAGCAATAATATAAAATCTAAAAACATTTCTTATGTTAAAAATTAAAAATATCTATTTATTGTCCATGGCTAGTTTATGGTCTTTAGGCGCTTTGGCACAGCCTAGTTTGCTTCCAGCCAAACCAGAGGCCACTAATTATGTAGAACTGCTTATGATGTCAATAGCCATTTTGTTGGTGGTAGTGATAGGCGTTTTGGGCAATGTGCTTTTGATGGTATCTAAAAAAGCAGTTGAAATCTCTAAATCATCCAAAAAAATCATGATGATTTTTGTAGTAGTCATGGGGTCTTTGTTTTCAAAGTCATTATATGGACAAGCAGCTACAGCCATCGCAGATACTACATCAAAATCTGGTTCCACTGCTTTTTATGGAGGCTTGTCTTATAATACTTTTTGGACGATGTCTTGGGTATTGATGTTGGAATTATTAATTATTGCTTTATTGGTTCTTTTCATTAGGAACATTTTTAGGGCAATACATCCAAAGGAAATAGAAGTAGTGAATGGCAAAAAAGTTTCTGCTTCTTGGTTGCTTAAAACCTGGCATTATCTGGATAAGAAATTCTTAACAAAAGCGGTGCCTTTAGAGAAAGAAGCAGATATGCTTTTGGATCATGACTACGATGGCATTAAAGAATTAGACAATGCCTTGCCACCTTGGTGGAAGTATGGCTTTTATATTACTATTGTGGTAGCAGTATTTTATATTTTAAAATTTGAAGTATGGCATACAGGCATGAATCCTACGGAGGAATATACGGCAGAGATGACCGCTGCAAAAATTCAAACCGATGCTTATTTGGCTTCTGCTAAAGAAAATGTGGATGAGAATTCTGTTACTCAATTAGATGCA
Source organism: Bacteroidota bacterium (assembly GCA_026391155.1). Classification (GTDB taxonomy): domain Bacteria; phylum Bacteroidota; class Bacteroidia; order Chitinophagales; family Chitinophagaceae; genus Sediminibacterium. The sequence goes on from JAPLEP010000011.1 coordinate 35,227, forward strand.
GCAGGGGCAGCTGCAGGGAAGGAGCTATTTGCAAAAACCTGTGTGCCTTGTCATTTGGCTGAAGGCCAAGGATTGGTGGGTCCTAACTTAACAGATGAATATTGGATACATGGAGGGGGCATTAAAGATATTTTTAAAACTATTAAATATGGTTATCCAGATAAAGGGATGCAATCATGGCAGACCAACTATTCTCCTGTTCAGATGCAACAATTAGCCACTTATATTAGAACATTGAGAGGAACAAATCCGCCAAACCCAAAAGCACCACAAGGAGATATCTATAAAGAACTAGCAGCCGCTCCTGTAGACAGTGCTGCAACAAAAAAATAAATGGAACCAATAAATAATACCGATTCCGAAAGTATTGTGAATTATAAGCAAGGATTATTAGATCAAACATTTAGAGATTCGGTATCAACTATAAGTAAAGAAGGGAATAGAAATTATGTAAATCCGCAGAAACCGCAGGGTAGGCTGTATAACTTACGTTCTTATTTTAGTTATTTCTATTTGGTGTTGTTTTTTACTTTACCCTTTATAAAAATAGAGGGCGAGCCCATGTTTTTGTTTAATGTGTTGGAAAGGAAGTTTATTTTTTTTAGTAAAATATTCTGGCCACAAGATTTTTTCATATTTGCGATTGGCTTGTTAACTTTTATTGTATTTGTTATTCTATTTACGGTGGCTTTTGGAAGAATTTGGTGTGGGTGGGCCTGCCCGCAAACCATTTTTATGGAAATGGTGTTTAGAAAAATTGAATACTTCATTGATGGGGATGCTACACAGCAAAAAAAGCTCAAAGCCATGCCTTGGAATACAGAGAAGATAGTAAAAAGGGGCGTAAAAATGGTTGTGTTTTTTTTATTATCCTTTTTGATTGCGAATTTTTTTCTTGGTTACATCATAGGTATAGATGAAGTGGGGGTATTGATTAAAGAAGGAATCTTTATTCATTTTGGAACATTCAGTGCGTTAGTTATTTTTACCTTGGTTTTTTTCTTTGTGTATTATTGGTTTAGAGAACAGGCCTGTATTATTGTTTGTCCCTATGGTCGATTACAAGGGGTATTATTGGATCGAAATTCAATATTGGTTGCTTATGATTATATAAGAGGTGAACCTAGAGGAAAATTAGATGCCAGTTCCAGCCATGGAGATTGTGTCAATTGTCATGCCTGTGTTCGAGTTTGTCCAACAGGTATAGATATTAGAAATGGTACACAGTTAGAATGTGTGAATTGCACCGCCTGTATAGATGCCTGTGATGAAATTATGGATCATATTGACAAACCCAAGGGTTTAATTAGGTATGCTTCTGAAAATGGGATTGTCAATAAAGAAAAAACGACATATACCTGGAGGTTAAAATTATACACCATGGTATTGACTTTGTTGCTTTCTTTTTTAGCCATCTTGTTAATCACCAGGGCAGATGTGGCTGCTAGGATATTAAGGACACCTGGCCAGACCTATCAACTTTTGAACAATGATAAGATAAGCAACTTGTACAATATCAAACTTGTGAATAAGACTAGAAAAAATATTCACTTGGATTTGAAATTGGAGAATATGGAAGGAGAAATAAAACAAATTAATCCGGTAAATGTGCCCAAAGAGTCTTATTTCCAAACCAGTTTTTTCATCACCTTAAAAAATGAACAATTAAAAGCAAGAAAAACAAAAGTAAAAATTGGCATTTATGAAAATGGGAAACAAATGGACGAATTGTCTGTACTCTTTTTAGGACCAACTATTTAAATATATAATAATGAAAATCAATTGGGGGCATAAAATTTTAATAGTCTATGGCTTGTTTGTAATAGGGATATTGACACTTGCTTATAAGTCTTCACAGCAAAAATTTGATTTAGTTCAAGAAGACTATTATGGAGCCGAGTTAAAATACCAGTCGGTGATTGAGGCCACCAAAAGAGCCAACGATTCGGGTGGGGAATTGACAATCACTCAAGCGAATGGAAAACTATACATCCAATTGCCTGCCCTATTTGATAAAGAGCAAATGGACGCAGAGGCGCATTTATACTGTGTGGCAGATGCTAAAAATGATAGAGTAAAAAAAGTTAAGATCAATAATGGGCGTTTTGAGATGGAGCTACTAAGTACAAACAAGGGCAATTATACCTTAAAACTTTCTTTAGAAAATAAGGGGCTTGCTTATTATTTTGAACAAAAAGTAAAAATATAAAATGAGCATAAATACTATTTTTGAAATTGGATTTTTAATGGGCCTGCTAGGCAGTGTTCATTGTATTGGTATGTGCGGCCCTTTGGTATTGGCCTTGCCCATGGCTCAAAAATCCAATCTTCAAAAATGGGGGGTATTGTTCCTATATCATTTTGGAAAAATTAGTAGTTATAGTGTATTGGGTTTGTTATTAGGTTTGTTTGGAAGTCAGTTGCCTTTGTTTGGGGTACAAGAAAATATTTCCATATTGATAGGCGTGTTGATGCTTGTATATGTAGGCTATGTTTTTGTCCTCAAGCCAAAGCAGAAGGGCGTCTTTTTGCATTTTAATTTTTTATACAACCGTATTACCAAACAATTAGGAATTTTGTTTAAACACAAAAACAAGCTTGCATTTTATTTGATTGGATTTTTAAATGGCTTATTGCCCTGTGGAATGGTCTACTTGGCTTTAACATCGGCATTGGCCACGCAAAATGTTTTACATGGAGGTTATTTGATGGCTTTTTTTGGAATGGGCACTGTGCCGGCATTGATCCTAGTGGCCATGGGAGGGCAGTATTTCGGAATAAGATTTAGACAACAAGTTCAATCATTGTTGCCGGTATTTATTTTTAGTATGGGCTTATTGCTTATTCTAAGAGGTTTGAATTTAGGCATTCCTTATTTAAGTCCAAATACAGGTATGGGGACCAATGCATTACATTGTCATAATTAGTAAGCTATGAACAAAGAAATTGTGGTACAGGAAATAGAATCATTGATAAGGTCCTTGGACTTTATCCAAGATGAGCAGGCTTTTATTAAAAGAAAGCTGAGCAGTCTATTGGAAAATATGGTCTTGCATGATTTTATTGAATGGGCCGAAGATTTGCAATTGCAAATAATCAATAGAGAAACCGCTATTAAATTATTAAGAAGTGATATTATTTTATTAAAAAATAAGACAAAGTTGACAAAATCTACCAATAATATAGTAGATATAAGTTTGGTACATGATTTTAAAAAATTCAAACAGCAAGTGGTGTATTTAGAAACCCAATTCATGACATGGAAGAATGATGTCAATGAAAGATTTGAGGCTGCTTTGTTTTAAGGTACTTTAAAAGTTTAATTAAATAAATTTGCTAATTTCTTTTCGTCTAGAATTGCAATTTTACCCTCTTTAATTTCAATTAATTTTTCTGTTTTAAAATCACTCAAAGTCCTGATTAAGCTTTCTGTGGCAGTCCCGGCAATATTAGCCAAGTCTTCTCTTGATATTGATATTGAAAAATGTGCTCCATCAGATTCTTTAGCGTACTTCTTTTTTAAGGTAAGCAAGGCATCTGCCACTCTTTTTCTTAAACTATGGTAGGCCAAGGCGACCAATTGTTGTTCTTTTTCTGTAATGTTATTCGCGAGTAGTTTGATTACTTTCAAAGCAACTTCTTGGTTATGGGTCAACAGGTGTTCAAATTCTTTTCTTGGAATGACTCTGATAGATGATTCCTCTAATGTCTCTGCAAATTCTTCATATACTGCATTTTCAATTAAAGGGATGTGGCCAAAAAAGTCTCCTGGAGACAGGAGGCTAGTAATTAATTCCTTGCCTCCATCGCTTGTTTTGTATACTTTTATTTTACCTGTTTCGATGTAATACAATTTATTAGGATGTTGGCCTTCGGAATAAATGATTTGTTTTTTCTTGTAATCAATCACATCATGATTTTCTAAGGCCTTGTACATTTCATCTTTATTGCCTAGTTCTGAAATGATTTGATACCATGCTTCAATGCCCCTGCCTCCTGCATTTTGATGTATTTTAACTTTTTCAATACGTGCCCTTATGGCATTGATTAATTCAGCATCAGAGAATGGTTTGGTAATATAATCGTCAGCGCCCATCTCCATGCCTTTGCGTAAATCGTTTCTTTCGCTTTTGGCACTTAGAAAGATAAAGGGGATATGTTGGAGGTCTGGGTTTTTACTTAAAATTTGAAATACACCATAACCATCCAGGACAGGCATCATAATATCACATACAATTAAATCGGGTGGGTTAGCCATGGCCATTTCAACACCAATTTTACCATTTTCGGCAGTGCTCACTTCATAATTGGCCAATGTTAAAATTTCAGCGGTATTTTCTCTTAGCGCTTCATTGTCTTCGATCAGTAAAATCTTTTCCATAAGTAGTATATTAATTTATTCAAAATCATTGATCATTTTAGTAGGTAGTACAATTTCAAAGGTGCTACCTTTTTCAAATTCGCTATGGTATTTTATGGTACCTTTTAAAATTTCTATATATCTACCAACAATATGTAAACCAAGGCCAGTGCCTTGAATATTTGTGACATTGGTGGCTCTGAAAAAACGTTCAAATAAGTGTACTTGATCAGCCACGGGAATCCCAATGCCATTGTCTGAAATTTTGAGCTGGGCAGTATTAGCACTTACTTCTGCTTCTATGCTAATAATTGAATTTTCTGGTGAAAATTTGATAGCATTAGAAATTAGGTTAATCATGACATGCTTGAGTAAGTGGCTATCTGTATACGTATGGGTTTGTCCCAAATGCTTGAACTGAAAATTTTGTCCAGGCTTAAGTAAGACACTCATTTCATTGATTAGGTCCTTGAAGAATTCACTAATATCAAATTCTTCTGATTTTATATCTACCTTGCCTTCTTCAATTCTGCCCAAGGATAAAAACTCATTTAAAATATCTGTTAGTGTTTTAACTGAGGATTTGATCCTGTCAATATGTTTGTCTCTTTTATATTGTTCTTCGGTACTGATGTATTTAGAAAGTAGGGAGATGGAAGACAAGATGGTGCTTAAAGGTGTCCTAAACTCATGGGAAGCCATGGAAACGAATCTCGACTTTAAGTCATTGACCTCTTTTTCTTTTTCTAAGGATAGCGTCAATTCTTCTTTAGAAGCTTTTAAAGCATTCAATGTGAGCTGCAATTCATTGGTTCTTGAATTAACGGTAGCTTCTAAGTTGGCATTCAGTTTTTTCATTTCCTCATTTACCAATTCCATTTCTGCTTGTTGCAATAAAATTTTCTCTTCGTTTAATTTTCTTTTGGAAATATCAGCAATGTAAGCAATAGCAAATTGCTCGTCGCCATTTTTAAATTGTCCTAAACTAATTTCAACAGGAAATTCGGTACCGTCTTTTTTCTGTGCAGAAAGGGTCATGCCCAGTCCCATGGTCCTGGCCTTGGGTTGCTCAATATAATGATCACGGTAGCCAACATGTTTGTGATGATAACGTTGAGGGATGAGCTTTTCTAATACTTCTCCAACCATACTATTGTCATTGTAAGCAAATAAGTTGTTGGCTAATGGGTTGGCCATTACAATTACACCATTTTTATCTACTACGATAATAGCCATTGAAGCGGAATTGAACAGGGCTTCGAATTTAATATCATTGCCAACGGCATTATTTTCAGTATTGGGCATAAGCACTAAAAAAAGTAGATATCCTCAAGATACAATATTTTTCTACTATATAACTGATATTTAGCTATTTAGGGTACTTGCTAAGTATAATTTCGTTTAATAATTCAACAGTACTTAAAATATTAAGTTAAACAGTATACAATTATAAACATTATAAAAATAAAAATATGAAATAAACTAGTTTAATTTTGAATAAAAAGTATAATTTAGCATTAAATATCAACATAATAAAAAAATACAATATGTTGATATATAATTTAAAGTATTGATAATCAATGAATAAATATAAAAAAGTAAAAAAGTAAAATAAAATTAGGTTACAAATTTTGAAAAAAAGTATAAATAATTAGGTAATATAACATATATAAATAAACATAATACAAAATAAAAACCAATCCCTATGAAAAAATCAATTTCATTATTATTAGTACTTGTTAGTTCCTTTCAAGCTATAGCCCAAGTGGACAGTACTAAGGAAGCTAGTTCGGCTCCTAATCATTCTACTACATTTACCTATTATGTGGATGGTTATTATAAAAGTGATTTTGCAGGTAAGCCAGAAAACAATAAGACAAGCTTTACCAATTCAAGCAATACCTTCCAAATAGGGATGGCTTCAGTTAAATTAGATCAAGTATTGGGCAATTTTAGTGCCACGCTTGATTTAGGCGTTGGAAAAAGAGCTGAAGAATTCTCCTACAATGACAATGGAGTAGCTACAAGCTTCAAACAAGCTTTTATTAGTTATGCACCTAATTCAACAGTGAAGTTTACTGCAGGTAAGTGGGCCACCCATGTGGGTTATGAATTGTTAGATACCTATTCCAATAGAAACTATAGTATGAGTTACGGTTTCTCCTATGGACCTTTCTTTCATACAGGAGTAAGAGCAGACATTGCCTTAGCTGGTAAGTCGGCCATGATGATTGGTGTAGCTCAACCTACCGATTTCGTAAGTTCTTCTTCCCCCAATAAGATGATCATTGCTCAATTTAGTACTGGAACAAAAAATGATAGGCTGAAAGCATTCTTGAATTATCAAGGGGGTAAAAGCAAATCTCAAGTTGATCTAGTATTAAATGGAGTGGTGTCTAGTCAAGTGGCCATTAATTATGATGGAACGGTTTGTAATATTTCAGGAGCTAGTTGGACAAGCAATGCATTCTATGTAAATTATGATCCAAGCGCAAAATTTGGATTTACTTGGAGATCAGAATATTTTGATGATTCTAAAAATGCTGCTGGCGTAGGCACTTCCATCTTCCAAAATACTTTATCAGCCAACATACATTTTGATAAGTTCACATTGATACCTGAAATAAGGTTTGACAATGCGAAAGATAAAATTTTCTTTAACAACAACAATAACTTAAATCCATTTGCAGGTAATTTCTTACTTGCTGCGATTTATAAGTTTTAATAGTTTCAGGTTTATTGGTTTTAAGCAAGCAATCGTTAATCAGGGCTCCATTTCTATGGGGCCCTCTTTTTTTTCAATAATGAAGAGAAAATGAGTAAATTCATTATCTAATTCGCTTGCTATGAAAAAAATATTGACAATTACTTTATTGTTGGTTACCACATTTGTTTGGGCGCAAAACAGCACCTGGGTTAATCCTAACCTGTTAAAAAATAATTGGACTGCACAATGGATTGCGGCGCCCAACGCACAAGCCAAAGAATATGGGATCTATCATTTTAGAAATTCATTTGAATTAAATGAAATACCCAAAACTTTTATTGTTAATGTATCTGCTGACAATCGTTACCGATTATTTGTCAATGGACAATCCATTGGCAATGGACCAGCAAGAGGCGATTTGTACAATTGGTATTATGAGACCTATGATATTGCCCCTTATTTAGTCAAAGGGAAAAATACCATTGCAGCACAAGTATGGAACATGGGCGTGTATGCCCCTGTTGCACAAATTTCCAATCAAACTGCATTTTTATTGCAAGGCAATGGTGATGCCGAAAAAATAGTCAATACCAATAAAAATTGGAAGGTGTTAATCAATGAGGCCTATAGTCCTTGTTCTATCAACAATGGCCAGGTATTGCAAACCTACATGGTGGTGGGGCCTGGAGACAGTGTGGCGGCCAATAAATATCCATGGGGTTGGGAGCAAAACAATTATGACGATCGTACTTGGACTAATGCAGTAAACATTTCAAGTCCAGCCTCTGTAGGTTATGGAACAGACAATTTATGGTCCTTGCTGCCAAGCATCATACCACCCATGTTTGAAAGGAAACAAAACATTAACACGCTTAAAAAAATAAATGGAGAATTAGCCAATACCATCTTTATAAATAATAATGCCCCACTGATCATAAGCAAAAATACTATTACTAATACTTTATTGAACGCCAATAAGCCTTTGACTACAGGTAAAACCATTAGTTTATTGTATGATCAAACTTACAATACAGTGGCTTATCCCACCATGGTCATTAGTGGAGGTAAGGATGCCATCATTAAAATAACTTACGCAGAATCTTTATTTGATGCGAAGGGCATAAAAGGCAATCGATCGGTAATAGAGGGCAAAACCATTAAAGGGAATTATGATGTGTTTATTGCAGATGGTACTAGTCATAGAACTTTCAGGCCTTTGTGGATGCGAACCTATCGCTATGTGCAAGTAGACATTACTTTAAAAGACGATCCTATTGAAATTGAAAATTTTTATGGAATGGCCACGGGCTATCCTTTTCAAGTAAAAGCAAAATTTGAAAGCAATGATTCAACGATGCAGAAAATTTGGGAAGTAGGTTGGAGAACAGCGCAATTGTGTGCAGGTGAAACTTATTTTGATTGTCCTTACTATGAGCAATTGCAATACGAAGGGGATACCCGCATACAATCTTTGATTTCTTTGTATGTGACTGGAGATGACCGATTGATGCGCAAAGCCATTTTAGATTTTTATCATTCTAGAGTACCCGAAGGCTTAACACAAGGGCGTTATCCAAGCAGTCGTATGCAAGTGATACCACCTTTTTCTTTGTATTGGGTATCGATGGTCTATGATTATTGGATGTATCAAAAAGACGATGCCTTTCTTGATCAGTTCATGGTGCCTATTACTGGGGCCTTGGATTGGTATGAAAAACACTTAGATCCAAAGAAAAATATTTTAGGCCCAATGAAATGGTGGGGATTTGTAGATTGGAATTTGGCCTTTGATGGTGGTATACCAGATGGAGCTACGGATGGAAATTCTTCAGTCATTACCTTGCAATACATTGCTACTTTACAACAAGCCGCTACTTTATTTAAACAATTTGGTAAAACAGAAAGGGCTAATCATTATGCGGCCTTGGCTAGTAAATTAAGTGCAGCCACTTATGCCAGTTGTTTTGATGTCAAGAAAAATTTAATGGCCAATACACCTTTAAAAAATAGTTATAGTCAACATGCTAGTATCATGGGGGTTTTGACAGGAGCGATACCTCAAAGCAAACAAAAATTAGTCATGGAAAATGTATTGAGGGATACTAGTTTAAGCCAAGCTACTTTTTATTATCGTTTTTATTTGAATTTAGCTTTGAAAAAAGCAGGTATGGCCAATCGTTATTATAAAGAATTGAAACCATGGAGGGAGATGATTGCCAATGGCTTAACCACTTTTGCAGAACAACCAGATCCGACTAGATCCGATTGTCATGCATGGAGTGCAAGTCCCAATTATGATTTCTTTGCTACCATTTGTGGTATCACGCCTGCAGCACCTGGTTTTACTTCTATTAAAATAGAGCCAGCCTTAGGGGAATTAAATCATGTGAAAGCGAGTATGCCACATCCAGGTGGTAGTATCCAAGTGGAAATTACTAAGCAAAAGAACAATGGGGTAGAAGCTGAAATTAATTTACCTAGAAACACCAAGGGGACTTTTATTTGGAGTGGTAAGACAATTCGATTGCATAGTGGTATCCAAAAAATAAAAATTGGCTAACTAGTCAGTTAAAAAATTAAGCGAAATAAAAAAGCTCCTCTTATTTCGAGGAGCTTTTTTTATAGTAAATTATTTTTAAAAGAATAGGAAGGCTAATCTTTCCAACGCCATTCGCCAGCAATGATCAAGGGCTCTTTTAAGTTATTCTTGATTAAGAAGTTTTTGGTTTCTTCATCTGTAAAATGTTTGGATTTGATTTCAGTAGCATCTGCAATGCCATACAATAACATCGATCCAAAACGAACGGTGTTTTTCATACCATTTTCTTCTACTAAACTAAATACATCACAATCAGCATGGTAGCAAGGGCCTGCATTTTTAGGAAGGCCACCACCTGCACCGCCACCTGTAGGCACCCCTTGCAACATAAAGGGTTGATTGTCGCTGTGTAAGCCAGCACCTACTCTAAACATATTGGTAAAAGAAGTATCAATGCTTTTTGCAATGGCACCAATACCACTAATTAAATCTTTGCTGTCTTCGGCACTAGTGGAATAACCTTTGGGATCAAAGGTCATGTCGTAGTTCAACATGTACCTGATTTGATCAATGGTTTTATTTTTAATAGCATCTTTTACATAGGCTCTTGAACCCAACAAACCTTCTTCTTCTCCCATAAACATGACAAATTCAACGGTTCTGGCAGGATTCAATTTTAATTTAATAAAAGTTCGGGCCATGTCTAAAACAGAAAAAGAACCAATTCCATTATCAATAGCACCAGTGGCTAAATCCCAGCTATCCAAATGTCCGCCAATCACAATTTTTTCAGTAGGAATGGATTTTCCAGGAATGGTGGCTACCACATTACGTGCTTTAATCATACCAGAAAAATTATTCATCGTAATATGACTGTATAATTTTCCTTTCGTAAGTTGTTCTCTTAATGCAAGTCCATCTTCTCTACCCACACAAACAGCAGGAATAGGAATTAGTTTTCCAGTAACTGAAGCAGTACCAGTTAACAATACACCTTTGGGTGCAGTATTAATGAGCATCATGCCTTTGGCGCCATATTTTGTGGCCAATGCTGTTTTTTCAGAACGGTGTAAGGAAGGAGTGCCTGCTTTAGAATTAGGAAGTACCCCTAAAAATACCAAAGCAATTTTTCCTTTTACTTTATCTGGGTTGGCTAAATAATCATCTTCAACGCCATTGCCCATATCTACCACTTCTAAATTCACTTCTGCTTTTACAGGAGAATGTGCCAAAGTAACAGATTTTATATTGTGTTGATCTTGCAAAGTAGAACCCACGGTTACATTAATTTTGCCCCTGCTCCAACTTTCTACTTCGAAGGGTTCAAAGCGCAAATTGGTAAAGCCATAGGATTTTAATAAATCATAAGCAAATTGCTCGGCCTTTTTTCCATTTTCAGACCCTGTTAAACGATGCCCAATGGTTTCGGATGAAATTTTAAGCGAATTATACGCATTTGAATTTTTGGAAACCTCTGTATTGATTTTGTTAAAAACCGCATTCCATTCTGGTTTGGTTTGTGCATGAAGGCTATTGCCTAGAAATAATAGACCTAAGCCTAGTACAAAACTTGTTTTTTTCATATTGGTGGTTATTAGACTACTAATTTATCCAAAATAAGTCAAATTCTAGGAATCTTTTTACCAGCGGCAGACCTAAAATGAGGCCTAGGCGACAATGTTTAGCTGCCAAATTAGCTGTACTTTTATAGGGTAGAAAACACTCACTTAAATAAATTTTTTATGTTATTCATTATTCTAGGCCTTATTATATTTTTTGCAGCAGGCGCTGTACAAAATCTCAATTTAGGGGTGGCCATACCTAAAGGAACTATTAGAAGTATCGGTATCGTAGTGATGGTCATAGGGGTACTTACTTCTTGTATCAAGCAAATTGATGCTGGACAAATTGGGGTAAAATCAATGTTTGGAAAAGTGCAAGACGATGTCATTACCAGTGGATTGAATTTTGTCAATCCTTTGGTGAATGTGAACACCATTGATGTAAGAACTCAAAACTATACCATGAGTGGAGTGCATACTGAAGGTGAAATGGCAGGAGATGATGCCATTCGTGTTTTAACAGCAGATGGTTTAGAAGTAGTGATTGATTTAACGGTTTTATATCGTGTACAATCTTCAGAAGCGCCTAAAATTGTTAGAGAGATTGGCTATGATTTTAAGAATGTCATTGTTCGTCCTATCACCAGAACAAAAATAAGAGATAATGCTGTTTATTATACTGCAGTGGATTTGTATTCTGTAAAAAGAGATGAATTTCAAAGTAGAATTTTTAAAACCATCGAAGAAAATTTAAAAATTCGTGGCTTGGTATTAGAGCAATTATTGGTGCGTAACATTGTTTTACCAGCAACAGTGAAAGCTTCAATTGAAGATAAAATCAAGGCGGAACAAGATGCACAAAAAATGCAGTTTGTATTACAAAAAGAAAAACAAGAGGCAGAGCGTAAAAGGGTGGAGGCGCAAGGTATTGCTGATTACCAAAAAATTATTAGTTCTGGCTTAGGGGATAAGCAATTGCAATATGAGCAAATTCAAATTATGAAAGGATTAATCACTTCTCCAAATGCTAAAGTAATTATTATGGGGGGAGGCAAGACGCCTGTTATTTTGGATTCGAAGAATAATTAATTGGCGATTGAGCAACCCCTTGCTTCAATTTAATATCTAACTATGGTTAAGCGTATTTGTTTTTCTTTATTTGCCATAGTGCTATTAGCAGGTTGTGGTTATAGTACCCAAAAAGGAATGGCTTCTTTTTATGCAGACTATTATGAAGGAAGAACGACTGCTAATGGAGAAGTTTTTAGACATAGTAAAAATACCGGTGCGCATAAAACACTTCCCTTTGGCACCAAGGTGGAAGTGACCAACCTCAAAAATAATCAATCCATTGTAGTAAGGATCAATGATCGAGGTCCCTTTGTAAAAGGTAGAATCATAGACCTAACTAAAACCGCAGCCAAAGACTTAGGGATGATAGGAGATGGAGTGACCAAGGTAAAAATAAGGTATAAGAAAAAGTAGGAGTTAGAAAAAGTTTGTATATTCCATAAATTTTAATTTAACAAATTAGCTTATGGAACATTTATTAGGACCTATTGATTGGTTGTTTATTGTTTTGTATTTAGCTGTTATTGCAGCCGTATCAGTTTGGTCTATCCGAAAAAGTAAGGAATCTCCATCCGATTATTTTTTAGCCAATCGAAATTTAGGATGGTTTGTGATCGGGGCCTCTATTTTAGCCTCCAATGTTGGTTCAGAACATATCGTAGGTTTAGCCGGTACTGCCGCTAGTTCTGGAGTAGTAATGGGGCATTATGAATTGCACTCATGGATTATTCTTACCCTTGGTTGGGTGTTTGTACCTTTTTATATGAGAAGCATGGTCTATACCATGCCTGAATTTTTAGAAAGAAGATTCAATGCCAAGTCTCGTATTCTTTTGTCCGTTATTCAGTTGTTAAGTTATATCATCACCAAGGCCTCTGTGACTATTTTTGCAGCAGCTACCGTGATTACTATCTTTTTCCCAAGTGTAGATTTTTGGACCGCGGCCATCATATTAGTCATTGTAACAGGTGTGTATACTGTATTTGGTGGTTTGCATGCGGTAATGTATACCGAAGCCATTCAAGCCATGGTCTTATTGGCAGGTTCTGCAGTGCTTTTATTTTATGGTTTACATGCTGTAGGTGGATGGAATAGTTTAATGGCTTCTATACCAAAAGAAAAATTAAACATGTTTCCTCCATTAAGTGATCCTAACTTTCCATGGGCGGGGATACTATTTGCCTCCCCCATTGTGGGTATATGGTATTGGTGTACCGATCAGCATATTGTACAAAGATGTTTGGCAGGTCGTGACGAAAAACAAGCACGTCGTGGAACTATATTTGCTGCTTATTTAAAATTAATTCCATTTTTCATTTTCTTGATTCCAGGTTTAATTGCTTTTTCCTTATCACAACAAGGCAAATTACATTTGACCGATGCCAATCAAGCATTTCCCACCTTGGTACGTGATTTATTGCCAACAGGTTTGAGAGGTTTATTGGCAGGAGGTTTATTGGCGGCATTGATGAGTTCTTTAGCCTCTGTGTACAACGCATGCGCTACTTTATTTACCATGGATATTTATCAAAAAATCAAGCCAGCGGCAGGTAATAAAGAATTGGTGAAAGTGGGTCGTATTACTACAGTGGTAGTGGTCATTCTAGGTATGATATGGATTCCTTTAATGTCAAAAATATCTGGGGTATTGTATGAATATTTACAAAGTGTTCAATCCTATTTAGCCCCACCTATTGCTGCGGTATTCTTACTGGGGGTATTCTCTAAAAGAATCAATTCAAAAGGTGCCTTTACTGCCCTTGTGGTAGGTTTCTTAATAGGCATGATAAGAATTATTTTAGAGTTGAACAGAAGTTCATTGACTGGATTTGCCTATAGTTTTGCCACCATTAATTTCTTATACTTCTGTATCATCTTGTTCTTATTCTCTATTGCTCTGTTAATTATAGTCAGCTTATTTACAGAGAAGCCATCGGAAGAGCAATTGAATGGTCTCACTTTTGCCACCACCGTTAGTGCCGATAAAGCTGCTTCAAGAGCAAGCTGGAATTCGGTAGATGTTTGGTTGTCAAGTATAGCCATTGTTATAGTAGTAGCCGTATTTTTATACTTCTCTCCTTTGGGAATAGCAGGGTAATAGCTTTCAAAAATGCAATTTTAGATACCTTACTGGATTGATTTTCAGTAAGGTATTTTTTTAACATATATATAATTAAAATAAATCTTACCTTATATTCAAATTCTATTATGAAAAAGACAATAACTTTATTGACGGTAGTAATTTTATTATTTACTGGTTCATCATTATTCGCACAAACGGGTAAATTATTGTTACCTGGCTATACCTATGTGTTTGAAATCAAAGATGGCACTAATAGAAGTGGAAGATTGGACAGTACCACGGCCGATTATTACTACATCAACAATCCAGCTATTGGGGTAGATCGTATCAGTAAAAAAAATGTTTCTAAAATAAAGGAAATTCATTTGAATAAAGATGGGACTTTTTCTAACCCACATTACAGTAGGTATTTGTTTGGTCCTTCTGCCTTGCCTCAAACTAAAGGGGAACTGTATTGGAACAATGTATCATTTGAATACAATACCATTCAATTTGGGGTCACTGAAAATTTATCGATGGGGGTAGGCGGCTTTTTATTTACTTCTTTATCTGGTAATTTAGTACTCTTACCCAATGTAAAATATTCTTTTAAAATCAACGAAAAATCTCATATAGCAGTGGGTGCTTTGATTGCGCTTTTTCATTCTAAAATGGGTGGAGGAATGCCATCAGCTTCCTTGCCTTTTTTAGTTTATACCTATGGAGATTCCGAAGCCAATATCAGTGCAGGAGGAGGCTGGGCCAATATTAGTGATTATGGATGGGCGCCTAAACCAACTAGTTATATGGCGGGTATGAAAAGAATTGCACGCAATTGGGTTTTTCAGGGAGAAGCTTATTTATTGAATAATACCACCGAAAGTACCAACTATATATATATAGCCACTTTTAGAAACATCAAACCCTCTTCAAGTTGGGATTTTGGAATAGTGTCCATGCGTTTTGATGATTTTCGTTTGGCGCTACCTATTATAGGTTATACCTTAAAGTTTTAGGATCGAAAATTATTAGGCTCTGTCGTGGTCGGCCTTCCAATTTTTAATTAAAAGCTTAATTTCTTTGTTGGATAAATTTTCTGTATTTGCTTTCGCTGCTAAGGCAATAAATTCTTCATCGGAAGCAAAACGCAAGGCTATAATTTGGCTCATGCGTAATTCTTTTGGCAAAGTTTTGCCTGTTGCAATAAAATATCTAAAATTTTCTTCGGCACGAATGGCTCTGTCCTGTGCTTTTAATGCAAAGCCACGTAAATACCAGGCAATTAAAACAAGTATCACAGAAAGCAAGCATAAGATTGCACCTAGATATTTATTTTCTGCAGTGCATTGAATGAAATAGTTGACTGAGGCAATCAGAAAAATAAGAATGGCTGTTAGTGTAACATAATGGTATCCAGGAACCATTATGGCATGGTTTTTAAAATTTTGAGCTTGCATTGGTTGATGTTTTATAGTCGTTGAATATTGTCAAAGATACTTGATTTTTATGAGCTTAAATAAGGCTACTATAATGCAAGCTAATCAGCTGCAATATCGGTTGATCTAACAGAAGTTAGTATTGAGGGGCTAAGTCCTTATTCCTTGTATGATTTAAGCATCAAAATACTTAAATAGGTTGTTTAAACAAAAGGCTTAAATTTTCCACAGGTCATAATTCTTAAATTTTATTTAAGTTATTGCTTATATTTATTTTTTAGTAATTATTGCTATTTAAAACTAAATCTAAATTATCGTTATGAAATTTTTTAAAAACATTCTTATTGCTTCTGTATGTGTTTTATTTACCATCGGAGCCAAGGCGCAAACAGCAACTGTACCAGCTGAATTTTATTTAGGCAAATGGGCCATGCAATTTAAAGGGTTGCCACAAGGTGATGGCAAAATGGTTTTTGGCATAGAGAAAAAAGACAGTGTTTTGACTGGAACAGTGTATGATGGAGCAGGAAATAAAATTGCCGGTATTGACAAAATTGAGTTGAATGCAGATAATGTAACTGTCTATTTTTCTGCAGGCGGCTATGATGTGAATGTAATTGTAACAAAAAAGGACGAAAACCATATTACCGCTTCATTGATGAGCATGTTTGAAGCAGAAGGGGAGAGAGTGATAGAAGAACCTAAGTCCTCCAAATAATATAATCAGCTAAAAAATAAAAATGAAAAAAGTAGTTTTCTTTTTCGCATGTATTCTTTTCATGCATCAAGCATTGTATGCGCAAAATTTAAGGGTGTTGGTGTTTTCAAAAACCGCGGAGTTTAGACATGAATCTATTGCAGCAGGTAAATTGGCCTTTGAAAAAATGGCTAAGGCAAAAGGCTTTGCAGTAGATTTTTCAGAAGATGCGAGCGTTTTTTCAGAATCAAACTTAAAAAAATACAATGCCATTACTTTTTTAAGTACCACTGGCGATATTTTAAATGAGGATCAGCAAAATGTGTTTGAAAGATACATTCAAGCAGGGGGTGGTTTCTTGGGTATTCATGCAGCGGCAGATTGTGAGTATCAATGGCCCTGGTATGGTAGTTTAGTAGGGGGGTATTTCTTAGACCATCCCGTTAACAATATTCAAAATGGAAAATTTACAGTAGTCGAAAAAAACCATTGGGCCACGAAGGGTATGCCGGATACCTTCGAAAAAGTAGATGAGTTTTATAGTTTTAAAAATTTAAATCCAAACGTTAAGGTTTTATTGACCATCGATGAAAAGTCTTACCAAGGGGGTAAAAATGGCAATTACCATCCAATGAGCTGGTACCATGAATTCGATGGGGGGAGAGCATTTTATACAGCAATGGGACATACCAATGAAACCTTCACCAATGAATTGTTTTTGAATCATGTTTGGGCGGGTTTGAACTATGTAATGAAAGGGGAGGCGCCAGTAGTCTTGGATTATTCAAAGGTGAAGCCTGAAGAAAATCGTTTTACAAAAGTGATATTGGAAGAAAAATTAAATGAGCCCATGGAATTAACAGTACTTAATGATGGAAGAGTATTATTCATAGAAAGACATGGAGCGGTTCGTTTATACAATTTAGCATCAAAGAAATTAAAAACCATCGCTAATATCCCTGTAAGTACAAAGTACAAAGATAAGGACGGGAAGATTGCTGAGGCAGAGGATGGGATGTTGGGTTTAAACAAGGATCCTAATTTCTCAAAAAATCATTGGATCTATTTATACTATTCCGATCCCAATCAATCTGCCAATATTCTTACTAGGTATACCATGGTAGGAGATGAGTTAGATTTAAAATCTAAAATAGTGATCTTGACCGTTGCTACCCAAAGAGAGCAATGCTGCCATACCGCTGGTTCAATCGCATTTGACAATAAGGGTTATTTGTATTTATCTACTGGAGACAATTCTAATCCACATGGTTCTGATGGATTCAATCCAATTGATGAAAGAGAAGGAAGAGCGCCTTGGGATGCACAAAAATCATCTTCCAATACCAATGATTTAAGAGGTAAAATCATAAGAATTATACCAAAGGCGGATGGAACTTATGAAATACCAAAGGATAATTTATTTCCTGTAGGTACCCCAAAAACAAGACCTGAGATTTATACGATGGGACATAGAAATCCATTTAGAATAGCGATAGATCAAAAAAATAATTATTTGTATTGGGGGGAAGTAGGACCTGATGCCAACAATGATAGTGCAGGAAGAGGACCAGCTGGTCAGGATGAAATTGGACAAGCCAGGGCCGCAGGTAATTTTGGTTGGCCATATTTTGTGGGAGACAATAAAGCCTATTCGAAGTATGATTTTACCACCAAAAAAACTGAGTTTTTGTATGATGCAGCTAAGCCTATCAATACATCGCCCAATAATACTGGTTTAACGGAATTGCCACCAGCAAAAAAAGCGATGATTTGGTATCCTTATGCCGATTCAAAAGAATTCCCATTAGTAGGCAATGGCGGAAGAAATGCTATGGCAGGCCCTGTATATCACGCAGAAGATTTTAAAAATGCAACAAGGGCTTTTTCAAAATATTATGATGGTAAATTTTTCTCTTACGATTGGATGCGTGGATGGATTATGGTCAATTCTTTGGATAAAGAGGGCAATTTAATAAGTATGAGTAAGTTTATGCCTAGCTATCGTTTTAGTAATCCAATGGATATGGAATTTGACAAGAATGGTGATTTGTATATGTTGGAATATGGTACAGGCTGGTTTTCTCAAAATGATGACGCAAGGTTGATCAGAATCGAATACAATGGGGGCAACAGAAATCCTTTGGTAAAAATCAATGCAGATCAATTAGCTGGAGGCTTGCCTTTTTCTTCTAATATCATAACACAAGGCACCATTGATCCTGATGGAGATAGCGTACAATACAATTGGACAATAAGTTCAAAAGAAGGGTATAAAAAAGTATACCATACCAAGGATGTACATTTAAACTTCACAAAAGCGGGCGTATATAAAGTGAGTTTAAAAGTAAGCGATGGTAAAGGAGGGAGTTCTTCTCAAGCTTTAGAATTGATTGCAGGCAATGAGTCTCCTGTTTTGAAATTCAATTTAGATGGCAAGAATAAATCTTTCTATTTTAATGGGAATACCTACAATTATTCAGTGGATGTTAATGACAGAGAAGATGGTTCAACAACAACTGGCAGCATAAAATCAAATCAAGTGGCAGTGAACATTGACTATTTAGCAGAAGGTTATGATAAAGTAGAAATTGCACAAGGTCATCGCTCTGCAGAAGAATCGGTTAGTAACGAAAAGGGATTAAAATTAATTCAATTGAGCGATTGTAAATCATGCCATAGTATTAATAAGAAATCTGTGGGGCCTTCTTTGAATGATATATCTGCTAGGTATTTGAATAAGGCAGGGGCCGATCAAAAATTAGTGAAGAAGGTCATTTCTGGTGGCGGGGGCAATTGGGGAGAAGTGCCTATGGCGGCGCATCCACAATTAACAGCAGCAGATGCTGCAGAAATGGTTAAATATATTTTGAGCTTAGCAGCGCCAAAATCAAAAGCAAACAATTTGCCTTCCAAGGGTACCTATACCTTAAAATTGCCAGCCAATGACAAAGGGGCCGGTGTGTTTATCTTTAAAGCATCTTATAAAGACAGAGGCTTTAAAAATTTACCGTCTATTTCGGCGGAAGAAACCTTTACTTTAAAAAATCCAAAAATTAATTCAGCTAGTTTTGAAGTTTTTGATAATGCGAATAAAATGTCTTACGGTGGAATGAAATTTGTGATCCCAGGCAATACGGGTGCTTATATCGCCTTAAAAGACATTGATTTAACAGGCATCGCTCAAGTACTTGCCATCGCCATGGCACCTAAGGCGCAGTTAAATGCTGCTGGGGGATACATTGAATTGCATATAGATAAACCGGATGGGCCATTAGTAGGCAAGTCTGAATTTATAGGAGACAAAGGAGGTTCTATTATGAGTTTTGGTTCACCTTTCTTAATAGATGTGAAGCCTACCCAAGGGCTGCACGATTTCTACATGGTATTTAAGAATGATGAAATGAAAAAACCTGCTTCTTTGATGATTTTAACTGATGTAACATTTAAAGGAAGTAAATAGGTCTTGAAAAGTTAAAATATAAAGAATGAAAAAAATAATTTTTGCATCCGTTCTGATGATTTCTTTTACTTTTTTATCAGCACAAGAAGTATATTCTATTGAAATCATTAGCAATTTTGGGAAAAAAATTAATGCGGAAGGGTCATCAATTACATTCAATGATAGTGCTGTAATTTTTGTGACCTCTTTAGGAGGCAAGACCAATACACACAATTTGAAAATTGTATCTAAGGACCTAGCTAAGAGCCCACCCACTTATAATTGCACTGGGAAGATTGGTGAAAATTACACACATCAATTTAAAATTTTTGCTAAAAAGCATTTAGTTGTTTGGAATTCAATAAAGGAAAACAAAACTTTGGTTGAACGTTTTTTATTTATTAAACAAGATGAATCAAATTAATTATTTTAATCAATAAAGTTATTACAAACTATTGTAAGTTTTTATTTTAATGAACATTTATAATATATTTAAATATTGATATATAAGCTTGTACCTTTGCTAAAAATTAGACAGAACATGCGTAGTAACATTACTATTATTTCTTTATTCTTATTTACCCAGATTGGCTTTGCTCAAGATACAAGTACCAAAGAATTCCATGTAAGTGGCAATATTGGTATCACAAACAATGGCATTTCCATTATCCCAACTTTTTCCTTAAAACAACCTGCGTTTAATTTAAGTTATTCCTTGTCAAGAGGTGGAAGGTTTAGTATCGACCCAGATATTCGATTAACTTTTGATGGTCGCAAAGGTGGTGGTATATTATGGTTTCGTTATAAATTAAAAACTGAAGGGAAGTTAAAAGTAAATGTAGGTATTCACCCTGCTTATAATTTTAGTTTACGCACCATTACTGAGGATGGAAAATCTTGGAAAATAACCCAGGCTAGACGTTTTATTGCAACAGAAGTGGTGCCTTCTTATAAAGTAAACGACCATTTAAATTTTGGTATTTATTATTTGAACGGACACGGATTGCAAGACGATGGTCCAAAAAGTATTCATTATGTAAATTTTAGTACAGGGATTAATAAAATTCCTTTATTCTCAGATTACAGCTTTAGTATATCTCCTCAGGTTTATTATTTAAAGTCTGATAAAGAGGATGGCTATTATTTCACATCAAATATAGTTTTTGCAAAAGCAAAATCTCCTTTTGTGTTGATGTCCATGATTAACAAAGAAATTCGTTCTAATGTTGCTGGCAGTGTAGATTTTGATTGGAATGTTTCCTTATTGTATAATTTTAGAAATAAATTTAGAAGCTATAAATAGTAGTTATTTAATTGCATCTAGCACACTAAGTATCAATGAATAAAGTAAACAACTTACTTAACCAATTAGAAGCTCAAATTGTTAACTTTTCGAAATTAGATCCATCTATTTCTGAAGGGAATGTGGGCTGGCATATAGTGCATAGTTGTTTGGTTATTGATAGCGTGATTGGTTCTGTACTAAAATCTAATCCTTCTATATTTAAAAAGAAATTTAGTTTCAAAGCCTTTATGGTATTACTAATTAATCAATTTCCAAGAGGCAGGGCTAAAGCGCCTTCTTTTACAGTTCCTCCGAATGACCAAAGCACAGCATCCATATTGAATCATATCAAGTTGACAAGAACAAATTTGGAAGCATTGTTAAAGGCCCATAAAAATCAATACTTCACCCATCCTATTTTTGGCGAATTAAATAAAAAGGATACCATTCGGTTTTTATATGTGCATACCTATCATCACTATAAGATTATCAAGGATATCTTGAAATAAACTTGCTATGAAAAATACTATTTTCTTTTTATCCATTCTTTTTATATTTAGTCAATGCACTGTTGTCAAAAAAGCTACAACTGAAACTGCTGTTTTTGGACTAAAGGATTACTATAAAGATTATTTTGACATTGGTGTAGCCGTCTCTGCCAATTCAATAAAAGATAAAAATGCTAGTTTAATCTTAAATGAATTTAATAGTCTTACTGCCGAGAATTCAATGAAGATGGGTCCTATCCACCCAGCTGAAAATAGTTACAATTGGAAGGATGCGGATAGTATTCTTGCATTTGCAATAAACAATAAGTTAAAAATTAGAGGGCATAATTTATGTTGGCATCAACAAGCGCCAAAATGGTTTTTTATTGATAGTTTGGGCAAACAAGTAACAAAGGAAGTTTTATTGGCAAGATTAAAGAAACATATCAATGAGGTGGTAGGTAGATACAAAGGCAAAATTTATGCATGGGACGTAGTGAATGAAGCTATTTCAGATGCGCCCAATGAGTATTTTAGAAATTCAGCCTGGTATCAAATAGCTGGGGATGAATACATTGCAAAAGCATTTGAATATGCACATGAAGCTGATCCAGCTGCTTTGTTATTTTACAATGATTACAACGAAATTAGCGCAATCAAAAGAGCCAAAATAATAAAACTTGTAAAAGACTTGAAAGAACAGGGTGTTCCCATCAATGGGGTTGGATTACAAGGCCATTGGGCCATTAATGAACCTTCGTATGCTCAATTGGACAGTACACTTAGTGATTTTAGTCAACTTGGCTTAATCCTACAAATAACTGAATTAGATATATCGGTCTATCCAAAGGAGCATTCGGCAAGAGAAAGGCAAACCATAGATTCAGCTACCTCTTTTACGCATGAAAAAGAAATTAAGCAGGCTGCAGTGTATAAAAATTGTTTTGATTTATTTCGTAAATACAAACAATACATAAGCAGTGTTACTTTCTGGAATATATCTGATGAACACAGTTGGCTTGATAATTTTCCGGTAAAAAACAGAAAAGATTACCCTCTTTTATTTGATGCCGATAATAAAAGAAAAAATGCCTATTGGGAAGTAGCTAAATGGGGAAAATAATACAATATGAATTCTACTGATACAAAAATTAAAACAGCTATCTGCATTATTGGTGCTGGCCCTGCAGGCGCTACTACTTCTTTGTTTTTATCAAAAATGAAGATACCGCATGTCATTATTGATGCGGCTGAATTCCCTCGTGATAAAGTTTGTGGGGATGGATTAGATCTTAAAGTGATGCGGGTATTGAATAATCTGGAACCGGGGTTGGTGGAACGAGAAATTTTAAATAACGAAAATTTTACACAAAGCAACAGTGTATGTATTCATATTAATGAAAAAAAGAAAGCGGTGTTAAAATATACACCAAAGCTCAATGAATCTATATTTCCATTTTTCTTCTTTAGTAAAAGAAACTACTTTGACAATTTTTTAGTCAAAAAAATCAATCCAACTTATGCTACTTTTTTACAGGGGACCAAGGCTGAAAAAATTACATGGAATGGATCAGAAAGTACCATTATTGCAAAAAACAATAACACCCAAATTGAAATACAAGCCCAATTATTAGTTGGCGCAGATGGGGATCATTCTGTTGTACTAAGAAGTTTGGGAGAAAGACAAATAAGCAGAGACAATTATGCAGGTGGATTAAGACAGTATTGGAAAGGTATCAGTGATATGGAGGACAATCATTTAGAAATTTATCTTCCCAAATCTTTACCCTTAGCTTATTTATGGATATTTCCCTTACCCAATGGGGAGGCAAACGTAGGTTGTGGTTTACAAAGTACTTTGATTAAAAAGAATCATATTAATTTAAAAGATTTACTGAACGATATTATCACAAATGATGCTGTTTTAAAAGATCGTTTTAAAAATGCAATTCCATTAGAAACACCCCAGGGCTGGGGATTACCACTAGCGTCCTTGAAAAGAAAAATAGCCGGTAATGGATGGTTATTAACTGGTGATGCAGGGTCCTTGATTTACCCAACTACTGGGGAGGGCATAGGCCCAGCAATGATGAGTGGTTATATTGCTGCGTATTTTATTAAAGAAGCAGTAGCAAAAAATAATTTTACTGAAGAGAGCTTTACAAATTATGAAAGGGAAATATATAAACGTTTAAATGACAGCATTAAAATTTATCGTTTCTTAAAAAACACTTCCCCCATATTGTATAATTTTTTCATTTCCTATATAGCGACACATCCATTTTGTAAGTATTATTTTAAGAAAAATGTAGCAAAGTGGATTGAGACAGCTTACACCAAAAAAATCGACGTAGCTATTAGTTAGGTTGTGAACAGGCTGGGGCCGACCTGTGGAAACTAAGGCTGTGCGTATCGCTGAATTAGATTGATAATCATGATTGTCAACCCAAAGAAGAGCTACATAGTATTAGTTTTTTATTTATACTATTTCTAATAATAACCCAGCATCTATTTTTAATACCTTGTGAATACCTTTTAAAAAAGAAATATCTGCTTTGCGTTTTCCTGTAAGTATTTCTGAGACTTTGGATTTAGCCAAGCCCATCTCATCGGCTAGTCTTGCTTGTGTCATTTTATACTCAAATAGCTTAAGTTCAACTAATTCAGGGATGTTTGCTGGTACTTTAAATGGCTTAAGTCCTAGTGCATTTTCTTCATATGATTCAGCAGCAATAGCCATTTGGGATAATTTAGTGGATTCTAATTTTGTAAGTTTACCTTCTCCCTTATTCATCAAGTTATAGATATCTACCATCATTTCGTGGTTGTAAATCGTCAGCATAAAGTGGACAAAATATAGTCTAAATTAGTAGAGTGTTTCCATCATTAACAATTAAACCAAAAATGACATGGAACAGAAGCCAAAACAATCTACAGAGAACTTCATTAAAGAGATCCGTCGTAA
>JAPLEP010000016.1:0-16874 GCA_026391155.1 Bacteroidota bacterium
AATACCAAACAATCAAAAGGCGAAGCAAATTTTGCCATGGCTGCTTAATTCAGTGAATTAACTTCCATTTTGGTCGAGAGAGAAGGCAGGCCTGTTGCCCGCTCCTCAGCCTAATTAAAAACAAAACAGGATGCGATAAAAATAGGCTGTGCCTTTTATTTAAGTACTATACAGCTAAGCGAATAATTGGTTTGTGTTTTTCCTGCTATTCGCCGACAAGTAATAAAACAATAAGCATGTAGAAGACCAATGGTAACATTGTTTGGACAGGGGTTCGACTCCCCTCGACTCCACTAAAGGACTTTATCAGTTCAATGATGAAGCCTCCGCATTCAATGTGGGGGCTTTTTTTATAAATGGTGGATGGTGGCTACTTTATTTATGAAAATTTGTGTAATTTGTTTGCTCCAAAACAAGTTTATGAAAAAATACACCTTCTTATTTTTAGTGCTATTGATGGGGGCCTCTAATGCCTTTGCTCAAAAAGTTGCACCACCGGTAATTTCTGAAAAATCTGATACTGCAAAACCTGCAAGTAAAAAACCTACATTGACCGATAAAGTAAAAGGCCAGTTAAAAAATGCTGGACTATTTACCTTATATCAGGATACCGCAACGGGCAGTGTACAATTGTACATTAAAAAAGACCAATTGGGTAAAGAGTTTATTTATGAAAGCTTTTCAATAAGCGGGCCTACTAGTTTATTTTTAAATCAAAGTATGCACCGTAGCAATTTGGTTTTTAAAATTAAGAAGGCCTTTGATAAAATCGAGTTTGCCATTGTCAATACTGGATTGTATTATGATAAAAATAATCCAGTCAGTAAAACTGCAGAAGTAGATAAGCCGGAAGCCATTTTCTTTTCTGATAAATACATTGTGGAAGATTCATTGGGCTATTTAGTGAGTGGAGATGGACTATTTATCAGTGAAAAGTTAGATCCCGTAAAACCCAATATGCCACCAGGTCCTGGATCGGCAGGTATTTTTAATTTAGGCAACTTAAATCAAAGCAAATCCAAGTATGCGCAACTTCGTTCTTTTAGCGACAACACAGATGTAGTCGTAGATCTTTCTTATGACAATCCAACAGTCACTGCAGATGGTGGACCAGACATCGCAGATCCTCGATATGTGAGAGTGCGCATGCAACATAGTTTTATTGCTATGCCAGAAAATAAATTTGTGCCAAGAAAAGATGATCCAAGAGTGGGTTATTTTATGACAGAGCGCAATGATTTAACCAGCATTAGCCCAACCCCTTATAAAGACATGATACATCATTGGGATCTACAGAAAAAAGATCCTGCTGCAGCCATCAGCGAGCCGGTGGCTCCATTAGTGTATTGGATTGAAAATACCACACCGCATGAATTCAGACAAATTATTTACGATGCTGGAATGAAATGGAATGAAGCATTCGAAAAGGCAGGATTTAAAAATGCTTTAGAAATGAAAATTATGCCAGATACGGCTACTTGGGATCCAGCAGATATTCATTACAATGTAATCAGATGGGTGGCCTCTTCACAACCTTCATACGGTGCCATTGGACCAAGTTTTGTGAATCCAAGAACTGGTCAAATATTGGGGGCGGATATTACAGTGGAGTGGTTTTCTGGTAATGCATCACCTATCAATGATGAATTATACAATGGATCCTCTACATCATCATTGAATAACATTGTAGGTGCACATTTTGCCACCAAGGACAATTGCAATTTAGCCAATGAATTAAAAGCGCAATACAGCGCAGGCCTTACCTTACTAGAAGTAGATGGGGCAGCTGCTCCTGAAATTAAATTATTGCACCAACAATATTTAACTTATTTAATCTTGCATGAAATGGGGCATACCCTGGGTTTGAATCATAATATGAAAAGCAGCCAAATGTTGTCACCAGCTGAAGTCAATGATATCAGCATTACACATAAAATTGGATCGATGGGTTCTGTAATGGATTATCCAGCCATCAATTTTGCCTTGGATAAATCTAAACAAGGAGATTTCTATACCACCAAGGCAGGGCCTTATGATTTATGGGCTATTGAATATGGTTATAGGCAATTTAATGCCGATGAGGAAGAAGCTGGTTTAAATAAAATTTTATCAAGAAGTACAGAACCTCAATTAGCTTTTGGCAATGATGGAGACGATATGCGCGCTCCAGGTTCTGGTATTGATCCAAGAATTAACACCAATGATTTTACCAATGATGCCATTGCTTATGCCGAAGATAGATTTAAGATAGTGAATAATTTGATGGGCAAAATGGTAGCTAAATATTCTAAGACAGGGAAATCTTATGCTGAACTTAGAACTAGATACGGAAGTTTATTAAATCAAAGAAGAAACATGATTGGTGCCGTGAGTCGTTATATAGGGGGGGTGTATATTGATCGTTCCTTCCCTGAACAAAAATCTACCACCAAGCCTTATACCCCCACACCCTTAGCAGTTCAGAAAAGAGCGATGGCCACCTTGGCTAAGTATGCATTTGCACCCAATGTATACGATCAGGATGCGCAAGTGTTCCCTTACTTACAAATGCAAAGAAGAGGGTTTAATCAAGGCCGAGGAGAGGATTATAAAGTAACTGCCAATTTAAATTCCTTGTCTACAAGTGCATTTGATCAAATTTTACATCCAAATACTTTACAAAGAATTACCAATACAAGTTTGTATGGCAATCAATACAGCGTGGCAGAAGTGATGAATGATTTAGTTAAAAACGTATTTGATGCAGACTTAGGCGGAAATGTAAATGTGTACAGACAATATTTACAAACTTCTTTTGTAAAAACTACTGCGCAATTATTAGACAATCCAGCCTTAGATCAAGTATCAAAATCGGCGCTTTATTATACTTTGAAAAAATTAAAAACAAAATTGAGTGCTGCAACCCTTGGTAATGAAGAGACCAAGGCGCACAGAGCAGCCATGATTTTTATCATTGAAAAAGCTTTAAAAACCAACTAATTTGAGCTTAATAAAAATTAAAATCATGAAAAAATTATTAAACATAGGACTGGCATTGTTTGCAATGCTGATTGCAAGTGCCAGCATGGCAAACAATGATCCAGAGTTTTCAGCGCCAGTAGAAGGCCGTTGGGACTTAACCGTGAATATGGGCGGTGATCGTATCGCAGCTTCTTGGTTGGAAGTAAGACATTCAGGTGTGAACTGTTTGACTGGTCGTTTTGTAGGTGATGGTGGAAGTGCTCGCCCTATTTCTTTATTAATATTTAAGGAAGGCAAGCTAAGTTTTCATATTCCAGCACAATGGGAAAAAACCGATAAAGAAATGATTTTCGAAGCCAATTACAAAAACGATCAATTGGAAGGGACTATCATTAGCACGATGGGTAAAACTTATACATTTACTGGAGTACGCGCGCCTAAATTAATTAGAGAAAAAGCGCCAGTATGGGGCACACCCATTCAATTGTTTAATGGAAAAAATTTGGAGGGTTGGATGCCACTTGGTAAAAACAATCAATGGGTAGTGGAGAAGGGTATCTTAAAAAGTCCTCAGTCAGGTGTCAATATAAGAACCAATAAAACTTTCAATGATTTTAAATTGCATATTGAATTTCGTTATCCCAAAGAAAGTAATAGTGGAGTTTATTTAAGAGGCAGGTATGAAGTACAAGTAGAAGACAGCAAAGGCAAAGAACCCTTAAATATTTATTTGGGTGGGGTTTATGGTTTCATTGATCCTTTATGGATGATGGCCAAAGAAGCAGGGGAATGGCAATCTTATGACATTACCTTGGTAGGTCGTCTGGTGACTGTGGTAGTGAATGGAAAAAAAGTAATTGAAAGTCAACCCATTCCTGGAGTAACAGGCGGCGCCTTGGATGCCAATGAGTCTGAACCAGGTCCTATTATGATGCAAGGCGATCATGGCCCAATAGAATACAGAAATATTATTCTAACGCCTGCTAAATAACAATAGTTAAGATCGAATAATAAAAAGCCTCCAAATTTTGGGGGCTTTTTACTTTGAGCTATCAAATATCAATAGGGGTATTGATTTTAATCATGTTTAATGCTTTCGCAAGGCGCTTATTTTGTGCAAAACAAAAAATAAGCAATGGTGCATCCTTACAATTACGCTTCGGCGAATGAAGCTTTAAATTTAATTCAAAGTGGACAAAGAATTTTTGTTCATGGCAGTGCTTGCACCCCTTTGTTTTTATTAAGAGAATTGGCAAAGCATAAAGATAGATTGGTGGGCACCGAAATTGTATCTATCACTTTACAAGGAGAAATTGAACTGGCTAAAAAGGGATATGAAAAGGCCTTTCATATCAATTCACTTTTTGTTTCCGAACCCATTCGGCAAGCGGTGGCCGAAGGTCGTGCCGATTTTATTCCTGCATTTTTAAGTGATATACCCGATATGATGCGCAGTGTTTTGCCCATCGATGTTGCCATGGTGCAGGTATCCCCTCCAGATATCCATGGCTACTGTACTTTAGGGACTTCCGTGGATTTGGCGCGCACTGCAGTGAATTGTGCTAAAATTATTATTGCTCAAGTGAATCCTCAAATGCCTAGAACACATGGGGATGGGATGATACATACCGACCGATTTACTGCCATGGTTTTTCATGATGAAGCATTGCCAGAAGTAAATTATGCAGCATCTGTTACAGAGGAGGAATTAAAAATTGGAAACCATGTAGCTGGTTTGATAGAGGATGGCAGTACACTGCAAGTAGGTATAGGGGCGATACCTGATGCGGTGTTGAAAGCTTTGAACGGGCATAAAAATTTAGGCATGCATACCGAAATGTTTAGTGATGGGGTCATTGATTTATTTGAGAAAGACATCATCAACAATAGTAAGAAAAAAATTCATCCCAATAAATTAGTGACTTCTTTTGCCTTAGGCACAAAAAAATTATACAATTATATCAACGACAATCCAGCCATTGCATTTTTAGATATCGATTATGTGAATGACCCGCATGTGATTAGGCGCAATCCTAAAGTGATTGCCATCAATAGTGCCGTAGAAGTGGATATCACTGGCCAGGTTTGTGCAGATAGTATTGGCAGTTATCAATTCAGTGGCATTGGTGGTCAGATGGATTTTATGCGTGGGGCCGCATTAAGTGAAGGGGGCAAGCCCATTATTGCCTTAAACAGTAGAACCAACAAAGGAAAATCTAAAATAGTTCCTTATTTGCAGGAAGGGGCAGGGGTAGTCACCACCAGAGGGCATGTGCATTATATTGTGACAGAATATGGAGTAGCCTATTTGTATGGAAAAAATCTAAGACAAAGAGCTCAGCTATTAATTGATATCGCACACCCCGATGACCGAGAAGCACTTTCAAGAAAATGTTTTGAAAGGTTTAAGTTATTTTAATTTAAACCTTGGGTTGCTATCTTTCAAAAACAACTTCTTCATAAGGCAGTCTAAACCTTGGCCCCCAAATACCTTCTTCGGTGCCCTTGCCCACCGAAATAATCATATTGATTTCTGCACCAGCAGGCAGTTGCAATGCTTTTTTTACTCTTAGTTCATCAAAGCCCTCCATAGGGCAGGATTCAAATCCTTCTGCGGCAATAGACAACATAAAAGTTTGTGCGGCTAATGCACAAGATTTGTGCACCGTTACTCTTTGGTCTGCCTTGCCACCAAAACGCATAAAAGGTTTACGGAGTCCCATAAAAAAACTTAGACATCTTCTTACAAAAGCAAATAGTCCGAAAATATCAGAACGATAAGCAAGGGGCATTAATTTTCCATAATAATCCAAGCCTCTTTTTTGAAGTTTATTGGGTTCGCCTTTGATGCCAGCTTTCAATCTATCATAATTCCATTTGGCATGTTGTTTCCATAAGTCTTTTCGCGTAACAAAGACCACAATTTCTTTGGCAGTTTTAGCAGCATTCTGTCCTAAACACAAATCGCCATATTTCTTTTTCTCCTCTTCAGATCTAATCCAATAAAATTCCCACAATTGCATATTGCTGCTATTGGGCGATAAAATGGCTCTTTCTAAACTTCTTTTGATGACCTCTGCTGGAACTTCTACCAAGGGATCAAACTTTCTATTGGACCTTCTTCTGTTAATTATTTCTTGAAATTCGCTGGAATACATATTGCTTTTGCTTTATTTTAATTAAATTAGTGCTTGAATTTAGCACTTGCGGCTTGCAAATAAACCAAAATTTTCCTACTAATGCTAAAAAAAGTACTACTTGGGTTTGCTTTTATCCTTATTGTATTGATAGGGTTATCGTATACACCAAGATTCTCTCATTTGAGAAATTTTGCCCTTTGGGGAAAACATACCATTCACGATTATAAAACACATCCTACTCGTTTAGTCGCCAGTGGAGGAGCACCTCAGTTTTGGCCTTTAGATAGTAATTACAATAAAGGCGTGATTCCAGATTCTTTAATGAAGATTATTGATTCTAATAATACCCATGCTTTTTTGGTGATTCAAAATGGGAAATTATTGTATGAGCAATATTGGGATGGGTATACCCCTAAAACATTAAGCGGATCCTTCTCGGCTGCTAAAAGTATTATTTCCTTACTCATTGGCATTGCATTAGATGAAGGAAAAATAAAATCCTTGGACGAGCCAGTAGGTAATTATGTGCCTCATTTCAAAACCAGTGGTTTGGAAAAAGTACGCATCAAAGATTTATTGACCATGAGTTCTGGCACCAATTATTTAGAATCGGATAAAAGTTATTTTAGTTTAAATGCGACTGGTTATTATGGGGATGATGAAGCTTATTTGATTGATCAACTAAAATACAAAGAGCCATCGGGCAGTACTTGGGATTATCGTAGTGCGGATACGCAAGTGTTGGGGTTTATCGTAGAAAAAGTATTTGGGGACAATATCTCCCATTTAGTTAGCGAGCGTTTTATGAAACCCATGGGCGCCGAAGCAGATGCATTATGGTTATTGGATGGAGCTAAAAAACATGAGAAAACATTTTGTTGTTTCAATGGGGTGGCACATGATTATGCTAGGTTTGGCCAATTGGTATTGAACAAAGGTAAATGGGGAGATAAACAAATTGTTTCTGAAAGTTATGTACAAGCAGCTACCACACCTGCTACGTATTTAAAAGACACTTATGAAAACAACAATCCTGTGGATTTTTATGGCTATCAGTATTGGATCGTCCATCATAGAGGCTTAAGTGTAGCTGCACAAAATGGATTGTTTGGCCAATATGTGTTTATTATCAAGGAAAAGAATGCGGTCGTGGTAAGACTGGGCGAATCAAAAGTAATCAAGCCCATTCATCATTCTCAACCTGAAAACTTTTCTTATATAGATGCGGCTTTGTCCATTCTTAAATAAAGAGAAAAAAATAGCGTATTGAAATAAAAAAAGCCTTCTGAATAATCAGGAGGCTTCTTTATTTATAGGGAATATTTTTTAAAATTTAATCTTAGATCAAATCCATGGCTTTTACAAAATAAGTAAAAGTACCTGGAAGCGCTAGCCAGAAAAATTCTCTGTGTAAGATGATTAAGGCCACTAAAACGACCGCCCATGTAAAACATAGTGCCCAGTATTTTTTTGTATTTTTTTGTGCTTCCATTGTTGAAATTAATATAATTGTTTAAAGAGGCTATTTTATTCGGGGCAAATATACATTTTTTGTTTTATTTATTTGGACTATAAGTATATTTTAAATCTACTTTCCAACCTTTTTTGCTATTGACCACTTTAAGTTGATGGGGAATTTTATCCATTGAACTTTGGTAGCTAATGATGCTTTGGTTGCTATCGATGGTCTTTACTTCATTAATCTGTATAGAGGCCTGTCTTAATTGCTGCCTTCCTTCCTTGTCTAAGGCAAAATATTGGAGGGAGATACCCTTAAAATAGCTTTGATTTTCGGGATTGTCCAATAGGTAATTGACGGCTTTGTTGAAATCGCCTTGGTTGCAATTTTCTAAGAAGTACCTGCCACCGTCAAGGGCATTGTCTGCCATTTCATGATTGGCCTTATCGCTACAACTCATTGCCAAAACAAGCATTCCGATAAGTATAAAGGCTTTAGTTTTTAGTGGTTTCATTGGGAGCAAAGTTAAGCCAATTTGCCATTGAGTCAAGGCTGGTTTTGTAAATTGGCAGCTTGCTTGGTTTATATTAATTTTGCTAGTAGGATCAACCACCTAAATATGATAAAAGATAAATTGATGAAGCAGATTGTTGCTAAGCAATCCTATTTATGTGTGGGTTTGGATTCCGATATAGAAAAATTACCGGCAGGTATGCCTAAGACAGCCCAAGGGGTAATCGATTTCAATAAAGCCATTATCGATGCAACTGCGCCTTACTGTGTGAGTTATAAAATCAATACCGCTTTTTATGAATCCTTGGGGGTGAAAGGTTGGCAAGCCATGGAAGAAACTTTGGAGCATATTCCGAGCACACATTTTACGATAGCAGATGCAAAAAGAGGAGACATTGGAAATACTTCGGCACAGTATGCAAAAACATTTTTTGAGGTTTTGCCCTTTGATGCCATCACGGTAGCACCCTATATGGGCAAGGACAGCATTGAACCTTTCTTAGCCTATAGCAATAAATGTACCATTGTTCTTGGCTTAACCTCCAACATAGGAAGTCAAAATTTTGAACAACAAAAATTAGCCAGCGGACAATTTTTATATGAGTCTGTTTTGGAACAAGTAGCTTCTTGGGGTTCAGCAGATCAAATCATGTTTGTAGTGGGTGCCACCAAGGCCAAAGAATTTGAAAGCATTCGTAAAATTATTCCAGCACATTTTATATTGGTACCTGGAGTGGGTGCGCAAGGTGGTAGCTTAGCAGAAGTGACTAAATACGGTAAAAACAATGAAGTTGGCTTATTGGTTAATGCCAGTAGAGCCATCATTTTTGCCAGCAATGGAAATGACTTTGCCGAAAAAGCAGCCCTTGCAGCAAAGGATTATGCGCAAGAAATGAAAGCCCTATTAATCTAATTTAATCGTTTCTCCTTCCGATTTTGCAATGACCAAGGTGGCAGCACTGTTGCCAATGATATTGGTAATGGCTCTTGCCTCACTCATGAATTTATCTACCCCCAATAAAAAAGCCAGCCCTTCCATAGGAATTTTTTGAAGTGTGGCTAAGGTAGAAGCAAGCACAATAAATCCACTGCCTGTGACACCTGCGGCACCTTTTGAAGTAAGCATTAAGATTAAAATCATTGTTACTATTTCAGCGTTACTTAATTGCACATTGTACAATTGTGCAATGAATATCACTGCCATAGATAAATAAATAGAAGTCCCATCTAAATTAAAAGAATAACCAGTAGGCACCACCAAGCCCACCACCGATTTTGAGCAGCCCATCTTTTCAAGCTTATTCATCAGCGATGGCATGGCAGGTTCGGAAGAGGAAGTGCCAAAGACGATGAGCAATTCTTCTTTGATATTTTTGATTAATTGGAAAATAGAAAGTTGATAATATTTTAAAATAAGTCCTAGCACAAGCACAATAAAAATAGCCATGGTCAAATACATCGTACCCATTAATTTACCTAAAGGGATCAGTGTTTTTAATCCATATTTACCAATGGCAAAGGACATGCCACCCAGGGCGCCCAAGGGCGCTAAATACATGACAAATTTTAATCCAAGAAAAACATAATGAGTTAATCTGCCCAAAAGATGAATGTATTTTTCTCTTTTGTTTAAAAAGTTTAAGGCGATGCCGAGTACAATGGCCAGTAACAAAATTTGCAAGTTCGTATTTTGTTGAATGATGGCCCATAAATCAAAATGAGTAGCTTGGGTATATTTAGAAGGATCTTGCATTTGCAAACCCTCTTTATTAATATTTCCTGGTTGAATCCAAAGGGCCATAAGCACTCCGATGGCTAAAGAAAGGGTGCTTACAATTTCAAAATAGACCAATGATTTGATCCCAATTCGTCCTACTTTTTTTAAATCGCCCATGCTGGCAATGCCCAAAGAAACGGTAAGAAAAATAATGGGGTAGGTGAAAATTTTAATCAGGCTGATAAAACCTTTTGCCAATGGTTCTAGTTGAACTGCCTTTGCCGGGGAATAAATGCCTAAGAGAATACCTGCAATAATGGCCAGTAAAACATAGAAACTTAAGTGCGTGATTACTTTTCTCATGTGAATTATTGTTATTGTAAATATACTTTTTTACTGTCGTTTCTGCTACCTTTGTACAAGTTTGTTTATTATCTAAAATTATCTATTATGGCAGTCAGAGCCGACTTATTTGAATCACCAGATTATTACCAATTGGATGAATTGCTTTCAGAAGAGCAACGCATGGTGCGCACTGCCATTAGAGATTATGTAAAAAAAGAAATTTCTCCCATCATTGAAGATTATGCACAACGTGCCGAATTCCCTACTCAAATTATAAAACAATTAGGTGATCTTGGATGTTTTGGTCCAACGGTACCTGTGGAGTATGGAGGTGGTGGCTTGGATTATATTAGCTATGGCCTCATGATGCAAGAATTAGAAAGAGGGGACAGCGGTGTGAGAAGTACCGCAAGTGTGCAAGGTTCATTGGTGATGTTTCCTATTTATGCCTATGGCAATGAAGCACAAAAGAAAAAATATTTACCCAAATTAGCCTCTGGGGAATGGTTGGGTTGTTTTGGTTTGACCGAGCCTGATCATGGATCAGATCCATCTAGTATGTTGACCAATTATAAAGAGGCAGGAGACCATGTGATTTTAAATGGTGCTAAAATGTGGATTAGCAATGCCCCTTTTGCACAAGTAGCGGTAGTATGGGCAAAAAATGAAGCGGGAGAGATTAAAGGAATTATTGTTGAAAGAGGAATGGAAGGTTTTTCAACACCTACTACGCATGGCAAATGGAGTTTAAGGGCCAGTGCCACTGGAGAATTGGTTTTTGATAATGTGAAAGTACCTAAAGAAAATATATTACCCAATGTAAAAGGATTGAAAGGTCCTTTGGGTTGTCTAAGTAAAGCAAGGTATGGTATTGCTTGGGGGGCCTTAGGTGCCGCCATGGATTGTTACGATACGGCTTTGCGTTATAGTAAAGAGCGCGTTCAGTTTGGGAAACCCATTGCCGCCTTTCAATTGCAACAAAAAAAGTTAGCCGAAATGGTGACTGAAATTACCAAAGCACAATTGATGGTTTGGAGATTGGGTGTGTTGATGAACGAGGGTCGTGCCACTCCTGCGCAAATTAGTATGGCCAAAAGAAATAGTTGTGAAATAGCTGCTCAGATTGCAAGAGAGGCAAGACAAATATTAGGAGGCATGGGCATTACAGGAGAGTATTCCATCATGAGACATATCATGAACTTAGAAAGTGTGCTTACCTATGAAGGAACACATGATATTCATTTATTGATTACTGGGATGGACATCACCGGTTTTAATGCGTTTAAATAGTCCTAAAAAATGGCTGCTGAAAAAATATTTTTAATTGGGATGATGGGTTCTGGAAAAAGTTTCTGGACAAAAAAAATGGCCAAGTGGATTAAATCGGCCGGCTATGACTTAGACGATTTGATTGAAATGACCGAAGAAAAAACCATTGCAGAAATTTTTGAAGAAGATGGGGAAGATCATTTCAGAAAACTAGAAGCTAAAATTTTAAGGTGGTTCAAGGAGAAAAAAAAGTTTGTGTTGGCTACGGGTGGCGGCACGCCTTGTTTTCAGGACAATATGTCTTGGATGAAAAAAGAAGGCATTGTTATTTGGTTGGATGAATCGGTAGAAGTATTGGTGCAAAGATTAATTGCAGAAAAAGCCCATCGCCCTCTAATTGCAAATTTGTCTGATGAAGCACTAGCTAATTTCATTCAGCAAAAATTGGTCGAAAGATATGCCTATTACCAACAGGCTAATTACCGATTAAGTTCAGCACAAATCACAGAGGCTGGCTTAAAAAAATTAATCTTAAAACATGCATCGTAAAATATTAATTGGGGGCTTAATTTTTTCTTTAATTGCAGTGCTACTTGGCGCTTTTGGAGCGCATACCTTAAAAACTTATGTGTTGACGGATCGTGTCACCATTTTTGAAACCGGCGTTAGGTATCAATTTATCCATGCAATGGCACTCATTGCCCTATCTATTTATGGCAGTCAAAACCAAGCAGCAATGGGGGAACAAAAATGGCTAGGATGGGCTGCACATTTTTTTATTATAGGTATTTTTTGTTTTAGTGGATCCTTGTATTTATTGGTTTTAACGACCATTTTTAATATTTCATGGGCCAGTTTTTTAGGCCCCATCACACCCATCGGCGGATTGTTTTTTATGCTAGGGTGGATGAGCTGGCTAAGGGTTGTTTTTAAGCATAAAGTGGATAAGTAGCCTTCTCCTTTTTCAATTTTACACATTTGCTCAAATTCCTTTTTGGTCCTATACAGATAACTTATATTTGTTATCATGGCAAATACGCTTAAAGGCAAAAAAGAACCCAAGGTTTCAGTAGACGCACTTAACCCAGACAAAGAATCTGATGTTTCTGTAACTGAAGTAGTAAAGGATGAACGAACTTCTAAAATATTCGGGGCTATCAGCTTGTTGATTACTTTATTTTTATTTGTTGCCTTTACCTCTTATTTATTTACTTGGCAAGAAGACCAAGACATGGTTCAACTTTGGCGTACTCATTTATTTACAGTCAATGATTTGAAGGCGAATAATTTAATGGGGTATATAGGGGCTTTTGTAGCGTATCAAATTATGTTCAATGGATTTGGCCTACCTGCCTATTTACTTTGTTCCTTCTTTTTTGTTTTAGGGGTGAACTTATTTTTCACTAAACCCATTTTTAGTTTATGGAGAAACCTACGTTATGTAATTGTAGGTTTATTAATATTGAGTACCTCTTTTGCCTTTATCACACAAGGTGCCTTGTTTTCTTGGGGTGGGGCACTCGGCGAATACAGCAGCAGTTGGTTAATCAAATGGATTGGTAGTTTTGGAACAGGTGCTTTGTTGTTGGTCGCTGGGTTTAGTTATTTCATCTGGAGGTTCAATCCAAGTTTCAATGTACCAAGTTTTGACTTTCTAAAACCTAAGGTAAAGGAAGAAGTTTTTGTGACAGAGGATACCGAAGAAGCAGTGAAACAAGAATGGGATTTGAATGCCCCGGAAAATAAAAATGAAGCATTTAGTGCCAATACTTTAAAAAATGATACAGTGGTGGAGCCATTAACCAATGGAACATCCTTTGATGAAATTGATTTGGTAGAAGAACCTACCATTGCATCAATGGAATTGGCGCCCACTTTAATTGAAGAGCCAGTAGCCACCATTATTGAGCCTACGAATATAGAAGATTTTAATGGAGAGTTGTTAGAGGACCTAGATTTAGAAATCAAAGATCTAGCAAAAGAGGCCATTGTGCCAGTGGGTAGTATCGGTACACAATATGATGCCACTTTGGATTTGAAAAATTACAAGTATCCGCATTTAAATTTATTGGAAACACATGGCTCTGAAAAAATTGTGCAGGATCCTGAAGAATTAGAAACACATAAGAATCAAATCATAGCTACACTTAAAAATTATGATATTGCCATTCAAAGAATAGCTGCTACTGTGGGTCCTACCGTTACTTTATATGAAATAGTTCCAGCACCTGGGGTACGTATTAGTCGCATTAAGAATTTGGAAGATGATATTGCTTTAAGCTTAGCCGCCTTAGGCATTCGTATCATCGCACCCATTCCTGGGAAGGGGACCATTGGCATTGAAGTGCCAAATATTCGCAAGTCGGTGGTGAGTATGAAAACATTACTAGCCAGTGAAAAATTTCAAACCAGTAAATTTTCTTTACCTATTGCTATTGGTAAAAAAATTGACAATGAAAATTTTATAGTTGATTTAGCAAGCATGCCGCACTTGTTAATGGCTGGTGCAACAGGACAAGGGAAGTCGGTAGGTTTAAATGCGATCTTGGTTTCCTTACTCTATAAGAAACATCCATCTCAATTGAAGTTTGTATTAGTAGATCCTAAAAAAGTAGAGTTGAGTTTATACCGTGTCATTGAAAAACATTTCTTGGCTAAATTACCTGGAGAAGAAGACGCGATTATTACAGACACGAAAAAAGTAATCAATACCTTAAATGCCTTATGTATTGAAATGGACAATAGGTATGATTTATTAAAAGAAGCAGGCTGTAGAAACATTAAAGAATACAATGAAAAATTTACATCGCGTAAATTGAATCCAGAAAAAGGCCATCAGTTTTTACCTTTTATAGTTTTGGTGGTGGATGAGTTTGCCGATTTAATTATGACTGCAGGTAAGGAAGTGGAAATGCCCATTGCGCGTTTGGCTCAATTGGCAAGAGCGGTGGGTATCCATTTAATTATTGCTACCCAAAGACCAAGTGTAAATATTATTACAGGCACTATTAAAGCCAATTTCCCTGCACGTATTGCCTTTAAAGTGTCCAGTAAAATTGACAGTAGAACTATTTTAGATGCTGGTGGGGCAGAACAATTGATTGGTAAGGGAGATATGCTGGTAAGTTACAATGGTGAAATTACGCGTTTGCAATGTGCTTTTGTGGATACCCCAGAAGTGGATCGTGTTTGTTCCTTTATTGCAGATCAAAAAGGCTACCCACAAGCATTCCTATTACCAGAATATATAGATGAAAAAGAAATGGACGCAGGTAATTTTGATGCAGGCGCAAGGGATGTATTATTTGAAGAAGCGGCCAAATTGATTGTGCATGCGCAAATGGGCTCTACCTCCTTAATTCAAAGAAGAATGAAATTGGGCTACAATAGAGCAGGTAGGTTGATGGATCAATTAGAATCTGCTGGTTTGGTAGGACCCAGTCAGGGCAGTAAGCCAAGAGAGGTATTGTACAAAACAGAGGCTGAATTGAACGTATTTTTACAAAAGAACCTATAGGAAAGTTATTTTTTTATTAAAAAATTGCGTCTAGACTTCCTAAGGCCTTAAATCATTAATTTTGTCCAAGTTGGATTTGCTATAAATATATACCATGAGATTATTTTACCTATTGGTCGCGTTTTTTACTGTTTTCAACGTCTCTGCTCAAAAAGACAGTCAGGCCAAGGCAATTTTAGATCAAATTGGGGCCAAAGTAAAGGGGGCAAAGGGTATTTTAGTAAGCATTGAGCTTATATCTAAAAACAGCAAAGGAAAAGCCTTGGGGTCTAAATCCATCAATTTGAAGATGAAAGGAGACAAATATTTATTAAAGCAAGGGGGTACAGAGATTCTTTGTGATGGGTCGACCATTTATAATTTTGATGGGGTAAACACTATTTCCAAGTCCAATATTTCCGAATCGGATCAAACCCTAAGTCCGCAAAAATTATTATCAGGTAACTACGATAAATACTTCAATTACAGCGTTTTAAGTCAAAATAGTAATTCAGCAACCATTGAGCTTATTCCTATCGACAAACGCAAGAGTTTCCAGAAAGTGACCTTGGTCATTGACAAGCTAAAATCGGCACTTTCCACTGCCACTATTTTGGATAAAAGCAATAACAGCACTTTTGTTAAAGTACTGTCTATTAACTACACCGTCATATTAATCGATAAAATATTCCTATTTGATCGATCTAAATATCCAAAAAACGTCGAAATTTTTGATTGATTTACGCCTTTTCCACGTATCTTCGCAGCCGAAATAAAAAAATAAAACCGTAGTTAACAGTTAACTACAAAAAAAGAAGTTTTTACAATGGCTACCTTAACAAAAGAAAAAAAAGCAGGCATATTTGCCGAATTTGGCGGTAAAGCAACAAACACTGGTTCTATCGAAGGACAAGTCGCTTTATTAACCGAGCGTATTGCGCACATCTCAGGTCACCTGAAAGCAAACCACAAAGACCATTCAACTCAAAGAGGGTTGATGCAATTAGTGGGTCAGCGTAAGCGTTTATTGGTTTATTTACAAAAACATAACCTAACTGGTTACCGCGCTCTAATTGAAAAATTAGGTTTAAGAAAATAATTCAAGAAGAACTTATTAATAAGCTGTCCCAACTGCACAACACGGTTGGGATTAGTTGTTTATATACTTTCAGTTTTTCCTTGCGATCAACTGTATAAAAAAAATTAAAATGTTAGTACAACCAAAATCGGTAAAATTTGAAATAAATCCTGGTCAAGAAGTATTCATTGAAACAGGTAAATTAGCACGTCAAGCAGACGGTGCTGTTACAGTAAGACAAGGCAATTGTATTTTACTTGCCACCGTGGTGGCCAATAAAGATCCTAAAGAAGGGCAAGACTTTTTTCCTTTAAGCGTAGACTACCAAGAAAAATTTGCATCAGCTGGTCGTATTCCTGGTTCTTTTTTCAAAAGAGAAGCACGTTTAAATGATTATGAAATATTAACCAGTCGTTTAATTGACCGTGCACTTCGTCCTTTATTCCCTGAAGATTATTTATGTGATGTTCAAGTATTAATCTCTTTGATATCAAGTGATGAAAATGTAATGCCCGATTCATTAGCCTGTCTTGCAGCATCAGCAGCATTAGCAGTTTCTAATATTCCTATTAAAGAAATTATTTCTGAAGTACGTATTGGCCGCATCAAAGGAGAATTTATTATCAATCCTTCTAAAGCACAATTAGCTATTTCGGATTTTGAATTTTTAATTGCTGCTACTGAAAAGAATTTGATGATGGTAGAAGGAGAAGCAAAAGAATGTTCTGAAGAAGAATTAGTTCAATGTTTAGAAATTGCTCATGAAGCCATTCGCAAACAAATTAAAGCACAAGCAGAGCTAAGAAAAGTAGTAGGGATTACAGAAGTACGTGATTATAAAAAACCAGAACAAGACCAAGCAATTAAAGAAAAAGTATATGCTTTCGCCAAAGCGA
>JAPLEP010000038.1:0-44580 GCA_026391155.1 Bacteroidota bacterium
ACCTGTGTGGCAAATAACAAGAAGATAAGTAAATAAGAAATTTTATTTTTCATTGTAAATAATTTTTTTTGAATGATTAAATGGTCCATGGAGAACGCATCGCTGGGTTAATTAATCTATTGGCTTCCTCATCATTAATAAATTCTTGGGTAACTGGATTAAACTTTAAGTTTCTTCCTAATTGTAAGGCTATTTTACCCATATTAATAATGGTACAAGATCTAAATCCATTGGATTCATTTAATGCAAAAGGTGTTCTATCTCTTACAGACTCTAAAAAATCAGTGACTTGAGGAGCAGGGTCTGGAAGCATAGCTAATTTTTCTTTTAAATTCGGAATATCCGAAACAAAGCCTTTAAACAATTTTCCTTTAGGCCCTTCAATGTAGGCTGCATCTGGATCCTTAGCCTCTCCATCTAAAATAATCTTACATCCATCTTCATAGGTGAAAGTTAATTTTCTAAAAGTACCGCAAGCATCAGGATGTTGTTGTTCTGCATCTACCTCCACCATAATAGGACTGGTTTCATCCTTGCCTAAAAAATATTGAATAGGATCGATATAATGTTGTCCCATATCTCCTAAGCCACCTCCATCATAATCCCAATAGCCTCTAAATGTTTGGTGTACTCTATGTTCATTATAAGGTTTAAAGGGTGCAGGGCCCAACCATCTATCGTAATCCAATTCTTCAGGAACCGGCTGTGCTTCTAATTTAGTTTTTCCTACCCAATAAAATTTCCAATCAAATCCCGTGGTTTTACTCACTGTTACAGTTAGCGGCCAACCTAATAAACCAGATTC
The DNA here is from genome assembly GCA_026391155.1 of Bacteroidota bacterium. Taxonomy (GTDB): domain Bacteria; phylum Bacteroidota; class Bacteroidia; order Chitinophagales; family Chitinophagaceae; genus Sediminibacterium. The sequence continues at coordinate 806 of JAPLEP010000038.1, forward strand.
TACTAATTTTTTTATAGGCTTTACTGTTGAATTCATTCCATAAAAATTATCTTCAAAACGGAACCAGGTATTTAAACGAAACATACGCTTGTACTGCTGAACAGCCTCTACCACTCGTTTTCCTTCGCCAATGGTTCTTGTCATTGGTTTTTCACACCAAATATCTTTACCTGCTTTAGCAGCTTCAATGGCCATGATGCCATGCCAATGTGGAGGGGTGGCAATATGTACAATATCTACTTCTGGTAAAGCAATTAATTCTCTATGATCATGAAAAGTTTTTACATTTCCTCCTACTAGTTCTACTGCCGATTGCAAATGTTTTTTATCTACATCACAAATGGCTACTACTCGAGTACCTGCATAAGGTACATGTCCTCGGCCCATACCACCCAAGCCAATAATACCCTTGGTCAACTGATCACTTGGCGCTAAAAATCCACGACCTAACACTTGTCTAGGCACAATGGAGAATCCAGCCACCACCGCTGCTGTATTTTTTAAAAACCGACGTCTACTGTTGTTTTCTACTGGTTTCATATGTTGTTATTAAAGTAAAAAATAATTTTATAGTTGGCTGCTTGAAAATAAAAATAGAAAAATGAGCTTACTCATTGAGCTATTTATAATTGACTTTCCTTAGCTAAATTTATTCTTTTTTGCTTAAATTTGGTAGAATCCAGTTATTTAAAATCACTAGCATGAACGAGACCCATTTACACCTAGAAGAACATTTACAAAGCAGTGATTTATTGACCGATATTGTTATTGGTATGAGTGATGGATTGACGGTTCCCTTTGCATTGGCTGCCGGTTTAAGTGGAGCAGTACAGGGCAATGTAAACTTAATCTGGATTGCGGGGATAGCCGAAATTGCTGCAGGTTCTATTGCCATGGGTTTGGGTGGTTTTTTGGCGGGCAAGACCGAGCAAGATCATTATGCCAGCGAATTAAAAAACGAATATTGGGAATTAATTCATAAAAGAGACGTAGAAATAGAAGAAGTGCGTAAGGTTTTTTTAGCATGGGGCTTAACTGCCAACACAGCCGAAGAAGCTACCCAAGAAATCATCAAAGATGATAAACGCTGGGTAGATTTTATGATGAAACACGAACTTGGGCTGACCGAACCCGATCCTAAAAGAGCTAGGAAAAGCGCCTTTAATATTGGCCTTAGTTATATTGTTGGAGGCTTGATTCCATTGAGTCCTTATTTCTTTGTAACTGATTCTATTGAAGGGCTTAAACTTTCTGCCCTCATCACATTAGTTTGCTTATTTATATTTGGATTTTTTAAAAGCAAGATGACCGGCGTGAATCCTTGGTGGGGTGGTGTAAAAGTAATGATGACTGGGGCCTTAGCTGCAACCGCTGCTTTTGGCATTGCCAAATTGATTCAAGGATAAAAAATTTAACCATTTTCATTTTTTACCGCTATTTCATATGGGGACAAATGCATTGTGCAACAGGCTCTTATGAAAATAATACTTAGATATTTTGGAAAAAAGGCGAAGATTATTTAGATTGAGAGTACTTAAACCAAATAACTAAAACCATTTACTTATGAGCCAATCTATTAATGCAAATCGACTGTTTTATGCAAGTTGTTTTGCACTTATCACGACTGCTTTTTCATTCAGTATCCGTGCTGGCATTTTAACACAGCTAGGAACAGAATTGAATTTGGACACTGTTCAATTAGGAACCATTAATTCAATGTGGTTTCTTGGATTCCCTATTTCTATGATTTTGGGGGGGATTTTTTATACTTCTATGGGGCCTAAATTTATCATGCAAATTGCCTTAGTAGCCCATACCATAGGTATTCTATTAACCATTTACGCTACGGGGTACAGTACCTTATTGATTTCTACCTTATTTATTGGCCTTGGCAATGGCTGTACAGAAGCAGCTTGTAATCCAATGATTGCAGATTCTTATTCAGGCTTAGCTTTTAACAGAAAAATTAATCGTTTTCACATGTGGTTCCCTGGTGGAATTGTCATTGGCTCTTTAGTTTCAAAATTTATGACAGATGCTAATATGCATTGGCAAACACAAATTTGGATTATTTTAATTCCAACTATTATTTATGCTGTTTTGTTTTATGGACAAAATTTTCCTAAAACAAGAATTGCAGAAAATTCAGTATTGGCCAACTTTAAAGCCATGTTGAATCCATTGTATATATTCATGGCAGCTTGTATGGCCTTAACTGCTATTTCTGAATTTGGACCACAACAATGGGTAGGACCTATTTTAGCTAAAGCTGGCGCTAGTCCAATGTTGATATTAGCTTTAGTTACTGGATTAATGGCAGTGGGTAGATTTTTTGCAGGCCCACTTATTAAGCAATTGAATACAGTTGGGGTATTGCTAGGTTCGGCTATATTTGGCCTTGTTGGACTTTATATGATGAGTACCATGCATGGCTCTACACTTTATCTAGCTGCATTATGTTATGGCTTAGGCATTTGTTATTTCTGGCCAAATATGCTTGGTTATGTAGCAGAAAATATGCCACAAACTGGTGCGCTTGGTCTTTCTATATTAGGAGGTATTGGTATGTTTTCTTCTTCTATGTTCCAACCTATCATTGGTGGATGGATCAAGGACCACAAAGCAGTGGCAGTTGCAAGCGGTTTAACCGGAGATGCTGCTGATTTAGCTGCTGGACAAGCTACCTTATCAAATATGCTACTTTTCCCTGCCATCTTAATAGTTGTTTTTACTGGTTTGTATTTTTATGGTAAAAATAAAAAAGCGGCAATAGCTTAATTTTATGACTTCCTTTTAAAAGACTAAATAACCCTTGTAATTTAATTGCAAGGGTTATTTTTATTTTAGCTCCATGGGCAACTTAGTGAAAATATTATTTTTTGTATTTGTTTTTAGTTTTCTTGTGTTGGCCTGCGCCAATCAGGAGGGCCAGCCCATCTTATACTCTAAGGAAACTGTCAACACACTCAATATCATTGATTCTTCTAAAACTAATTTTTTAGAATATGCTTATGATGAGCAATATTATTTAGAAACCTTTTATTACGACAGTAGCGGTCATTTGCTTAAGACAGTGAAGTATGATAATTTAGCAAGGTCTGTTATTTACAATGTACGCAATAAGAAAGCCGCTGTACTCAAAGCCATTGATGTATATTAAATTTTACATTTCAGTCAATACCTGATCAAGATTTTTAATGAGGGTATCGGCATTGTACTTAGAAAAAATAATGGGCGGTTTTATTTTAAGTACATTATTGAATGGGCCATCCGTACCCAATAAAAAACCTAAGTTTTTCATTTTTTCTACGATTGATTTAATTTCACTGCTTGCAGGTGCTTTAGAAATTCTATCTTTTACCAATTCAACGCCAATAAATAAGCCCGCACCTCTTACATCACCGATAATACTGTGTTTGGCTTTTAATTCATTCAATCCATTCAATAAATAATTGCCAATCAATAAAGCATTGTTTTGTAATTGTTCTTTTTCAATGACTTCTAATACAGCTAGTCCAGTGGCCATGGATACAGGATTGCCTCCATAAGTATTAAAGTATTCTATCCCATTGTTAAAACTATTTGCTATCTCTTCTGTGACAATCACTGCTGCTAATGGATGCCCATTGCCCATGGGTTTGCCCATCACCACTATATCAGGCAGAACGCCTTGAAGTTCAAATCCCCAAAAATGCTTGCCTACTCTTCCAAAACCTACTTGTACTTCATCTGCAATACACAGCCCGCCGGCTTTTTTAACTTGCTGGTACACTTCTTTTAAATAATTTGCAGGTAAGGGCATTTGTCCACCCACCCCTAATAAGGTTTCACAAATAAAGGCAGCTGGCGCCTTGTCCTTAATTTTTAATTCAGTAATGATTCTTTTTACATCGGCTGCATATTTTTCTCCTGCCAATGTATCTTCATATTGATAGGCTCCGCGATAAACATCAGGATTCATTGCTTTGTGAATCCAAGGCATTTGACCCAAGCCGCCTTTTCGATCAAATTTATAAGGACTCATTTCAATGGTCGCGGTGGAGGTTCCATGATAAGCATGATCTAAAACAATTACGTCTTTCTGTTGCGTATAATATCTACTTATGCGAATGGCTAAATCATTGGCTTCACTGCCACTATTGGTAAAATAACAAATATTTAAATGCGCAGGTAATTTGGCCGTTAAGGCTGCAGCGTAATCATTCAAATGCTTATTTAGATAACGCGTATTGGTATTTAAAGTTGCAATTTGTTTTTGCATGGCACGTGCCACAGTTGGATGGCAATGTCCTACATGGCTTACATTGTTAACGCAGTCTAGATAGGTATTGCCTTTGTCATCATACAAGTATTGTAAAGCGCTTCTGTCTATTTTTAAATGTTGCGCATAACTGATGCTTAAATTTCTTCCAACATGTGCCTGCCTGTTTTTTTCGATCTCAGTATAATCTTCTTCATCAATGATCGGATTAAAATCACAAGCTAGTAAAAATGCATTATGCGCTTTAATAGGATTGATTTCAATGAATTGGTACAATAAATCCCAGGCAGGCTTTTCAGTAATAAAATGATGTTCGTTATTTGTATCTAAAGAGGCATGGTAGGCTGATTGCGTAAGACTAATACAAAGCCTTGCAGCTATTAGATAATACAATACAGCTAATTCTTTTTCAGTTAGTGGATACACTTGATGGTAGCCTTTCACTACTTGAACAGCAACGCTGAGTGGTGCTTGATGATGCAACATGGCATAAGTACAAGCCACTGCTAAATTATTGATGAGGGCTGTGTACACCATATCGCCAAAATCTATCAATCCTAGAATTTCATTTTCATTTACTAAGAGATTGTAATCATTGGCATCATTGTGTGTATAGCCATGTCTGAAAGATGAAAGCGTGGGAAGAATTTCTGTTTCAAATTGCAGAATAAAATAATCTACCATTCTTCTTTGCTCATGATCCTTGATGCAATGGAGTCGATAACTTGCATCTCTTGCTGTACTGATGTCCCAGGTATAATGACGATGCATACCAGCATGTTTGAAATGGGCTAAACTTTTATCCATCTTCCCTAAAAACCTACCTAAGTTCAGATACAATGCATCTGATTTCGTACTTGCTTCTACCCAAAATTGGCCTTCTAAATAACTTAGAATTCTTATATAATAAGTTTTGGCTTCAATTTGAATTTCGGTTAAGGCCTGGCCTTTTTTATTGAGGAGGTATTGTTGTAATTGTGCTGCTAGTTCGCTCTTAGATAAATGCTCTAATATTTTTATTTGAGCGTCCAAAAAATAAAATTCTTTCTGCTCGTCTGCTAATTTTAAAACAAATTTCTTACCTGCATTGTCAATTAATAAAAAATTGAGTTCATCAAAACCATTTAAAGTACTTGCTTTTACTTCTATGCCATAATAATTGGTCACTAAATTTTCTATGGTTCCCGTACTAAAACTCATTTTTAAAATTAATCTATTTTTTTATAAACTTGGTGATTGCTTCAGCTACAGCATAAGGAGCTTCTTCCATTGGAATATGCCCTACCTTTTTTAGAATGACCAGGGAATTGTTTTTTAGATCTTTTTGAAATGAATAAGCATTGGCTACCGAAATCAATTGATCTTGATCTCCCCATATGATTAGGGTGGGTGCTGCAATGGTTTTGATCGCAGTGGCATCTTGTGCTACTCTATTTTGAAACAAAGACAAAGCGGCACGTCTGTTGCCAGTCCTTAATAACATTTCATGATATCTAGTGATCGTAGCATCGGTAATGAAGGAGGGATCATAAAAAACATTTTCTAAACTTTTTTTAACCAAAGACTTAGGTGTAAACACCAATAATAAATTATTAATGATGGGCATGCTGGCTATTTTAAAACCCAAACTTCCTTTTTCATTTTTTATGGGATAGCCTGCCGCATCTATTAAAACAAGTTGGTTTACTTTATCAGGATGAGCTACGGCATACTGCCAGGCAATGGCCCCTCCTAAGGAATTGCCACCCAATAAGCATTGCTTGATCTGTAAGGCTTGTAAGAATGAATCAATAAATAAAGTATAATAAGCAGCCTGGTATTTATTTTCGGGATTAGGTCCGGTAAGGCCAAAGGCAGGCAAATCCATTCGAATAATTCTTTTATGGGTAGTAGCGGTCAGTAGTTTAACTAAAGAATCCCAAGTATGCAGCGAAGCGGAAGTGCCATGAATTAAGACCAAGGGCAGGCTATCTGCTAGATTCCCTTCGGATCTATAATGTACTTGCATACCCATCAAAGGCATAAAGGAGGAAGCCCCGGTAGCGTATTTTAATTTTAGCTTTTCAACTGGAATGTCTCTTTGTCCAAATACAGTTAAGCCCACTACCAATAACAATACAAAGGCAGTAGCAATAAAACTTAATGCTTTAATTATTCTTTTCATGTGTGTTTATTTTTTTGCAGCTACTTTTAAAACAATGGTGTCTGAAGCAATATTTTCGGTATGGTAATTGCCAAAAATAATTTTTGCTTTCGGAAATGTTTTTTGAATTAATGCAGCATCTTTATTGGTGATACTTGTTTGACCAAGATACAATTCATTTATATTAACCAATGATTTTAATTGCAATAATCCCTTCAAACTTATTTTTGTCCCCACTAAGTTTAAATAATGCAATCGTTTCAAATTTTGAAAACTGATTAATTGATTGTCTGTTATGCTGGAATGTTCAATACTTAATTTTGTCAATGAATCACAATAGCCAATGGCATTGGCCAATGAATTACTAAACGCAATGCCTGGCATTTTTAACCATACAATATTCGAGCTGACTGTTTTAATTAGGTTGTCAATGGTATCATTGGTTTTTACCACATTAATAAAATTAGCCGTTAAATAATTGGAGTGCTTGGCTACTTGTAAAATGGTGACTCCCATTTTAGTTAAATTATTTAGACTGGTTTGATTGGCCAGTTTAATTTCTTTGGTAGGAATATCTTCATTCAAAGCTTTTGACGTATTTTTTTCAAAGTTGGCCAAGACCATTTGAATATTGGCTGGTTGGACCAAGTCTTTTACTTTTTTATCAAAAAACCCACCGCTATTGATCCACCACTCAATCAAGACTCTTTCTTTTTCTGTTATTTGAGGCTTGCCTTTAGGAGGCATGTGTTTTTCATCTAAGGGATCTAAAATTATTTTTTTATATAAGGAACTATTCAAAGCGCTACCTTGGTGAAGGATAATGCCGTCCTCACCTCCTTTCAAAATCCATTCTTTGCTGTCTAATCTTAGTTTTCCTTTTTGTTTGATTGCTGAATGACAGCCATAACATTTTTCTTCTAAAATGGGTTGAATGATGTCTTCGAATAATATAGCTTCTTGCACGTTTGAAAAATTAGGCCTTGCCTTGATTGCTTTTTTTGCTTTTAACCCCTTGGTTAAATAATCAGCACCATGGGTAAGGGTTCCTCCAAAATGACCAGTTAGCAAAATCAAAACCAATAGCGTAAGCGAAGTCCATTTTAATTGTTTTGCTTTATTCTTTTTTGTAAAGTATACACCCACTGTGGAGATGAGGGCTAAGAGAATGCCCAACCATTGATGGTAAAACAATGTTTGGGTATCATATTCCCCATTGGTAGATAAAGCCAATCCGCTAATGCAGGTGACGATAGCCGAGGCAGCGCCTATTAAATAACTAAAGGGGACGATGTTTTCAAACAAAACATATTTTTCTTTTTGAGCCAACCAGTGAATCAAAATGGCAAACAACAATATGCCAATGGGTAAATGAACCAGTAGCGGATGAAAATGCCCAAAAAAATTGATAATACTATCCAATTAAATTTATTTTATTAGTGAAATTAAACTTGCTGATATCTTTTTCTTAAGAGTTGCATCATGTATACATTAATTTCCCATTGATTGGCCAATGGTTGTTGTGTATAGGGCATCGTAGGCATATAATTGGGTGGACCAAACTCAGTCAAGAAAGTTAAGGAGGTGGCACCATTTTTAATTTTCATTTGTACCACTGCATCCCACCATTCCAAATGTCTTTTTACTTCTGCTGCCCATTCAGGGGCACGCGGGTCGTTCACTTGAGGCCCTTCTGCATGACCTACGCGCGCATGTATGTGATCGGTTCTGGATAAGGCCAATTGAACTGTCTCCTCTTGATCATGCAATAAAGATTCATGCACATTGCACCAATGTGAAATATCTAGCGTGATTCTTAATGCTGGATTTTTTTCCATCAATAATTTTGCATTAGGCGCAGCATAGAGCATTCTAGATCGATGTGTTTCATGCTGGATGGGAATACCTGAATTTTTAACTTGCTCTAAAGTATAGGCAATGATTTCATTGTTTATTTCAAATGAAAAATAATCTTTTCCTGAATGACAATTGACATACAAAGGTTTTTGTTTGGTGTTTTGTATAAGGCTGCTCAACATATTTTTAAATGCAGTAACATGTTTTGCTGGATCTGTTTCTCCAACACCAACTAAAAAGCCAATAGATAAATCATGTTTTTTTAATGCATTAAATAATTCTTCTTGGCCCTTGGTTTCCATTGGCCACCACATTTCAATGCCGTCATAGCCTGCTTTCTTTGCTTTGGCACAAAAATCATCTACGCTTCCTTCATAGCCCCAACTAGTGGCTAGTAGGATGGGTTTAAAATTATTGATTGGCATATTGTTAGTATTTGCTTTAAGGAATGCTAAAGGACTCAAGCTTAACGCTGCGATGCCAGTAGTATTGGTTAAAAATTTTCTTCTATCTATTTTCACAAAAATTAAATTTATTTAAGCAATGATTTCGTTGATGACCCTGCCATGCACATCCGTCAATCTGAATTGTCTTCCTTGAGAAGCATAGGTTAACTTTTCGTGATCAAAACCCAATTGATTTAAAATAGTGGCTTGCATATCATAAGCAGTGACCTTACCGCTGATGGCACTGTAGCCTATCTCATCCGTTTCTCCAAAACTAGTTCCTTGTTTAATGCCACCGCCTGCCATCCAAGTAGTAAAGGCTTCTGTATGATGGTCTCTTCCTTTGAAGGGCATGGTTTTACCATCTCTATTTTCTTGCATAGGTGTTCTTCCAAATTCTCCACCCCATACTACTAAGGTTTCGTCTAATAATCCTCTTTGTTTTAAATCCAATAACAAGGCAGTGATGGGTTTGTCTATATTTCTACATTTGTTGATGAATCCAATATCAATGGCCGTGCTTCCATCGGTGCCATGACTGTCCCAACCCCAATCAAACAATTGTACAAAGCGTACGCCCTTTTCAACTAGTTTGCGTGCCAATAAAACATTGTTGGCAAAACTTGCTTTACCTGGGGTAGTGCCATACATTTCTTGAATGTATTCGGGTTCATCATTGATGTTCATCACATCAGGAACAGAAATTTGCATTTTAAATGCCATTTCATATTGTGCCATTCTAGCAATAATCTCTGGATCTTGAAATTCATTATAGGTCAATTGATTGGCTTCATTGATCGCATCGATAGATGCTTTGCGTAAATCTCTATCCATGCCTGCTGGATCTTTTAAAAATAATACAGGATCTCCTTCGTTGCGGCATTGTACGCCTTGATACACAGAAGGTAAAAAACCATTTCCCCAAACACTTTTTCCTGCATCAGGATTGTTGCCACCAGAAGTAAGCACGACAAAACCAGGCAGGTTATTGTTTTCGCTACCCAACCCATAAGTGACCCAAGAGCCAATACTAGGGCGGCCTAAGCGAGGCGATCCTGTATGCATCAATAATTGCGCAGGACCATGATTGAATTGATCGGTTTGTACTGCTTTTAAAAAACTAAGCTCATCTGCTACGGTAGCTAAATGTGGAAGATTGTCTGAGATCCAAGCACCACTTTGTCCTCTTTGTTTGAAGACGGCTTGTGGCCCCAACATTTTTGGTACTCCACGTATGAAAGCAAATTTTTTTCCTTCTAATAAACTTTGTGGACAATCTTGACCATCTAATTTTAGCAATTCGGGCTTGTAATCAAATAATTCCAATTGAGAAGGGGCACCCGCCATATGCAAATATATCACCGATTTTGCTTTTCCAATAAAATCAGGCGCACGCGCCATCAATGGATTGGTATTGGTGAAATTAGTAAAGCTATCCTTGTTCCCTAACCAATCACAACCTTGTAACATCGACCCCAAGGCCATTGCACCAATGCCAGAAAAGCATTCCTTAAAAAAATACTTTCTTGTAATTTGCTCTGTTGTGGCAATCGTTGCTTCTTTAATTATTTTTTTATTTTCTTTACTCATCTCCTTAATTTTTTGTCAAAAATTCATCGGTATTTAATAGCGCAGTAGCCACCATAACTAAGGCAGCTGCTGCGGGATCGGCTTTTTTATCTCCGGTGATTTGTTCTGCTTTTAAACTGTCTTGACTGTATTTTGCAAAAGCCTTATTGTATAATTTTTCAAATACTTTTTGTTGTTCTGCGGAGATGGATTTATTAAAAGCCAACTCATATCCTTTGCTAATTTGTTTACTCGCATTTTCTGGTACCAAATTTTTAATTCTTAGGGCAAAATGTTGTGCAGCTTCGATGTAGACGGAATCGTTCAATAAATTTAAAGCTTGCAAAGGGGTATTGGTTCTTATTCTGCGCACAGTACAAACTTCTCTACTGGTGCCATCAAAACTGAGTATCGATGGATAAGGGGCCGATCTTTTTAAATAGGTATATAAAGCTCTTCTATATTGATTGCCTTCTTTACTGATATTCCAAGTGGCGCCATTATAAGGCGATTTCCAAACGCCTTCTGGTTGATAAGGCATCACACTGGGGCCATACATTCTATTACTCAATAGTCCACTCACCATTAAAGCTTGGTCTCTTATTTGTTCTGCAGACAGTCTGATCCGAGGGCCTCTTGCATAGAATTTATTGAAAGGATCTTTGACCATCGCATCTTTATTAAATTTTGAATCCTGCTGATAGGTAGCGCTAGTCACTATTTCTTTGATTGTTTTTTTCAAACTCCAACGATGGGTGTTCATCAATTGATAAGACAAGTAATTCAATAAAGATTCATGGGTAGGTGCAATGCCCTGGGTTCCTAAGTCTTCCAATGTTTCTGCAATGCCTTGACCAAATAATTGCTCCCAAATTCTATTGACAATAGTTCTGGAAGTAAGTGGGTTTTTTTTATCTGTTAACCAAATAGCCAACCCTAGACGATTACGTGGCGCACCTGCAGGTAGCCCACCTAAGGAGGCAGGCACATCCGCCACTACTGTTTTTCCTTTGACCAACCAATTGCCTCTTTCAAAAACATGGGTAGTTCTTGAAAGATTGAATGGGTTTTCCATCATGATGGGTGTTTCAGTAGCGCCTGTAGGATAAAGTAAAGCTTCAAAGTTTTGATAGGCAAGGGCATAGCCTGGTAAATTTTTTCCAGGGAAGGGCTGTGTAAAATGAAACCAATCAAATTGTACCCCATTTTCTTCGGGGCTTTTTAATTGTGGATTGCTATAGGTTAAATAAAACGCATGTTTACCAATGGTTTGAGGGATGGCAACATTGGCAATTTTCCAAGCCCCCTTTGAATTTTCAACAGAGATATTTTTTACTATTTCTCCATTTACAGAATCGATGCGTATTTGAAATTGTCCTCCTGACTTCCAACTGATGTATCTATAATACAATTCTGTAAAACCAGTGATGTCTATGTTTTTTAATTTAGCTGAACCCTTGTTTCTAAACTGCAACCATTTGGTATCCGCTAAGGCGCCATTTTTTATTTCCTCTGCTACCAAAGAATTAATGGCCGGTTGTCCGGTTTTAATAAATTGAGTGATTTCTTTTGCTCTATTGGGCGCATTTTTATTTAACCAATTTTTTAAAGCAATAAATTTTATGCTATCTGTCTGGTGAAATTCTTTGAGCACTGGATATTCTGCCCAAGTATCTTCATCACGCGTATTGTTGAACAAGGCTAAGAATTTATAATACTCATCCTGTCTAAAGGGATCGTAAGGATGGCTATGGCATTGTACACAAGCAAAACTAGTACCCATTAAACTTACCCAAGTGGTGTTGACTCTATCTATGACAGCAGCAGTTCTAAATTCTTCGTTGTCTGTTCCTCCTTCATCATTGGTTAAGGTATTGCGATGAAAAGCAGTGGCGATGTATTGGGCATCGGTAGGATCAGGTAATAAATCTCCAGCCAATTGTTCTGTTAAAAAAATATTGTATGGTTTATCCGTATTAAAAGCATCAATCAACCAATCGCGGTACCTCCAAATATTTCTTGCATCATCTTTTTCAAAACCCTTGGTATCTGCATATCTAGCCATGTCCATCCACATACTGGTCCACTTCTCCCCATATTGAGGCAAGGATAATAAAGTGTCTACTAATTGTTCATAAGCATTGTCCTTGGTACTTGCTAAATATTTTTTGGCGATGGCCTCCGGGGCAGGCATTCCAATTAAATCTAAACTTACTCTTCTTAAAATAGTTGACTTATCTGCCAATGAAGCAGGCGTTAATTTTTCTTGTTTTAATTTTTCATAGATAAATGCATCTACATTATTTTTTATCCATTCAGGTTTGCCAAACCAACCAAATAGGCCCTTAGTGACATTTGGAATACTAGGTTCTTTTAGGGGCACATAGGCCCAATGGTCTCCCCATTCTGCACCTTGATTGATCCATTTTATTAATAAAGCAATTTCGTCGTTGTTTAAAGGTGGATGTTTGTAAGGCATGCGCTCTTCAGGATCCTTGAGATAAAGACGCTTGATCATTTCGCTATTTTGGGCATCACCGGGAATGATGGCAAATTTTCCAGATTTGCTTTTTGCAAGGGCATCGCTTCTAAATAATAAACTAAATCCAGCTTGTCGTTTTACACCACCATGACAAGTAATACATTTTTTATTTAAGAGCGGTTTAATTTCTGCATTAAAATCAACCTTATTGTTGCTCACAAAATAACTGGAAACAACAGTCACCAATATAATAGAGGAAACTACTATCCAATAAGCCATTGGAATTTTAATAAAACGCATGCTTACTTCATATTAATCAATGATTAAGTTATATCATTTTTTATTAATAATCAATTCTTGCAAAGCCTTTTATGTAGATATAGTTTACAAAATTAAAATGTTAAGAAAAACATAAAGTTTTAATTTAAATAAATTTTTTTAGTTGGTAGTCAACCTTTTAAAAATCAATCAGCGCATGTGTTTAAGAGACCAGCTTCAAATACGCTTAATATATAATAATTAATTGTAATTTTTATATGTCGTTTTGCTTATAAATAACCAAACCAAACCAAAAACCCAAAACAAAATGAAAAAAATCTATCAACAAATCCTGGATTTCCCTCAAATGGTCAATCAAAAGGTTTTGAATGCGCAATTAAATGCAGCAGTGGATAATTTCGATGCTCAAAATGGGGTAAGAGCTTATACCAAATCGGTCTATCAGCTCCTGTCCATCGTAGTGTTTATTGTTATGGAAGTTGCCATTATTCATGGGGCAATGACCTATTTCACCGCTTCTACCAGTTCGGGCCTGGCTAAATTAGGTAGTGTACTAACTACTCTTTTACTCATTTATTCTGTTTTTCCTATCGCGCACATCATTAGAGCAAGAGGTGAAAGTCTTGGAGCTTCTCATCATGGCATGGTGGGCTTTATTTTTAAAGATTTGGTGACCACCAATATTAGAATTTTGGGTGAAGTGGCTGCCGTAGGTGCCTTTATTGGCGCTTGTTGCTTCAGCTTATCTTTCTTATTTGATACTAATTTATACAATGCTGCTACTGAAGTTCCTTTGTCTGGAATCAGTGGTGTTGCTGGCTTGCCTATGGAAGGATTAAGTAATTTATTCAGTGCTTTAAAATTAGATTTCTTAACTGGTGTTTTAAATTCTTTTACTGCATGGAAAATGGGTGCTACACAAAACTTTACTGGTGATATGTTATGGAATATTAATGACGTATTATTAGTTGGTGGTGCTTTTTTAAATGTAGCATGGGGTTTAGCGATTTTGTATATCAATCTTGCTATCTACCATTTCTTATATAGCATTGTTTCCAATTTTATCAAATGGATCCAAAGTCCTTCACTTCCAATTTCAATGAAAACTAAATAATAGAAAAGTTTATATTTTTAGTTGAGCCCTGCTTCGAGTTTTCGAAGCGGGGCTTTTTACTTTAAGTTGCAAATAAAATAGTATTTTTAAATGCTTTAAAAATAGATCTATGAAACATATACTTTTCTTATTCATGTTGGCATTTTCAATTTCATTGATGGCGCAACAAACCCAAAAGCCACCCTTGCATGGAAAAAATTGGATGGCCATCACAGGCAAACCTTTGGCCGCTACTGCAGGGGCTAAAATTTTTGAGCGTGGTGGAAATGCAGTCGATGCGGCCTGTGCTATGCTGGCAGCCACTTGCACCATGTGGGATGTGTTGAGTTGGGGGGGAGAAACGCAGGCTTTAATCTACAACCCTAATACCAAGCAAGTCATGGCCATCAATGCCATGGGCTTTGCACCCACAGGAGCAACCCCTGCATTTTTTAAATCAAAGGGCTACAACTTTCCTCCAGAATTTGGTCCATTAGCAGCTACTACGCCTGGCACACCAGGTGGTATATGTTTTATGTTGTCCAACTATGGCACCATGAGTTTGAAAGAAGTATTGGCCCCTGCGATGGAATTGGCAGCAGGCTATCCCATCGATGCACAAACAGCCAACAGCATTGAAAAAGGAAAAGCAAAAATTAAACAATGGCCTTACAGTAAAAAAGTATTGTTACCCCATTTGGGACAAAAAAGAGAAGCGCCTGAAGCAGGTGAAATTTTTGTACAAGAAGATTTACTCCAGACTTTAGAAAAAATGGTGGATGCCGAACAAACTGCATTGAAAAAAGGGAAGACAAGAAAAGAAGCCATCGCTGCTGCTTACGATAGATTTTATAAAGGAGATATTGCAGATGAATTTGTCAGAGGCGTGCAAGAGCAAGGCGGCTTAATTACCAAAGAAGATTTAGCGAATTGGCAACCTGTGGAAGAAGCCCCAACGCATATCAATTATAAAGGGATAGAAGTATATAAATTACAACCATGGACACAGGGCCCTGCTTTATTGCAAGCGTTAAATATTTTAGAAAATTTTGATTTAAAAAGTATGGGCTATAATTCTGCTAGATACATTCATACAGTGTATCAAGCAATGAATTTAAGTTTTGCAGACCGTGATTTTTATTATGGAGATCCACGCTTTGCTATTAATCAACCCATGAAAGGATTGTTAAGTAAAGAATATGGAAAGCAAAGAGCGAGTGAAATAAATTTTGTGGCGAACAATCCAAATGCAGGTCCGGGCGATCCTTATCCATTTGAAGGCAAACAAAATCCTTTTTTAGATTTATTAAAATCAAGAGGGTATAAATCCAATTCAGACAGCAGTAAATCAAAAACTAATTTTTTACCTGCCCATGATGCCATTGTGGCCAATGAAAATAATAATTTGCCTGATGCTGCTTACATGGATCGATTGTGGAGGGGCACCACTACAGTAGAAGCTGCCGACAAAGAAGGTTGGGTAGTCTCTGTAACCCCTAGTGGTGGCTGGTTACCCGCAGTCATTGCAGGCAATACCGGTGTAGGCATGAGTCAAAGAATGCAGAGTTTTGTTTTAGATTCTGCCATCAATCCATTCAATGTGGTAGCCCCAGGAAAAAGACCAAGAGTTACTTTAACGCCAAGCATGGCCATGAAAGACGGCAAACCCTATATGGCCTTTGGTGTGCAGGGAGGAGATACACAGGATCAAAACTTGTTACAGTTTTTTTTGAACATGGTTGAATTTGGGATGACAGTGCAAGAAGCAACAGAAGCAGCCAACATTAATACCAATCAATTGTGGTTGTCTTTAGGCGGTTCAAAAATTGAAGACAGGAAACCTAAGCCAGGTAATTTATTATTAAATAACAATGTGCCAGATTGGGTGCGCAAAGAATTACGTGGTATGGGTTATACTTTAAGTTTTGAGGAAAGAACCAATGGCCCTATCAATGCGATTTTATTGGATTGGAAGCATGGAAGTATCTGGGGCGGTAGTTCTCATCATGGGGAGGATTATGGTATAGGCTGGTAAGCTTAATCAATGAATATAAAAAAAGGGCCTCGATTTTTCGAGGCCCTTTTTGGCATTTAAATTTTTTATCTAGCTGCTACAAAATAATCTACCACAAAAACCTTGTCCATATGTGGTTTTAAAATGGTTTGAAAAGCTTTGTGCGCTGGGTGCAATTGGTAATTGGCTAAATCTTTTTCATTGCTAAAGGTTAAACTAAAGCAATGGGTAAATCCTTGATCTAGATGTTCAGGACTCATGTTTAATCCCCATTCCATATTTTTTACCTGTGGTACGGTTCCGTACAAATGGTTGAAGGCCTTCACTACTGAATCTACAGAAGCCTTACTAGAACTAGCTTTGAAGGTAAATAATACTACATGCTTTAGTTCCTGCTTTTTTGTTGTAGCAGTTTGTGCTTGACCTTGATGGAAACTAAAAAAACCGAGCGTAAGAATAAATAATAATTTTTTCATAGTTGGTGTTTGGTTATATAAAGATAATTGGATCATCGCAAATTCTGAATCCTTCATTAAATGTATTCATAAAAGCAACATCTTGTAGCGCTAAGCTAAAAGAACTTGCCTCAAAATTTTCAAGTAATCTTTCTCGCTTCGAAGATTTTGGAATGCTAGATACCCCTAATTGCAAATTCCAATTTAAAATAATTTGGGCCGGAGTTTTTTGATATTTTTTACAAAGTGAAATCAATCTTGGGTCATTGAATTTTTGTCCTCTGGTGATGGGCGAATAAGATTGCAATTGAGTACCTTGCTTTTTACAATAATTCAATACTTCTTCTTGATACAACCAAGGCGTAAATTCAATTTGATTGACAGCAGGAACTATATTGGCATAAGTTTTTAATTCTTCTAAAAAAGGAAGGGTGTAATTGGCTACCCCAATGGCACGTGCTCTTTTATCTGCATAAATTTTTTCTACTGCTTTCCAGGAGGCTGCTCGTCCTTCTTTGATGGGCCAATGTATTAAATACAAATCCACATAATCCTGTCCTAGTTTTTTTAAACTATCATCAAAAGCTTTAAGGGCTTGCTCATACCCATGATCGGTATTGTTTAGTTTGGTGGTTAAAAAAATTTCAGATCTTTTAATGCCTGAATTTTTTATAGCATGTCCAATTTCTTTTTCATTTTCATACATGCTGGCTGTATCAATCAATCGATAACCTATTTCAATAGCGGTTTCTACTGCTTGTTCGGCTTCTTGATGGTACATGTCATACACACCTAAACCCAATAGAGGCATAGTTATCCCATTATTGAGTGTAGTAGTTCCTACCATTTCTCTAGGCCCAATAATTTTTTGCCAAGATCATTCAGTACTGCAGTTTCATATTTGGTTTGCTCCCAATTTCTTGGATCGCCAGGAAAGGCATAACCTTCTGGTGCAATTCTATGTTTCCAAGAATTTACTCTCCACTCCGTTAAGGCTGGATTGTTTTCTTCTGCAGGCATCATGGATAAATATTGTGCGATACGCACTTTGTCTGAACTATTATTGGCCCTGATGCCATGTGGTTCTAAACTATTAAAAATTAAAAGGTCACCTGCTTCTAATTTTACTTTAGTAGGGGTGAATGCAGAAGTATCTGGTTTGAATCTATCTCTGTCTTCTGGTTGTGTTAATTTCCAAGTATCATAAGTTCTAAATAATTCAGGAATACATTGAAAGCCGCCCATGTTTTCATCTGTTTGATCGGCCAAGGCCAATACACCTTGTACATTGACAGGTTTTGTTTCTGGATCATAATCCCAATGTATAAAAGCTTTGTATTCATGTCCAGGTCTGATGGGAAAATTTAAATTGGCTCTGTCAATAGATACCCATAATTTTTCGGTACCCCATATATCAACAAAGGCATCATATACTTTTTGCATTTGACGATTATTCCATAAGTGTTGGTTATTATAACATTCCACCATCCCTGTACCCGCAAGCTCTTTCATTTTCATTTCAGCTCTTGGTGCAGTATACCAACTCTCTTTATTGTTAGGATCTTTTTCTTCAAACTCCCATAAAAAATTTGCTGTGGCCAATGCTTGTTCACGAGGTACTGCATTTTTAACAACAATATAGCCATTGTGTTTCCAGAAGGTCCAATCCTCTTCACTAAGCACACGAAGTGGTTGACCATTGGAGCGGTCGTTTAAACTAGTGGCACTGCTTTTTGCAGTAGAGGGGTTTCCAGGAATGTCTTTGTGTGCATTATTGGGCACCATGGTGGGCACCATATTGGGCACCATTGATTTGTTTTCCATAGCAATCGTAATTGAAACTAAATTTAAATAATTTAATTTGAATTAAGCTAAAAATTAAGCAAGGATGCGCCCATCTTCCATATGTATGATGCGGTGGGTTCTATCTGCAAAACTAGGGTCGTGGGTGACAATTAATAAGGTTTGATTAAACTCGGAACTTAAGCGGTTAAATATATCAAAAACTAGATCACTGTTCTTTTTATCTAAATTGCCCGTGGGTTCATCTCCCATAATAATATGTGGGTCATTAATGAGGGCGCGGGCTATGGCTACTCTTTGCTTTTCACCGCCCGACACATGATTGGCTTTTTTTAAAGCCAAATGTTCAATACCCAAAATTTTTAATTTTTCTAGGGCACGGTGTTCTACTTCCTCATTACTATATTTATTGAGTTTCAAGCCAGGCAACATTACATTTTTAAGCACATTGAATTCATTTAACAAATAATGAAATTGAAATACAAAGCCGATTTTTTCATTTCTAATTTTTGCTAAGAAGCCTTCATTTTTCTTTGGCATTTCTTCCTGGTCAATAAAAATTTGTCCTTCATAATCGGTATCCATGGTAGATAATAAATACAATAAGGTTGATTTACCACAACCCGATTTGCCCGTTAAAGAAACAAACTCGCCTTTATTAATACTGAAATTAATATTGCTTAGTACCTGCACACGAATGGGATCGTGAAAGTATTTATTAATATTCTTTGCTTCTAAAATGGATGTACTCATATTATTTTCCTCTTATAATTATTACTGGATCGATCTTACTGGCTTTACGCGCAGGGAACCATCCAGCGAAATAGGTGGTGATAAATGAAAATACAATACCAATTATATAGAATCGCGGATTATAATTAATGGGGTAAGTTTTAATAGTAGGCAGCGAGGCCGTATTGAAAGGTATTTGATCAATGGTCGCAGAAAGGCCAAAACCAAATACTAGCCCCACTAAACCACCAAATATGCCAATGCTGATGGCGATATAAATAAAAATATTTTTAACATCTGTTCCTGAAAAACCTGTGGCTTTTAATATAGCAATGGAATCCATTTTTTCAAATATCATCATGTTTAAAATATTATAAATCCCAAAACCTGCTACAATGAGTAATGTAATGCCTACTGAATAAGATATTAGTGTTCTAATGGAACTACCCGTTTCAAACTGTGAGTTAGCTGTTTGCACATCTTCTGCATCAATTTGATAGAGTTGTTCATATTCTTTTGCCAATTTAGGTGCCAATTTAATATCGTTTAATTTAACTTGTATGGCAGAAATATAATTACTTGGTTGTGATAATATTTTTTGAACCGTACTTACCGATGCATAACTCTGTACATCGTCAAAGTCTCTAATACCAGATTGAAATAAGCCCACCACTTTTAATTGAAACCTTTCTCCTTTAGAAGTGGTCACCTGTACTACATCTCCAATATTCACTAAAAGTTTTCCCGCAAGTCCCTTCCCTAAAATAATGCTATTGCTAATCTTAATTAAATCGGCAGAATTACCTGCAGTGACATAATCATTGAAATGAAACAATCTACTTTCTTCTACTGGATCAATGCCATTCATGGCGCCAGTAATATCAATACTGCCGTCATTAAAAAAAATTTGTGCTGTTAGCTTTGGTGAAATACCTAAAACACGTTTATCTTTTTTTAAAGATTCGATGATAGCCCCACTGTTATAAATGGCTTGTCTATTGGCATCTGATTTTATAGATTCAATAAAATGATGTGCAGTACCGTATTCAGTTGTTAATTTAACAGGCTGATTTTGATTGGGCTTGATGTCATTGAACAATCTAACATGCGGCGTTCTATTTAAGATAAGCCCATCTAATAAATCATTCAAGCCACTCATAAAGCTAAGTAGGGTAATAAACATGGTGATACTAAAGGTGACGCCAATAGCCGCTACCAGTGTTTGTTTCCACCTTGCTAGGAGTAAAGATTTTGCAATATCTATGAGTAGCTTTCTTTTCATTATTCAGGTTTATATAGCGCATCTTTGGCTGTAATGCCCGATATGATTTCTACCTTTTCGTAATCCTTTAAACCTGTTACTACTTTTCTTTTTTCTTTGTTTTCTAATAAAACAAATTCATTATTAATGATATAGTTTCTAGGAATGGTTAATACCTTTTCTTTTACTTCAATTAAAATATTGGCCTCTGTTGTTAAATTCGGATATAAATGGGCGGGCTTTTTTGTAAATATAGCTTCTACTTTAAAGGACTTAGATTTTTCATTCATAATAGGGTATAACCTACTCACTGCAGCTTCAAATACCTCTCCTTTATAACTATCTAAAGTTAAAAATACTTTTTGCCCAACTTTTAATTTTGATATATCATATTCATCCACTTGTAATTCTACATAAAATTCAGTAGCATCGCCAATGATAGCAATAGGTGATTGTGAATTCACCATTTCACCTATTTCTTTAGAAAGACTATAAAGCTTACCATTGATTTCGCTTTTTACAACAAAATCGTTCATCGTACTGGAAGAGATATTGGCCGTTCTTTGCGTTTGTTCCGATTGGAATTTGATTTGTTTTTCTAAATCGTTGCTACGTAATTTAGCTGCATTAAAAACACTCATTGCATTTTTATAAGAAAGCTCTCTTTGGTCTAGTTCATTTTTAGAACCAATTTCCTGCGCCCATAATTTTTTTTGTTTATCATATAAAGCAGCTTCGTTTTCCATTTTTAATTTTGCTACTTCTAATTCTGTTTGGGCTTGTATTAATTTTTCTTTATTCTCATTGGCGGAAGAAAAATTCGCTAATAGTTTTGCATTCTCATAATTCAATTTTTGAGTAGCATCCGATAATTTAAGAATGGCCTGGCCTTTTTTAACCACCTCTCCATCTTTTACAAAGATATCGGTAACGATACCTGTGGCCTTAGCGTATACTTGATATTGGTTATTGCTTTTAATAATGCCGGAAGCATATACAGAATAAGTAATCTTTTCAAGACTCGGATGGATGGATTCCACTTTTTTATTACAAGAAGTTATTACAAGTGCCAAAAGCAATCCAGGCAGTAGTTTAGCCATAAAATTATTATTTAATTTCATATCCAAAGCTATGGATTATTTCGTAAATTTCTATTTGTAAACTGGTGATAACGATCATATTATTTAAAAAAATGAAGCTATTCAAATTGAAATTTATACTTCCCATACAACTAATCATTTTATCATTTTTAGTAAGCGCAATGGCTGCAGCCCAAAAAGCAGATTGGTTAATAAAACCTACTGCACAAAAGGCTGTTATATCTATTCAAAACAAACAATTAATAGTAGATAATGGGTTGGTTAGACGCGTTTTTATAGTAGACCCCAATGCAAGCTGTATTAGTTATACCAACTTAAGCAATGGCCAAGAATTACTAAGAAGCATTGAGCCAGAAGCAAGGCTGGTATTGAACGGACAGTCTTACAATGTAGGCGGGCTAAGTGGTCAAAAAGAGAAAGCCTATTTAAAAATGGATGTAGAAAATAATCTACAAAAAAAAGATTCCGACTTTGTTTTTACGAACTACAGTATTTCTGAAATAAAACCTTTTATTAATTGGAAGCCGAATACTTGGCTAACCAATCCTAATCAAGCAACAGGTAAAACAGTGACACTTCATTTTATTTCCAATCTACCTGCATTAAAAAATATATTGGTTCAAGTGCATTATGAATTATATGATGGACTTCCATTAATCACCAAATGGGTATCTATTGAAAATAAATCGAATGCATCTATTAAAATAAATAGAGTAGTGAATGAAGTTTTGGGTTTGGTAGAAGAAGAATCTGCAGTGGTAGGCAAGCCTGAAGAAATGAAAAAACAACATGGTATTTATTTTGAAACCAATTATGCATTTAACAATGCTATGCGCTACGACATTAGCGATCAAACCACGCATTGGAAAACCGATTTGAGCTATACTTCCCAAGTGAATTATAATTTTGAAACACCTTGTTTATTAGAAATATACCCTGAAAAGGCCCCTGGCATTGATTTAGCGCCGAATGAAGTTTTTAAGTCGGTGCGTACCAATGAATTATTAATGGATAGCTATGATAGACAAAGACGTGGTTTGATATTGAAAAAGATGTACAGAACCATTGCGCCTTGGACAACGCAGAATCCTATTTTTATGCATTTGGTAAGTAAAAACGACCAAGAAGTAAAAAATGCTATTGACCAATGTGTGGCCACAGGTTACGAGGCAGTTATCTTAAGTTTTGGAAGTCATTTGAATATGGAAGATACCTCTAGGGTGAATTTAAATAGATGGAAGGCCTTGGCAATATATGCACATGATCGTAAAATTTTATTAGGAGGTTATTCTTTGTTTAGTAGCAGACGCATTAGTGATGAAGACGATGTAGTGGATATAAAAACAGGAAAACCAGGAGGCGCTTTTTTTGGCAATGCGCCTTGCTTTGGAAGTAAATGGGGACTTGCCTATAGAGATAAAATACAAAACTTTTTTTCTTATACAGGTTTTGATATTTGGGAAAATGACGGACCTTATCCTGGAGATGTTTGTGCTTCTACCAAACATCCTGGTCATTTAGGCTATGATGATTCTCAGTGGAGACAAATGGAAATACAAAAAGGTTTATACCATTGGTTGAATGAACATGGAATTTATATTAATGCACCGGATTGGTATTTTTTAGATGGTACGCATAAAATTGCTTTAGGGTATAGGGAAGTAAATTTTTCTTTGCCTCGTCCTCAACAAAAAATCATCAATCGTCAAAATATTCACGATGGCACTCTAGAGAAAATTCCTTCCATGGCCTGGGGTTTTGTGCCCCTTACCAAATACCAAGGAGGTGGGCCAGAAGCAGTACTAGAGCCACTAAGCGAGCATTTGAATGATTATGAGCAGTTGATGATGCAATACTATGGAGCAGGGGTGCAAGCTTGTTATAGAGGCCCTAGGTTATACGATACTGAAACCACCAGACAAATGGTTGCTAAAACCATACAATGGTATAAAAAATATCGAAACATTTTAAATGCCGATATGATTCAACTTCGTCGCGCTGATGGGCGTGATTGGGATGGTTGGATGCATGTAAATCCTGCACTAGCTCAAAAAGGACTCATGATGTTATTTAATCCAACGCAAGCAGCTATTACAAGAACCATTGCTATTCCCCTTTATTATACTGGATTAACTAAAGAAGCCATTATTAAAGATGCAAAAGGCCTTTCTACCACCTATACTTTAAATAGAGATTATACCATTGATTTTACTTTCACCATTCCAGCCGATTCTTATAGTTGGTATGTGATAGAATAAATCAATAGTGAAACTAAAAAATAATTAATCTAAAAATAATTCGTCTACAAAAATCCAAGCAGGAGTTCCTTTGCCAGGGTGCCATTTGGGCAATTTTTTTAAATTCAATAAAGTAAAACGATAATATTTGTAGGCTGATTTTTCAGGGAAAGCACAACTGAAAGATTTATTTTCTCTTACCATGTCTGTTTTTTCTAGAGAGGGAAATTTGGCTTCATTGATGTATTTGAAAGACTTTCCATCATTGCTTCCTTCAATTTTGATAGACAAGATGGGGAAGATATAGGCCGCATTATCTACAAAAGCATTAAAATGCGCTTGATGTATTGGTGTGGCTTGTTTAAAATTAATCACAAACATCATGGGGGTTTCTCTATAAGCTAACCATTTGCCACTAGAAAAATTTTGCTCCCCTAATTCATAATCTATTAATGTTTTCGCTCCGTTGACGCCTGGATATTTTTTATCTGGTTGACTAATAAAATAAATTGAATCTGGATGAATTTCAGATTTATAAAAAGTTTTTTGAACGATATCACTACTTAACCATCCAGTTTTAAAGGCTTTTGTTTTTAAAATACTATTTTTTACTAGTTGAAATTTTTTAGTATAAATAGGGCTACTGAGGCTGTCAGGATCAGTACCATCAAGGGTATACCTAATGGTAGCGCCTTTCATGAAATGTTTTAATTTGATGTCTAGATGGGATACAATAATGCTTGAATCTTGTTCGATAACTGGACTGGTAATTTTCATCATTTGATCATCTAAATTATCTCCAACAATAATTTTTATTTTTTTATTATTGGCGATTAAGCTAGCATACTCTTTTTCATTGGTCTTATTGTTCCAAATTTGAATTTGTGTAAATGGAGCTTTGTCAATAAAACCAGCCAAGCTAGTTGGATTTAACTCCATTCCGCAAATAGAAATATTTTTTAATTTTTCTAAACTCTTTAATGGAGTCAAATCGTTTAAACTAAGTTTGGTATAGTTTAAATTTAACTTTCTTAGGTTAGGAAAACTAATAATGATCGCAAGGTCTTCTTTGGTGAGTGGCATGCCCTGCATGTTCAAACTTGTAATTTTTTCTTTCAGCGGCGCTAAATTTTTTAAAGAAGCTGTTTTATAAAAAGCTCCTTGAAAAAAATCAACAAAAATTTCATCCGAACCATAATAAGAATAATTGACGGTGCAATAACTAGTATTGTAGGCTTTTATATCAGGCGCATTGCCTTTACTATTGTCTTCTCCTTTTTTAGGGGCCTTGTAGGCAATGGCCAAAAGGGCTAGACTATCTGTCTTAGCCATTTCATTTATTTTTTTCTTGAAATCACCTCCTGCTTTTACCCATCTATTTAATAGAGTAAGTTCTTCCAAGGTCAATTGAATTTTACCATCGGGGGGCATATGTTTTTCATCTGTATTGGGCAAATGAATTCTTTGTAACAATAAGGCTTCTTTGTTGTTAATACTATTTAATAAATTTCCATTTTTTCCTCCTTTAATAATCAAATCAGGGCTGGTTAATTGCAAATTGCCTTTTACTTTTTCAGCACCATGACAGCTAATACATTTTTTTTCTAAAATTGGGGCAATTGCCTTTTCATACACAGTGAGGATACTATCTGCATTCGCATTATCTGAAACAACTGCTGGTATTGGCTTTGGAAAGGAAAGTACTTCTTCCCCATGGGTCAATTGAGCGCCTTTATGTGTAAAAATTAATAAGACAATTAAATAGACAAGACCAAATACTTTTTTAAAATTTATACTACTTGTTGTTAAGTAAATAAAACTCCAGCTAATTAAGGCAATGGCTACCCCACCCCATTTATGTAAATTTAGAATACTTATAGAATAAGCATCTTGTTTGGATAATAACAATCCCAATAAAGCCACTAAGTTAGCTATTAGGGCATTACCTATGAACAATAATTTTTCATTAGCAGGGTTTAGTTTCTTTGTTTGAAAAAATACTAAATACACTACAATGGCCATGCCTAATACAATAGGGAAATGTAATAACAAAACATGTAATTTTCCTAGCCATTGTATTAGTTTGGGAAATTTTGTGGCATCATTAAAGAAAGCTAATACCATCAATAATGGATTGACCAACCACAACAAGCTCTCCCCCCATTTATTTATTTTACTAATGTACATGCCTAACTAATAATTTCATTGATTACTTTTCCAGCAACATCTGTTAGTCGGTAACGTCTTCCTTGATGTTTGAAAGTGAAACGTTCGTGATCGACGCCCATTAAATGCATCACTGTTGCTTGAAAGTCATGTACGTGCACAGGTAAGGAATTAATATTGTAGCCGAAATCATCGGTTTCGCCATAAACACCGGGCTTCACACCACCACCTGCCATAAGGATGGTGAAACATTTTGGATGATGGTCTCTTCCATAATTGTCTTTACTAAGTGCTCCTTGACAATAATTGGTTCTACCAAATTCGCCACCCCAGATCACCAAGGTTTCATCCAACAAACCTCTTTGTTTTAAATCTTTGATCAAGGCAGCAGAAGATTGATCCACATCTTTACATTGTCCTTCTAATTCTTTAGGTAAATTTCCGTGCGTATCCCAACCTTGATGGTACAATTGTACAAAACGTACGCCGTTTTCTGAAAGCTTTCTTGCCAACAAGCAATTGGCCGCATAAGTGCCAGGAATCAAACATTCAGGGCCATACATTTTGACAATGGAATCGGGTTCGTTTTGCAAAGAAGTAATTTCAGGCACGGCCATTTGCATGCGATAGGCTAGTTCATACTGTTGAATCTTGGTCACAATTTCCGGATCCCCAATTTTATTGTATGATTCCTGATTTAACTGAGCAATTTCATCCAACATCACTCGCTTGTCCCCACGTTTAATAAATTCAGGATCGGTTAAATATTTTACAGGCTCTTCTCCGCTACTAAATTGAACACCTTGATGAATTGATTCTAAAAATCCATTGTTCCATAATTTGGAATAAACGCCCTGACCATTGCCCTTGCCCTTGCTGAGCAAAACACAGAAAGCGGGTAAATTTTTATTCTCACTACCTAATCCATAACTAATCCATGAGCCCATACTAGGACGATTGCCAACTTGAGAACCTGTTTGAAAAAAAGTAAGTGCTGGGTCGTGATTGATGGCTTCGGTATACATTGTTTTCACCATACAAAAATCATCCGCAATGCTTGCCATATGTGGAAGGGTCTCACTAAACCAAGCCCCGTTGCTTCCATACTGCGCAAAATTAAATTTGGTTCCAGCCAAGGGGAACTTGGCTTGATTGGCTGTCATGCCGGTTAATCTTTGCCCCTTGCGAATACTTGCAGGCAATTCAGACCCATGCATTTTTTGTAACAATGGTTTGTGATCAAATAAATCTAATTGAGAAGGGGCTCCATTTTGAAACAAATAAATAATACGTTTTGCTTTTGGCGCAAAATGAGGTAATACATTGGCAAAAAGATCTTCTTCACTGCTGGCATCAAATAAACCAGGCACCATTAAAGATCCTAAGGCTAGGCCCCCAATACCTAAACTTAATTTAGATAAAAATTTTCTTCTATTTTGATTCAAGCCATGTTCTAAAAATTCATTCATAGCAGTAGTTTAGGATTTAGTGATGGTTTCTTCTAAATTATAAAGTATCAATATTGTTTTCATCAAGGCGGCAGTTTCTGCAGGTTTGTATTTTTTTGTAGGGTGTGCATATTCGCCCACCTCTAATGTGTTTTTTAGCATGCTTGGATTGGCATTAAAAAAATTAATTTGATTGGTACAAAACGAAATCAATTTATTTTTTTCAAATCTGGTAGGCTTTCTGATAATAATAGTTTCAAAAGCTTGTTCAATTTTTTCTTCAATATTTTTTGTTGAGGTGGAAATATTTTCAGCGAGCACTCTGGAGGCTTCTAATACTGCCGGATCGTTTAACATGGTCAAAGCTTGTAAGGGCGTATTGGTACTGGCTCTTTTGGCTTCGCACTGGTCTCTGTTGCTGGCATCAAAGACCATCATAGAGGGAGGAGGTGCTGTTAATTTAATAAAGGTGTACAAGCCTCTTCTATAAATTGCATTGCCGTGGTCCTGCTTGTAAGTTGCTAAAACCCCTCTACCCGATGTGGTACTTTCCCAAACCCCCTTGGGCTGGTAGGGTTTTACGCTAGGTCCGCCAATATTGGTGTTTAATAAACCACTGGTGCTTAAGATCCAATCTCTTACGATTTCTGCTTTAAAGCGCAAACGGGGAGATCTAGAATAATACACATTTTCAGGATCCAGTTCTAATTGTTTTTTACTTACCACACTAGATTGTTGGTAAGTGCCACTACTTAGAATTTTTTTAATTAAATATTTTACATCCCAATGGTGTTCCATAAAATCAACTGCCAACCAATCTAATAATTCTGGATGCGTAGGTAATTCTCCTTGCAAACCATAATCGCTGGATGTTTTGACAATACCCTTCCCAAATATTTCTTGCCAAATAAAATTGACAAATACTCTGGCCGTTAACGGATTTTTTCTTTCTACTGTCCACTTGGCTAGTCCCAATCTATTGCGTTCGTATTTTAAGGTATCAAATTTAAGAATGGATTCCAAAGCAGTAGGCTTTACTTCAATCGTAGTAGGTGCATCATAACTACCTCTGCTTAAAATATAAGTAGGTCTTGCTTTTACCGTGTCTCCAATTTTCCAATCGCCCATGACAGAGACTTCTAATTTATTAGTATCGGGATGGTTGATAAAACCAAGTAAAGATTTTTTTTCTTCTGCCGTGATAAATAATTTAGGTGTTTTTGCAGGGGTGGAAACACTTACATCGCCTTCATAACCTTTTTCTTTACTCATGTTAAAGAAGGCATAGAGTTGATAATAATCTTTATTAGAAAATGGATCATATTTGTGATCATGACACTGCGCACATTCAATGGTCACCCCTAAAATGGCTTTGCCATAGGTTCTTGTTTTATCAATATTGTAAGAGACCCTGTATTCTTCTTCAATCACACCACCCTCTTCGGTGTACTTATGATTTCTAAAAAACGCGGTAGCTAGTACGTTGGACTTGGTGGCATTGGGCATTAGATCACCCGCAATTTGTTGCGTTAAAAATTGATCATAAGGTAAATTGGAATTAAATGCATTGATCACCCAATCTCTCCAGGGCCATTGGGAACGAATATTATCATCCTGAAAACCATAAGAATCTGCATAACGCGCAAGGTCCATCCAAAGCAAGGCCATCTTTTCGCCATAAGCTGGTTTTTTCAACAATTGATCTAAGAGTTCGCTATACCAGTTTTCGCTACTTGAACTCGTCCATTTATTTAATTCGTCGAAGCTAGGCGCAAGACCAAGAATATCCGCATAGGCTCTTTTAATGATTGTTTCACGCGTAGCAGGCTCATTGGGGCTAAATCCTTTTTGTTCCATTTTTTGTAAAATGAAAGGATCAATTTCATTTTTAACCCAACTGCTGTGTGCTACTTCGGGCAATTTTTCTTTGATAGGTGCTACAAAGGACCAATGCTTTTCATATTTAGCCCCTTGCTCAATCCATTTTTTAAATAATTTAATTTCATCGGTGGTCAATCTAGGTAAATGACTTTCAGGCATAGGCATCATGATGGCGGGATCATTGGAAGCGATACGTTTCATCAATTCACTTTTATCAGGCTGACCAGGCACAATTGCATAATGTCCTTTGTTTTTTTCTAATTCTCCAAAAGCACTTGCAGGTAGGTCCAATCTTAATCCAGCTTTTACTTTGGATACATCTGGGCCATGACAGGAAAAACATTTATCCGACATCAAGGGTCGAATGTCTCTATTGTAAGAAACCAAAGTATTGGCTGCTGTTTGATTTGCATTGGTATATTTAATGATACCAAATACCAATCCAACCACAATAAGTACAATGCCTAATACCGTATATTTTTTCATAGTCAATTTGTAATTAAGAATTAAGTAGGCTTTTAAACTTTGGTAAATTTATAAGGGTATACTTTTCCTGAAGCCCATTGCGCTACATAAATACTTCCTTCGTCGTCTACGCAAACATCATGTGGGTGAATAAATATTTTTTCCATTTGTGACATAGGTTGCAATACATCATTCTCATACACAGGCGCAGAGCCTCCTAAATTCGAAACCACTTTATTGTCTTTGTCTAAAATGGTGACAAAACCCGAATTCACCGTATCCAAATTTGGAGAGCGCAATACGGCTGCATATAAATAATCTCCTTTAATGACAGGCCTACAAACACAGGCACCTGGTAAGTGAATCACTTCTAATAATTTTCCTTCCATTGAAAAACGTTTAAAGGCATTTCTTGTGCGGTCGGTAATAATTAAAGTAGGTTTTGGATTTCTATAATCTACACAAATGCCATGGGCATTGTCTAAATGTTCATCACCTGATCCTTTTCCACCAAAAACATTTTTTAATTTTCCTTTTTCATCATAATGCAAAATATGTTGTGCACCATAGCCATCCGCTATGTAAAATTCACCATTCGCAAGCACGGTAGTTTCAGTTGGAACAAAGGCTTCCTTTTTTGCATAAGCGGGAAGATCAGCGGGCGGATCAATGGTCAATAATATTTTTCCAGTAATGGTGGTCTTATATACCTGATGTCGATTGGTATCGGTGATGAATAATAAATCTTCTTTTCCATTGTGTTGCACTGTTAAGCCATGTGCCCCAGGAAATTCAGTCCCCCAGCTTTCTAATAAACGACCACTCTTATTATAGACAATGACATTGTTTTTTGTTTCATTGGTTAATAACAGAATTCGACCCTTACCATCTTGAATCATTTCATGACAGTCATTCACCGGTGTTTGGTCGGGATTCAAACTGCCCCAGTTGGTATTCAATTGATAAGTCATTCCATTTTGACCATAGACTTGACCTGGCACTGGACGCATTAAATTTTTTGTAATCAATAGCCCTGCAGTGGAAACAAGGGTATTTTTTATAAAGGCATATCTTTTCATAAGGAACAGTTTTGGAGAGCGTTCCCTAAGATAAGTATTTTAATAAAAAAATCGTAGCCTCATTGAAGAAACCCGGTTTTAGGCAAAAACTAGTTACTAAGTCAATGATTACTAATCATCTTCACCGGATTTCTCCATTATTTTAATGAAAGCAGCTCTTTTGGGAGCTGGAACTACCGCATTTTCCCCTTTTAAACCCTTCCACAAAATTTCAGTGAATTCATGGTCATCGTTGCTGTCTTCTTTCTTGAAATTTAAACGCTCACTTTTTCTTTGCATGGCCGTATGGGCGGTATTTTTTTCATTGATATCGTATTGCAAAGCTTTTTGTGTAAATCCAGTCAAATTGGGGCTTTGAGCAAAACATCTCCAAACTGGGGTAGCCGCTGCATCGTACTGACTCATGGGCGGTAGGCCTAAAATTAATTCGATCGTTCTTAAAATTGAACTAGTGGAATACATCGTATGATCAATAAAATTACGCTTAACATATCCGCCTGCAATAAAAGCAGGGCTTCGATGTGCATCTACATGGTCTGGTCCATCCTGTGCATCATCTTCTACCACAAAAACCACAGATTCCTTCCAAATCGGGCTTTTGCTTAAATACTCTACCAACATCCCCACCGCCAAATCATTGTCTGCCACATGCGCATAGGGAGAGGGCTTGCCTAAGCTCATACCTTCGGTATGGTCATTGATGATTCTCAAAGTATTCAATTGCGGCACTGCATTAATGGCTAATAAAGAATCAAAATCACGTTTCCATTGACCTACCCTGGTGGTATCTCTGACAGATTGATCCCAGCTGGTATAGTAAGGACAAAAATGATTTTTTAAAACAGGTAAATTGGGTTTGTAATTGTCTGCGAATTCTCCGTAAGTTCGATAGGATACGCCGGCTCTTTTTGCAAAGTCCCAAATAAATCCATTTTTATTATTGGCAATCGCGCGGGTCCCTTCTGCATCATAAGTACCTCCACGACCTCCATAACTAGTGACCCAATTTTTTTCTAAATAATCATTGGCATAAGCACCAAAAGACCAATTGTGTCCATCGGCACTTACTTCTCCATCTACATAAAAATTATCTAGTAATACAAATTCTTTGGCCAGCGCATGCAAGTTGGGTGTAATCTTTTCGCCAAACAAACACAAGCTAGAATCTCCATTGCCTTCTTTTACATCGCCTAAAACTTGATCGTAAGTTCTATTTTCTTTAACAATATAAAATACATGTTTGATGGCGGAAGGGTCTCCCACTTTTTGCGGGATCACCGAACCTTTTTCTGCATTTGACAATAGTTCATTGTTTTTGGTATAAGGTGTGTTTTGATAAACAGCCTGTGCATATAAACTTAATTGTTTGTCACTGGGTACATTGATGATGCTTAAACTACCTTTCATTAACCCACCTATGTATTGAACCTCATTAACATTTTTTAATAAACCTTTTTGTACGCTTAACTGTGCATTTTTATCATAAGGATCTGGCCCCAAAGGATTGGGAAAAGAAGTAAATCCTTTACCATTGGTTACATAAATTTTATTCCCAATTACTTTCACAGAAGTGGGGTACCAACCCACAGGAATAAAACCTTTTGAATTAGATGATCCTTTTTTACTTACATCAAAAACAGCCAAACAATTGTTGTCGGCATTGGCAATATACAATGTTTTTTCATCCTCACTAAGCGCAATTCCATTGGTTGCAGATCCAGTGGGTGCATCAGGATATAGTGCGCTGTTAAGGGTTTCAACGATTTTTTT
This sequence comes from Bacteroidota bacterium, assembly GCA_026391155.1. Classification (GTDB taxonomy): domain Bacteria; phylum Bacteroidota; class Bacteroidia; order Chitinophagales; family Chitinophagaceae; genus Sediminibacterium. The sequence goes on from JAPLEP010000038.1 coordinate 33,347, forward strand.
ATTTTTTATATCAATCACTGAAACACTATTGTCTTCGCCATTGGCTAGATAAATTAAATCGCCATTTTTGGAAATAGCAAAATCATTAGGATGGGTACCTGTTTTTATTTGGTGGGTAATTTTTTGTTTACTTGTATTGTAGACAACCAATTTTTCTGCCCCCCAAATACTGATGTATAATTCCGATTGATCCTTAGATAAAGCACATGTATAAGCTTCTGCAGGCAGCAAAGTTTTTTTAATAATTTTTTTATTGGCTAAATTTATTTCATACAAACTACTGTCGTCTTTGGTGACTACGTATAAAATATTTTTTTGATCATTGATGCAAATTCCAGCAGGAGAAATTTTATTGGGCCATTGCTCGCCTAATTTGATAGAATCTACTAAAATTAATTTTTCATTTTTGACGGCGTACTTTAAAATCCAGTTGTCATTGCCACCTGAAGCGTATAAATATTTTTCATCTTTTGAAAAAGCAATACCCAACCAAGATTTATCTACTGCTATATTGTCAACTATTTTATTTTTACTTAGATTGATTAATTGAATACTTTGTTTACCCTGTCCATTATTGGTCACCGCCATATATTTTTTGGATGCAGACACCGCCATATTTAAGGGTAAATCACCTAAGGGTAAACTTTTGCCTGCAGGACTCAAGGACCATCCATTGGGTAACTTGATGGTGTTTTGAATTTCTATTTTTGTTTCCTGGGCATGACTGAAAACTCCAACAAATAATATATTGATTAATAAAAAATATTTTTTCATACTATAAGTATTTTAGCTCAACAAGTTATTGAAACTTCTTGGCTTCGAAATACTTTACTACAATTATTAGAAGAGGTAACAAACAAATAACCTTGAACTATTTGCTATTGGATTCGTCAATTTTAGTAAACTCAATTTTTTTCGTAGCATCTATTTTAAACCAAATAAAGGCTCCTATAAAAACAATAATACCAATATAAAGTACAGGTAAATAATACCCATAAGTGGTGGCCATGTAACCAAAAAATACGGTACTCAAATAGGCGCCTGCTAAACCGGCACTGTTCATGGATCCAGAAATGGTGCCACTTTTATCACCCCCTAGGTCCATGGCTACAGCCCAGGCTACTGGAGCCGTCAAATCCATAAAGGCCATGCCCATGCCTAAGGCAATGATGGCCGTGAGGTTGTCCTCTACCAAGGCGGCCCCAATAATGCATAAACCTGAGACAAATAAGCCTACCATGGGCACGACCCTTCTTCCCCATTTCTTACCCCAACGTAAACAGGCCTTGTCGCTGAGCCAACCCCCTGTAAAACAACCAATTGCAGCCAATAAATAGGGTATGGAAGAGGCCCAAATAAGCTGGTCTTTAGGGATATGTCTGCCCTTTTCTAAATAGGTATGAAACCAGCTTTGGAAAAAATAGGCGCCCACTGCATAACAAACATACATGCCTAGTAAAAACCATAAATTCGTCGATCTAAAAGCACTCCAAACAGATATTTTAGGGGCATCTTCTTTATTTACCGGTAAGTCACGATTAGCCAAAATATATGCTAGCTCTTCTTTTGAAATAGACTTGCTTTCGGCGGGCTCTTCTTTATGCCAAAATAGCCAAAACAGGGTCCAAACCACGCCCACCGCACCCAAGACATAAAAGGAGGTTTGCCAATTGTATTTTTGTTGAATGGGGATGACCAAAAAAGGAGTGAGTGCTGCGCCTAGGCGTGAAGCCCCCCAAATGGTGGCTTGAGCGCGACCTCTTTCTAAGACAGGGAACCACTTAGATAAAACAATGGAAGTATTGGGATAGGCACCCGCCTCGCCCATGCCAAATAAAAATCTAACACAAAGCAGCATCATAAAACCTGAGGAAAATCCTGTCATGATCGTAAAAAAAGACCACCATAAAACCACCCGAATTAAAATTCTTTTGCCACCATATTTATCCCCCAACCATCCTGTTGGAATTTCAAAAGCAGCGTAGGCGATGGTAAACATACCTAGGATCCAACCCCACTGTACTGTTGATATATGCAATTCTTCCATAATATTTCCGCTGGCAGAAGAAAGTGCAATTCGGTCCAAGAAAGTGATCATGGAAAGCAGCGACAAAACGGTGAGTACCTGGTATCTTTTTTTCATCATATTTAAGAAATCTTATTGCAATATAATCATAATAGCAAAAAGGGCCGCAGGAGTTGATATTAACATTAAATCACTTATATTAGACATCTGAAATTTACTATGAAAAATTTCTAAGAAAAAAAATGATTATGGTCAGTAGTACAAATATTTTTAGATTAGTTACTAAGCCCTTCTTAGCAACTCTATTACTGACTTCAACGCTCTTTATTTCTATCAAAGGGGGCACACAAAATCTTTCAGATTTTATTTTTGAATCTTATTCCGTTAAAGATGGTTTGTCACAGAGTTCAGCGAAAGTAATTTTTCAAGACAAATTGGGCTATATCTGGATAGGAACAGAATCGGGCATCAATCGATTTGATGGCTATGAATTCAAACAATACAATCATGACATTAAGAATAACAATTCAAGAGCCAATGGTTGGATTGATGATATTAAAGAAGATGCCAATGGTGATTTATGGACTTCAGATTGGTATGGTCATTTAGCTGTACTCAGACGCTCTAAAGATATATGGGAAAATTACAGAATTCCAATTAGAGATTCGCTTGCAAAAATAAAAGCATTGTCAGGTACAAGTGGTACTATTTTAAAAATGTCCATTGACAATGAAAAGCAAAAAATTTGGATGGCTACCAATGGAATTGGACTACTTGAATTTGATATGGGTTCAAAAAAGTATGTTCAATATTTAGTTCATCCCAATGATTCATTAAAATATGGGAAAAAGGAAAGAATCAGCCAAGTAGCAAAATATACAAACAATAAATTAATTGTTTCCACTGATATTGGTTTGCAATATTTTGATATAGGTTCAAAAAAATTCTCAAAAATATTTGATTTCAAGGATTCAATTTTTACTTCACTTGCAACGGATTTCCAATTAGAGGGGAATAAGCTATATGTGGCAACAAAATACGGCGCATTCATATATGATCTTAACACTCATAATAAAATCATTTTTGAAAATAAAAAAGGTATGGATCAATCCATTGCCTCTAATTTTTTAAATGGGGTTCATTATAGTAAATACAGTAATTATTTGTGGTTGACTTTGTTAAATGGCGGCATTGATGTAGTCAACTTGTCGACTAATAAAATTATTCATATTAATAATGTTGTATCAAAAGCCTATGGTGTTTTAGAAAGCGATTATACTGGAATCATAGAAGACAAGGATAATAATATTTGGTTAAGTGGCAGACATTCTGCTGGGGCAACAAAATATGATCCAGGAAAAAGAAAATTTGAATCCTTAAAAAAAGATTTCCCAAGTGATTTTAATTTAGGTTTTTCAATGGTTTGGGGCATTATGCTTGACAGTAAGAATCATCTTTGGGTGGGACAATCTGAACATGATGGCGGAGTATGTGAAATAGATCGTATTAATAAAACAAAAAAATTCTACCTAAAACAAGATCATTTAAACTATATAAGAAGATGGGGTTTTGCTGAAGATGCACGTGGTAATATTTTTACTTTTAACAATACGCCAGAGGGCGCCGAGCTTAATTTAAAAAAAGAAGGGAGTAATAATTTTCAAAATTTAGGCTTGATAAAAAATTTAGTGCCAAAAGTAAACGGAAATTGGAGCGGGCTTACTTTTTTAAACAATAAAAAACAATTGATAATGGCTGGGGAGATTCCCATTATTCTTTCAGATTCTAATGGCAAACAGACTTATCAAATTTTAAACTTGCCAAAGGAATTATTAAAAGGGATTGGAAGTATAAATAGAAAATCAAAAAATGAATTGTATGTTCAAAATTGGGAGGGCATATTTTTATGGAATGAACAAACAAATAAAGTTGATGAGTTGACTAAAAAAATTAAAAATTTTGTAAATCTTGAAGACAATAGAATTCATTCATTTGAAGTATTAGACAATAAATATATTTTTATCGCTACCTATGGTAATGGTATTATTAAAATAGACCTAGAAAAAAATACAAAAACTTATTTAACAAAAACCGATGGTATTCCTAATTTAGATTTGTATGATATGTTTTTAGGAAAGGATAAAAATTTATGGCTTACTTCTAATTTTAGTTTAGTTAGATACAATCCATATACCAATAAAGTAAGAAGTTTTGGTCCTAGTGAAGGCTTGCAAGATTTTGAATTTAATTCAAAGACTGCTTTTCAATCTGCTCAAGGTGAATTATTCTTTGGTGGTATAAAAGGGTTAAATTATTTCTTTCCTGATTCTATAAAAGACAATGCAAAGCCTCCAGTTGTAATTATTCAAAAAATGACCAAAAAGGATAGCGTGGTCTATATTGAATCTTCCAATCCTCCAACTGAATATATTGTCAACTACAATGAAAATAGTTTATCCTTTGATTTTGTAGCCTTTAATTATAGAGACGCCTTACATAACAAATATGCTTTCAAAATGGAGGGCTATGATGAAAATTGGATCAATGTGGGATCAAGACGTTTTGCAAGTTATACCAATTTAAAAGAAGGCAGTTATACTTTTAGAGTTAAAGCCGCCAACAATGATGGCATTTGGAATGAAGAAGGCGCCAAAATGGTCATTCATATATTACCACCCCCTTGGAGAACATGGTGGGCTTATTTAATTTATTTGTTATTGGCGGGAAGCTTTATTCATTTTTTTAGCAAGTTTAGAGAAAAGCAACAATTTAAAAAATTAGAAAATGAACGTAAAAATTCTGAGCTAGCCGCTGCCAAGGATTTACAAGAAAGATTATTGCCTAAAACTTTGCCTATTATAATGGATTTAGACATTGCAGGGTATTTAAGAACTTCTACAGAAGTGGGCGGTGATTATTATGACTTCTTTGAACAAAAGGATGGTTCATTGTATGCAATCTGTGGTGATGCAACTGGTCATGGCACACCAAGTGGCATGTTGGTTTCAATCACTAAAGCAGGTCTTATTGGTTTACCACCAATGGAACCAAAGGATATGCTGCATGAATTAAATAGGGTGGTTAAAAAAGTAGACCTAGGTATTTTAAGAATGAGCTTGAATATTGCACATATCAAGGGCAATCAACTTACTTTAAGTTCTGCCGGCATGCCTCCTTATTTTGTATACCGTTCAAGTACAAAAAATACAGAAGAGATACAATTGTCAGGTGTTCCATTGGGTAGCTTTAACAATGTTCACTATGATCAAACTATTACCAGCTTTAATACTGGCGATATTTTAGTCATTATTTCTGATGGCTTACCCGAAGCGCCCAATTTAGAGGGGGAATTGTTTGATTATTTGAAACTTCAGAATTTAATTTCAACTTATGGTAATCTAACTGCAGATGAAATTATTAAACAACTAATGACAGAAGCAGACCAATGGTTAGCAGGCATTCACAATCCAGATGACATTACCTTAGTCGTCATCAAACATAAATAAACATAAAGTTTAAACCAATCAATATGAAAAAACCAACAGTAGAACTCAAGTTGCCCATCCTCCCAAATATGGAGTTGATTGCAACGCAAACTGCCGAAGTTATTGCCAGGCACATGAATTTAACCGATGACCAAAGCGGTGAAATTAGTATGGCTTTAATAGAAGCTTGTATTAATGCTTTTGAGCATTCAAAAACCGACAGCAATGTGTTTATTCATTTCTTAATCGAAGAAGACTCTTTGGTGATGAAAGTAATAGATCAAGGTATTGGTTTTGATAAAACAAAAGTAGAAATCCCAAAGATTGAAAATAAGATGGGGAAAGAAGAACGTAAAAGAGGCTGGGGATTACAATTGATCCAAGAATTAATGGACTCCGTTGAATTTGAATCCAACAGCGATGGCACCACTGTCACCATGAAAAAAAATATCAAACACTAAAATTTAAAACAAAAAATAATGAGCTCATTTATCAAAAGCACAAAAGAAGCAAACCAAATAATCATCATCGAAACCGATGGCTATTTAAACAACGAAGGTGGCGAAGCAATATCGGCAATTTGCTATGAAAAAATAAAAGGTGGCCAGCATAAGTTTTTAATTAATATGGCGGGCACCAAGGTGGTAAACAGTATTGGTGTTTCTATCTTAATTGAAATCATCGAAAAATTACAAGAAGTAAATGGTAAAATTGGTTATTATAATTTAGCTCCGATTGTAGCTAAAACCTTTAATATCATGGGACTTACTAAATATTCAACTGTATTTGCTACAGAAGAAGAAGCAGTAGGCGCATTGTAATGAATAAGCAGTTTAATATAAACGAACTACAGCTTAAGTACCTTGAATTAGAAACATTATTAGATATTACCAATGAGTTAAACTCATTTGAAAATGTTTCTATTTTATTGCAAGAGATACTTATTAAATCCTGTGCAGTTTTAAATGCGTCTTCGGGTTTGATTTTAATGCAGAACAACAATTCTGACTTATTTCAAATCGAAGCCGAATTTAATATCGATGTAGAGGCATTGAAGGGTATTATCTTCAATAAAAAGAAAGGCTTCTTTAATGAAGTCAATCAAAATCGAAAGCCATTAAATATTCAGATCTCGAATGATAATTTTTTAGCTAGAACCAATTGCACTTATGGTTTAATCGCACCACTACTTGATAAAAAGGAGTTAGTGGGTGTGATTGTTTTGTTTGACAAAGAATCAAGAGCAGGTATTTCTCCTTTTGATGATTCGGATACCAATATGCTTTCTGCCATTGCTTCTCAGGCAGGTGTAGCTTACAACAATATCAAATTAATGGAAAATATCAAAGAAGCTAAAACCTTCAATGATAACATTATGCAATCCATTGTGACAGGCGTTTTTACTACCAATTTAATGGGAGAAATTAGTCATGTGAATCGTGCGGCAACCGCCATCATTAATTTAGAAAAAGAAATGGTGATTGGGAATCATTACGAATATGTTTTTGAATCCAATGAAATCATCAATCAATTAATTTCAAAATGTGAGGAGGTTTTAGCCACTATTTCAGAAACTCAAATTCAAATTGACTGCAATGGCAAATCTACTTCAGTCAATATTTCTGTATCCCCCTTGTTGAACGATTTAAATGAACCCATTGGTTCGGTGGTAGCCATGGAAGATTTATCCAATTTAGATAAATTAAAATCCACGTTTAAAAAATATGTTTCCAAACAAATTGTGGATCAGTTATTGGAAAATGATGAGATGTTAAACTTAGGTGGCCAAGAACAAGAAGCTACCATTTTATTTTCTGACATTAGGGGGTTTACTTCCATGTCTGAATCCATGTCTCCCACTGATGTTGTAGAAACTTTAAATGATTATTTCAATTTAATGATTGAAATAATTTTTAAATACAATGGCACATTAGATAAAATTATTGGGGATGCATTGATGGTCATCTACGGGGCGCCCAATTCAAGCGACAAAGACACAGAGAATGCGGTGCTTACAGCCATTGAAATGCAGGAAAAATTAATTGAATTCAATCAATTAAGAATTATTAATTCTAAACTACCCATCACTATTGGCATCGGCATCAATAGAGGAAAAGTTATTAGCGGTAATATTGGTTCTAGACAACAAATGAATTTTACAGTGATCGGTGATTCTGTGAATTTGGCTTCCCGCTTGTGTTCGGTAGCTGCTTCAGATGAAATTATTGTGTCTGACGCTGTTTGGAAACAAGTAAAAGACAATAAATTGTTTAAAGGCAAAAAATTAAGTCCTGTTAAAGTGAAAGGCAAGGCAAAACCAATCCAGATTAAAGAGATTTTGTACCATCGACCCGCCTTTCATTACGAACAAGCCTTTGAAAAAATTGAAGCATTTTTAATTGACCATTTACCTGCTAATTATACTTATCATACCATCCATCATATCAGAGATGTAGTAGAACAGGCTGAAAAAATAGCAAAAAAAGAAAAAATGTCCAAAGCAGAAATAGAAGACCTTAAACTAGCTGCATGGTTACACGATGTTGGGTATATCTGGGAACCCACTAGACATGAGGCCAGAGGGGCAGAATATGCCACCACTGTATTAACAGCCTTGAATTTCCCCAAAGCAAAAATTAATAAAATTACAGGGATGATTTTGGCGACAAAAATTCCACAATCTCCTAAAAATAGATATGAAGAAATTGTTTGCGATGCCGATTTAGATTATTTAGGCAGAGCAGATTATATCGAAAACAGCAATCGCTTATTGCAAGAAATAAAATTGAATAAAAATATTACAGAATTAGAATGGCTAAGTATTCAAGATAAATTTTTAAGAGCCCATCATTATTTTACTGCAAATTCTATACAAACTAGAGAATCAAAAAAACAAGAAAGATTAAAACTGATTCATGAACAAATAAAAAATATAAAAAATGGCACAAGCAGGGCATAGTGCAAACAAGACACATTTTCAATTAGACCGCATCTCTTTTTTTACAGATGGTGTATTTGCCATCGCCATTACTTTACTCGTGATTGAATTTAAAGTACCGGTCCTGGAACACGCTACAGATGCGGCTTTATGGCATTCCCTTAAAGAAATGGCCTGGAAATTATTAGGCTTTGTGATTAGCTTTTGCATTGTAGGTTATTATTGGTCGGTGCACCACCGCATTTTTGGCTATGTAGAAAAATATACTAGCCGATTGCTTTGGTTAAATTTATCTTTTTTGTTTTCAGTGGTACTGCTACCTTTTACTTCAGGCTTGTTGGGAGAATACGCATCAGAATCAGAATTGCATTTGCCTTATGCAGTCTATGTAATCAATATTTGTTTAACTGCTTTTATGAATGCCATTTTATGGTTTTATTTAAGCAATCATAATTTGGATTTGTTAACCCATAAGATATCTAAGGATAGAATATTATTAGGCTTTTATTTCACCATGGTGGTGCCAGTGATATTTTTAATTTCCTTAGGCTTGGTCTTTGTTAATCCCACCATTGGACGCTTGGTGCCCTTATTTATACCGCTTGTTTTAAAATATGGATTGAATGGATTAAGTGCTAGAGCTACTGTCACCGAAGAACTTCCAAAAGAAACGCATTAAAATAATTTTCTGAAATTTCGACAAAAGTGTTGCTATGAAAAAATATTTATTGGTACTAGGATTTATTATTGCCGGAATGAATCAGATGAATGCACAATATTATTCTGATTTGAATTTTAATGTTAATGACTCTTTAAAATTAGTAGCGTCTACTAATTCCAATTCTAAAAAAATTGATATTTTAATGAACATTGGCTATAGGTATGAGTGGTCTATGGGAGACACTGCTATTATATATTTTAAACAAGCCGAAAAAATTGCACAAGATAGCAAAGACGACCTTGCTTTATTATTAGCCTATTATAATATATCTGAAACTTATAGCCAAACCATTGGCAACTATCCACTTGCTTTACATTATGCAACTGAGGGATTAAAATTGGGAAATAGGGCTAATTTTAGTGAAAGTCAAATGAGAGGCATCTATTTTGTATTGGCTTTAAGCTATTCCTATTTAAACAACAAGGATCTGGGTTTAAAGTATTTAATCAAATCATTTCCATACACCAATAGAGCAAAAGGAACTAATGATAATTACAACAGTGGTGTGAATTCTACTATTGTTGGAACAACGCCAAAAGTGTTTTATATTTTAGAAATGTATGACACCGCTTATTTATATAATACCCAAATAATAAATTTTTTCAATCAAAAACCCTATGAACAAAGATGGAGTGGAGCCTATGTAGTTCAAGGTGATATTTATCGTGCACAGAAAAAATTTGATTCTGCAATTTTCAGTTATAAATTATCTATTCCACTTGCATTTATAAGTTCTTTGTATAAGGACTACTTAGAAGCAGCTTCTGGATTAACCAGTGCCTATGCTGCATTACATCAAGTGGATTCAGCCATCTATTATGGAACTCAAGTGGTCACCTATTCTTCAAAATTTACATTTACGGAAGGTTTGTTAAATGCTTATAAGGTATTGTACCAAATGTATAAAATTAAAAACAATCAGGATAGCGCCTTTAAATATTTAGAAAAATCTCAAGAATTAGGTGAGCAGTTGTATAATTCATTAAAAATTAATGAAGCACAAAATATTGCATTAGGTGAACAAACTAAGGCAATAGAATTAGCTGAACAAAAAGATGCCCAACAAAAAAAATTAATCATCACCGCAATTGGATTAATGCTTTTTGCTGTTGGAGTTTATTTAAATGGCAAGAGAAAACAAAGAGAACGTTTGCGTCAAATAGAAGAAGACCGCAAGAACAATGAACTCGCAGCTGCTCGTGATTTACAACAAAGCATGCTGCCTAAAGAAAATCCTAAAAGAGCAGATTTAGACATTTCCACTTTTATCAGGTCCTCAACAGAAGTGGGTGGCGACTATTATGATTTCTTTGCACAACCAGACGGGGTCATCTATAGTGTTTGTGGAGATGCTACTGGCCATGGGGTTACTTCGGGTATGATGGTATCCGTCACTAAGGCAGGTTTGAATGGGATTAGCCCAGTAAAACCGAATAAAATCTTACAAAGATTAAATGGGGTGGTAAAACGTATCGATTTAGGTACTTTAAGGATGAGCTTGAACATTGCAGAAATCACTAGTGACGAAGTATTCTTAAGCTCTGCCGCCATGCCGCCTATTTATTTATACAAGGCTGCCACTAAACAGGTAGAAGAGTTCATGAATAATGGCTTACCATTAGGCGGACTAAGAGATGAGGATTTTGTTTTAGAAAACAGAAAATTTGAAGCGGGTGATGTACTAGTGCAATTATCAGACGGCTTGCCAGAAGCACCCAATTTAGCAGGAGAGATGTATGATTATGAAAGATTAAGTAGTTTAATCCAAAACTCATGTCATTTAACAGCTCAAGAAATTATTGATGTATTAATAAAATCGGTGGATGAGTGGATGCAAGGCAAACGCAATCCAGATGATATTACCTTGGTGGTGACTAAGAAAAAATAAATCTAAAAAGGCGCATTATGAAAAAATATTTATTGGTATTGGGAATCTTTTTTATTGGTAATAATACTATCAATGCTCAATTTTATTCTGATTTAAATTTTAATATTAATGACTCATTAAAATTAGTAGCATCTACCAATTCAAATTATAAAAAAGTAGATATTTTAATAAATATA
>JAPLEP010000042.1:0-99217 GCA_026391155.1 Bacteroidota bacterium
CAAAGACGTACTTTTAAAAAGCATGATTTAGGTAAGCATATACAACTACATATGACGCGTTGTATTTTATGTTACCGCTGTGTATTTACCGCCGACCAATTAACCAATAAACGAGTACACGGCATTTTAGACAGAGGCGACCATGCAGAAATTGCTACCCATATTGAGAAGAGTTTAGACAATGATTTTATAGGCAATGTAATTGACGTATGTCCAGTGGGCGCTTTAACCGACAAAACTTTCCGTTTTAAAAATAGAGTATGGTTTTTAAAACCCATGGATGCACACCGCGATTGTCCAACTTGTTCTGGTCGTGTAACCTTATGGAATAGAGGAGAGGAAGTATTTAGAGTAACTGCACGCAAAGACGAGTGGGGAGAAATTGAAGACACACCAGAAGGAAAACCAGGTTGGATTTGTAATACCTGTCGTTTTGATAAAAAACATGCCAATGATTGGGTGATTGAAGGACCACGTGAAATCAGCAGGCATTCTGTAATTGCGCAAGGTCATTATGCAGGAAATATTGGTACCACTATTCCAACAGAAACATTTAAAGCAGTGAATGATGGCAGAGCTCCTCATTTATTGATGGATATTCATAATGAAAGTGAAGTAAACTTACCTTCTATTCGTTTGAGTGAAATAGAAGGACCTTCCCATGGAACTAGTTTTAAGAATAATCCTAATAACGCCTAATTAATAAAGTATGACACTACTCGCATTTGATTGGGCTTTTGTAATTGAAAAATTAATCGTGATTGCCATCATTGTTTTTGCAAGCTTGGGTATTGCCTTGTACACTACTTTTGGAGAAAGGAAAGTGGCCGCTATTTTGCAAGACCGTCCAGGTCCCAATCGAGTGGGTCCATTTGGTTTATTTCAACCACTGGCAGATGGTTTGAAATTGATCATGAAAGAAGAAATTATTCCCAATGCATCAAGCAAATGGTTGTTTATATTGGGTCCAGGTTTGGCCATGACTGCAAGTTTGATGACTTGTGCGGTGATACCATGGGGCACGGCGCTTCATTTGTTTGGCAGAACCATTGAATTACAAGTGGCGGATGTGAATATTGGTATTTTATACGTTTTCGCTGTTGTGAGTATGGGCGTCTATGGCATTATGATTGGAGGATGGGCTTCCAACAATAAATTTTCTTTGATGTCTGCGCTAAGAGCGGCATCACAAGCCATTAGTTATGAAATTGCGATGGGCTTGGCCTTGATTGCTTTATTAATGACTACAGGTACTTTAAGTTTAAAAACCATTGTGGCCGATCAAGTGGCAGGCCATTATTGGAATGTGGTTTATCAACCCTTGGGTTTTTTAATTTTCTTTATTTGCGCGATGGCCGAATGTAATCGTACCCCTTTTGATTTACCAGAAGCAGAGAATGAATTAAACTTTGGTTACCACCAAGAGTATTCTTCTATGAAATTAGGTTTTTATTTATTTGCTGAATATGTGAACATGATTATGAGTAGCGCCATTATGGCTTCGATGTATTTTGGCGGTTATGATTTGCCTTTCTTTGATGAAAATACTGTGGCGCCTAATATTGCAGCCATGATTGGCGTGGGCACTTTGCTGATCAAGATTGTCTTGTTTATATTTTTATTTATGTGGATTCGTTGGACCATTCCAAGATTCAGGTATGATCAATTGATGAACTTAGGTTGGAAAAAAATGATTCCACTAGCTTTATTCAATATGTTGCTCACGGGGGCTTTAATTTTATCTAAATTATAATTATAAAATTGTACCAATAAAAGATGCAAGCATTAACCAATAAATCAATCGCAGTAAACCGCAGTCCCATGACTTTTTGGGAGCGTTTGTATTTGATTAATATTATCAAGGGGATGTTCATTACTTTTAGTCACATGTTTAAAAAACAGCCTACGATAAGTTACCCAGAACAAAAAAGGGAGTTCAGCCCAGTCTTTAGAGGCTTACATGTATTAAATAGAGATGAAGAAGGTCGCGAAAATTGCACTGCCTGTGGTTTATGTGCAGTGGCTTGTCCTGCAGAAGCCATTACCATGGAAGCAGCGGAGAGACAAGAAGGAGAAGAGCATTTATACAAAGAAGAAAAATATGCTGCAAAATATGAAATCAATATGTTGCGCTGTATTTTCTGTGGATTGTGTGAAGAAGCCTGTCCAAAGGATGCGATATATTTAAGCGAAACTTTTGCGCCTGCTAATTATACCCGCAAAGGATTCATTTACGATAAGAACGATTTATTAATTCCCAATACTTTAACCAATGCCAGTGCATTGGCGAAAGCAAAAGGAGTAGAAGCATAATTATTATGAATGTATTAGAAATTTTATTTTATGTATTGTCTGCTTTTGCTTTATTAAGTGCCATTATGGTGCTGGTAAGCAAAAACCCAATTCATAGTGTGCTTTGGTTGATTTTAGTATTTTTTGCTATCTCGGGACATTATATATTATTGAATGCCCAATTTTTAGCCATCGTTAATATCATTGTGTATGCGGGGGCCATCATGGTTTTGTTTTTGTTTGTAATTATGCTCATCAATGTAAAAAAAGACAGTGAGCCTCAAAAGCATTTGTATGTAAAATTTATTGGCGTGATTGCGGGCGGAAGTTTATTGACCTTGCTGATTGCACTAGTTAAACAAGCGATGCCCTTGGTGGGAAAAAATGTATTATTAAAAGAAGGATCCATTGGATTAATACATCCATTGGGTAAAGCATTGTTTACGGACTATGTTGTCCCTTTTGAAATTAGTAGTGTACTATTTTTAAGTGCAATGGTGGGTGCTGTATTGATTGGAAAAAAATAAAATTTGAATTATGCCTATACAATATTATATCTTTTTCTGCCTTTCTCTTTTTAGTATAGGAGTGGTGGGGGTATTGACTCGTAGAAATGCGATTATCGTTTTTATGTGTATTGAACTAATGTTGAATGCCGTTAATTTATTATTGGTTGCTTTTTCTAAAATGTATTATGGTTTAGCTGCACAAAATGGTGTTGCCAATACGGTAGGTATAGATGCACAAATATTTGTTTTTTTTATCATGGTCGTCGCAGCAGCAGAAGTGAGCATTGGACTGGCTATTATAGTAATGATGTATCGTAATACACATTCTATAGACATCAATTTCTTAAATAGATTAAAAAACTAAGTCAATGGCCTTCATGAAAATATTAATCGCATTCATTCTACTATGGCCTTTTGTTGGGTTCTTATTCAACGGGCTAGGTAGAAATTACTGGAGCAAGAAGGTAATTGCATATAAAGCCACTGGTTATATTGTCGCTTCTTTCATTGCAAGCATCTTTGCTTTTTTACATGTACAGGCGCATGGCGCTGTAACTGTTCATTATTTCGATTTTATGAATACCGCCACTCTTAAAATACCCTTTGATTTTAAAGTGGATGCCTTGTCTAGTTTATTTTTATTAGTCATCACAGGCGTGGGTTCTTTAATTCATTTGTATTCTACAGCTTACATGAAAGACGAAGCTGCCCCCCATTATGCACGCTATTTTGCTTATTTGAATTTGTTTATCTTCTCTATGTTGATTTTGGTTTTAGGCGATAATTATGTGGTGATGTTTATTGGATGGGAAGGCGTGGGTTTATGTTCTTATTTATTAATTGGCTATTGGTTTACCAATGGCAATTACAATTATGCTGCTAAGAAAGCCTTTATCATGAACCGCATTGGCGACCTAGGATTTTTATTGGCTATTTTTTGGTTGATTGCTAAATTGGGCACAGTGAATTATAGCGAAGTATTGACTTATGAAAGAATTTCCAATTTGTCTTCTTTTGATATTACTGGCATCACTTTATTATTGTTTGTTGGTGCGATGGGGAAGAGTGCGCAAATTCCTTTGTTTACTTGGTTGCCAGATGCCATGGCGGGTCCAACACCAGTTTCCGCTTTGATCCATGCAGCTACGATGGTAACTGCAGGTATTTACATGATTACTAGAAGTAATATTTTATTTAGCCATAGCGAGATCACGCAGAATGTGATAGCCATTATTGGCATTAGTACTGCCTTATTAGCGGCCACCATTGCCATCAAACAAAACGATATTAAAAAAGTATTGGCCTATTCTACTGTCAGTCAATTGGGCTATATGTTTTTAGGTTTAGGCGTGGGTGCTTATTCGGGTGCGGTATTCCATGTCATTACCCATGCTTTTTTCAAAGCCTTATTATTCTTAGGTGCAGGTTCTGTAATTCATGCCATGCATCATGAACAAGATATTAGAAAAATGGGTGGATTAAAATCAAAACTGCCTATTACACATATTACCTTTTTAATTGGCTGTATTGCTATTGCGGGGGTGCCTCCATTTAGTGGTTTCTTTTCTAAAGATGAAATATTGGCAGCGGCCTTTGCAAAAAGTCCTATTTATTGGGTATTGGGTGTGCTTGGTGCAGCCATGACTGCTTTTTATATGTTCCGATTGTATGCCACTACTTTCTTAGGAAAATTCAGAGGAAGTGCCGATCAAGAAAATCATTTACATGAATCTCCCGCAGCGATGACTTTACCCTTGGTTTTATTGGCCATAGCAAGTGCCATTGCAGGCGCCATAGGTATTCCTGAAATGATGGGTGGCCATCATTGGTTGGCGCATCAACTTATTCCCATTGTGGGCGAGCCAGTAGAATTGGGTTTAACGCATTCTATGGAATGGATTTTGATGGCGGTATCTGTGTCTATTGCTTTAATTGCATTAATTATAGCAATTTCTACTTATATAAAGAAAACCGACGAGGAGCCTAGCACTGCTATAGGCAAATTTTTCTACAATAAATGGCATATTGATGAATTGTACAATGAAGCCATTGTGCTTCCATTGAATCGTTTTGCTGGTTTTTTAAAAAATGTAATTGAAAAACAAGTCATTGACGGAGCAGTCAATGGTACTGGAAAATTAGTTCAATACAGTGCAAGAAAAGTAAGACTCATTCAAAATGGGCAAGTGGGTTATTACATATTATTTATGGTCATTGGAATCATTTTACTTTTTGTTTTTTGGTTTAATGATTTAAGCATTTTGAGATTTTTTAGTAATTTGAATCAACATTAATCAAGCAACCATGATCTTAGTTTCATTATTGTTTATACCTATTTTGGCTGCCATTCTAGTCTTGTTTATCAAGAACAATAAGTTAGCCAATTGGACTGCAATTTTATTGAGTGCATTTACCTTATTGCTTGTTTTGCAAACGCTAGCTGCCCCAATAGCAGATTTTGATATAGCCTGGTTACCTAATTTGAATAGTAGGTTTGTTTTACATGCCGATGGCTTAGCTAAAATTTTATTGCTCTTGACTGCGATTAGTTTTCCATCTATCCTTATCGCCACTGCAAAAAATGAATACAAACAAAAGAATGTTTTTTTGTCTTTGCTCTTGTTTACCCAAGCGGGTTTGATGGGGGTGTTTTTAGCGGGAGATGCTTTGTTGTTTTATTTTTTCTGGGAATTGGCCTTAATTCCAGTTTATTTTTTATGTTCTATTTGGGGTGGTGAAAAAAGAATTGCTATCACTTTTAAGTTTTTCATTTATACTTTTTTGGGATCTTTATTCATGTTGGCAGGCATATTATTTGTCAATGCACATACTGTAGGCCATAGTTTCTCTATTCAATCTTTTGTACATGCCAACTTAACTAATGCGCAACAAGTCACTGCCTTTGCTTTATTTTTTATTGCTTTTGCGATTAAGATGCCCATCTTTCCTTTACATACTTGGCAGCCAGATGCCTATGAGCAATCTCCTACAGCGGTGACCATGGTCATGAGTGCGGTAATGGTGAAAATGGGCTTGTATGGAATTTTGAGGTGGTTGATGCCTTTGTTCCCATTTGCTTTTATGGCACATACCCATTTTGTGGTGGCCTTATCTGTGATGGGTGTTTTGTACGCCTCTTTTATCGCTATACGTCAGGACGATATTAAAAGATTAATTGCTTATTCTTCTATTGCACATATCGGATTAATGAATGCGGCTTTATTTACGCATACTCAAGTGGCTACACAAGGAGTTTTGATACAATTGTTTTCACATGGGATCAATGTTCTAGGTTTATGGATAGTAGCAGACATTATAGAACAGCAAACGGGCACAAGGTCCATGCAACAAATGGGAGGGCTAGCTAAGAAGCAACCAACTTTAGCCATTTTACTAGTGGGTTTTGCCTTAGCCAATATTGCCTTGCCATTGACCAATTCATTTGTAGGCGAATTTTTAATGTTCAATGGACTTTTCTTATTTAATCCGTGGATGGCCGCTTTAGCAGGAGTGAGTATTGTTTTAGCTGCTATTTATACTTTAAATATGGTGCAAAAAGTGGCTTATGGTGACATAAGTGAAAAAATAAATACCATGCAAGGGCCCAATAAAGGGGCGCAAGCGGTATTAATTGTTTTATTGATACTGGTATTTATAACAGGGGTGTACGCTCAACCTTTGTTTGATTTAACAGCGGATACTTTAAAGCAATTGTTTGTAAAATAATTAAATGAATTAGTAATGAATGCAATTGTAGTTTCTACTTTACTCGGGGTGATCATGATGTTTTGTTCTTGGGGCATTCAAAGTCAAAAAGCACAAAAAAACATTGCTTTGTTTGGTTTGTTTGTTTTAATCATGGCCAATTTAGCCCAAGCCAATGGTTGGTATACTTTCAATTATGATACAAAAGGCATGTTGGCATTTAATCTTTTTGGTTTGTATGCCAATACTTTAATGTTTACCCTTAGTTTTATTTATGTATGGATCAATGGGGAAGAAATTTCAAAATTGAGTAATGCTGCAGCCGATTTTTACAGTTTGATTTTTTTCATTTTATGCGGCGTAAGTATACTCACTTCTTTCGATAACTTATTGATGTTATTTATTGGCATCGAAATTTTATCCATCCCTTTGTATATTTTAACAGGAGCCGATAAAAAAAACATGCTCAGCAATGAAGCAGCTTTGAAATATTTTTTAATGGGTTCTTTTTCTACTGGCATTTTATTATTGGGCATTACTTTGATCTATGGTGGTTCTGGGAGTTTTCATTTGGCCACACCTGCCATACATATTAGTACTGGAATGGTGGAAGAGCAACTATTGGTATCTGCAGGTTTGATTTTAATTTTTGCAGCCATGAATTTTAAAGTATCTGCAGCGCCCTTTCATTTCTGGACACCAGATGTATATGATGGAGCCCCTACAGTCTTTACTTCTTTTATGGCGACCATCGCAAAAGCGGCTGGCTTTATTGCTTTTGTAAAAATATTCAATACACAATATCTAGCCTTGGGTTATTCTTGGACCATTCTTTTGACCTTTGTAATTTTATCTACGCTTTTGGTGGGCAATATCATTGCTGTTTTTCAAAGAAGTGTAAAACGTATGCTGGCTTATTCTAGTATTGCTCAAGCAGGCTTTATGTTGTTTGCTTTGTATGGCAAATCAGAAATTTCCAATGAGTCCATTTTATTGTATGCGGTCGTTTATTCCATTGCCACTATTGGTATTTTCGGCGTCTTGGTAAAAATGAAAGAGAATAGTTTTGAAGCATTCAACGGATTGGGGAAAGCACATCCTTTACTAGCTTTTACCACTACCATATGCTTATTTTCTTTAGCGGGTATCCCTCTAACGGGGGGCTTTTTCGCAAAATATTACATGCTAAGTAATTTATTAAAAGCAGGCGCGGGTCTTTGGTTGATTATTGTGGCGGTTATTTTTGCAGCCATCAGCATTTATTATTACTTTAAAATTATACAAGCCATGTATTTTACAGCAGGGGAGCCAGCCATTGGCCCCATGCCCAAGTACTACCAATATCAACTATTGATTTTGGCCATTGTACTGCTCGTCCTTGGGGTTTTGCCTAATTTACTGCTCAATTATCTATACTTCTAGCCGTTCTTCACATACTCGTTGCAAAGCTATGGGCATTGTGGAATCTGTCTTACCTTTAAGTTTCATAAACATAGTACAATGACCATTCAGGATTCTTTTGTGTTGGCTTGGCGCACCGTTAAGGGCAATAAATTACGAACAGGAATTACGGTAGCCATTATCGCATTTGGTATCATGGCATTGATTGGTATCATCACGGCAATAGCTGCAATGAATCAAAGTTTGAAAGAAAATTTTTCGTTCATGGGCGCCAATGCCTTTGTGGTAAGATATAAAGAGATGAATTCTAGGGTGAATATTGGCGGGCCTAACGATGGGGATGAATTTAGTAAATCTAAAAAAGGGCAAAGAGAAAAAAAATCAAATTTAGATAAGATCATTAAAATTGAAGAAGCCACTTATTTTAAAGAACATTTTGGATTTAATCGTGCTGATGTAAGTATTTCAATAAGAAAAGGGGGGAATAATGAATTGCATTATAAAAATAGAAAAACCAATCCGCAAATTT
The DNA here is from genome assembly GCA_026391155.1 of Bacteroidota bacterium. Lineage (GTDB taxonomy): Bacteria > Bacteroidota > Bacteroidia > Chitinophagales > Chitinophagaceae > Sediminibacterium. The sequence goes on from JAPLEP010000042.1 coordinate 8,437, forward strand.
CTTTGATGGGCGGAGATGAAAACTATCTTGCAGTGAATGGCTATTCATTAACCTTAGGTCGAAATTTTAATAATGTAGATATCAATAGCGGTCGTAATGTTTGTGTGATAGGATCTAATGTGGCCGCTAAATTATTTCCGGGAAAACCTGAAAACTGCCTGGATAAAGTAATTTTATTACAAGGCAAGCCTTATCGTGTGATAGGTTTATTGAAATCAAAGGGCTCCAGTGCCATGATGCGTCAGGATGATATTGTTATTTCCACTTTAAAAAATGTAAGACAATATCAAGGAAGTTCTACTTATGCATTAGGGGTGATGGTGAAGAATGTAACAGAATTAGCACCAGCCATTGATGAAGCCACCGAACAAATGAGAAAAGCAAGAAGGTTAATTCCTTCGGAGTCGGATAATTTCGTGATTGACAAGAGCGATAAGTTTGCCGCAATATTTATTGGGCTTTTATCAGGTATTAGCGGAGCTGCAGGCGCCATTGGAATGATTACTTTAATTGGGGCAGCCATTGGACTAATGAATATCATGTTAGTAGCCGTAAGCGAAAGAACCAGGGAAGTGGGATTAATTAAAGCCATAGGGGGCAAAAAAAGAGATGTGCGCCGTCAGTTTCTATTTGAAAGCATCTTAATTAGCATTTTAGGGGCTGTTTTTGGAATTATATTAGGGGTCTTGGTGGGCAATATATTTAGTTTGGTCTTACATACAGGCTTTGTCGTACCATGGCTTTGGGTGGTCATAGGCATCGTGATTTGCTCTGTAGTGGGCTTGGCAGCTGGTATATACCCAGCCATGAAGGCTTCCGCCTTGAACCCCATCGACGCACTCAGGTATGAATAATACCCTTTATTGGCTTTGTTGATCCTTTTTTTCTCTTTATTACACAGACTATTGGATTTTTAGGTCATTTCTTCTTGAAAATGAAGTAAAAGCCAATTTTTTTGCCTGTATTTTTTCAATTTAAGATGATTGTTTTTTTTAATACTTGGGGGCCTCCGTTTTTCATTCAGCCAACAGCGGTTAGTTTTAGGATTAATTTTAAATAAATTTATTGGTTGGAATTTGTTTCAACCAATAAATTACTTATTTTGTAAGCCCTAAGTAATTAAACCGTACCGATTTGAAAGAATCCTACTGAATAGTTGCCAAGGACATTTTCTAAAAAAATTTTTATTTAAACCAAAAATCAATTGAATCATGGCTGAGATTAAATCAACTGCAACAGCTGCTGCTTCAAAGAATGCAGCACAGCCTCAAAAGAGCGGGAATCTTGTTGCAACTTTAGCACCTATCTTATGTATTTTAGCAGGTTACGTCATTTGGCGTTTTGTGCTAGGAAACGGAAGTAATTTCACTAACCCAGACCCGAATGGTGGATTCTGGCCTAGTCATAAAGGACCAAAAGGTACTTTTACAAAAATGTACGAAGGCGGTATCGTTGTGCCAGTTTTAATTGGAAGTTTATTAATCGTTTTAACTTTCGTTATTGAAAGATTATTAACTATTAAGAAAGCTGCAGGAAACGGAAACATTGCTGAGTTCATTCGCAAAGTTCAATTTCAATTAGCTAATAAAGAAGTTGACAAAGCAATTGCTGAGTGTGACAAACAAAAAGGATCTGTAGGTAATGTAATGAAATCAGGTTTGACTAAGTACAAAGAAATGATTTCAAATACAGAATTAGATACAGATCAAAAAGTTTTGAATATTCAAAAAGAAATCGAAGAAGCAACTGCATTGGAATTGCCAATGTTAGAGAAAAACTTAGTCTTCTTATCTACCATCGCATCTGTAGCTACCTTATTAGGTTTGTTCGGTACGGTATTAGGTATGATTCGTTCTTTCTCTAAATTAGGTGAAGAAGGTGGCGGTGAAGCTGCTCGTGAATTATCTCAAGGTATCTCTGAGGCCTTGTATAATACTGCATTGGGTATTGGTACTTCAGCCATCGCAATCATAATGTACAACGTATTCACTACAAGAATCGATGGTATCACTTATGGTATTGATGAGTCTGGATTTACATTAACTCAAAGTTTCGCAGCGAACTACAAATAGTAGTTGAAGCAAAAAATATTTTAATAAGGGCAACCTTATAAATAATAATTAAAAGAATATACAAATGGGTAGAGCCAAATTACCTCGTAAGAGTACCACCATCGACATGACAGCCATGTGCGATGTGGCTTTCCTTTTATTGTCATTCTTTATCTTGACTACTAAGTTCAAACCTTCAGAAGCAATAGCAGTTACAACACCAAGTTCAGTATCTTCTAAAATTGCTCCAAGCAAGGATTTCGTCTTAATTACCATTGATAAGGATGGCAAAGTATTTCTTACCATTGATGACAAACAAAAAAGAGAAACTATTGCGAACTCTTTGAATGCCACTAAAAATTTAGGAATAGATGTTCCTGCTTTTAAAAGTGCCAATTTCATAGGAGCGCCGTTAAGTGGTTTAAAATCTTTTTTAGAAGTCAGTGAAGAAAACAGAAAAGGGAACTTGCTTCCTGGTATTCCATGCAAGGACAGTACAGACAATGAATTGATCATTTGGATGCAAGTGGTGAATGAAGCTTATGCCGGTGCAAAATTGGATCTTTTATTAAAAGGAGACAATTTAGCTAAGTATCCAGCTTTCAAAAATGTACTTGTCGCATTTAAGAAAAACAATATTCAAAGATTTCAAATGATTACCAATCCCGAAAATGCTCCGGCAGGTTCAGAATTGTATAAGAAATCAATGAGTGGCGAAAAACAGGACAACTAAATTATAAACTAATTAAAAGCTATTTACTATGGCAGAATTAGATACCTCGGGTGGTGGCCATAAGAAAGGACCAGGGGTCAAAAAAGGAAAAAAGCTATCAACGCGTGTCGATTTGACGCCGATGGTGGACTTAGGTTTTCTTTTGATTACCTTTTTCATCTTCACTACTACGATGAGTCAACCTACAGCAATGAAGTTGATTTTGCCTGATGATAAAGTAAAACCTGAAGAGCAAAACAAAGCAAAGGAATCAGGTGCTTTAACCATCTTAATGGGTGCAGACAACCATATATATTATTACGAAGGACAATTGAAACCTGATGCTTCGAATTTTTTATCTGCTTCGTACAATGGAGAAAATTCCATTCGTGACATCATCTTGAAAAAGAAAGAGTATGTAAGAAGTATCGCACAAGATCCAACGAATCCAGAAAAGGATTTAGTTATTGTGATTAAGCCAAGTTCAAATTGTACTTACAAAAACGTAATTGATATTTTAGATGAAATGTCAATTAACGTAGTAAAAAAATATGCACTAGTAGATATTTTTGACATTGAAGAGCAATTGGTTAAAAAATCCGATGAGGCCGCAAAATCTTCTAGCAATTAAAAGCATTAAAAAATGGACATAAACAAAATATTAAACGCCGATATTCTAGACCTCATTTTTGAGGGAAGGTTTAAGGAATATGGTGCTTATGACTTAAGAAAAACCTACAATGATCGCCTTAAAAAGGCTTTGATTGGTATGGTCACTGTAACCGTTCTTTTGGCTGCTGCTGCAATTTGGTCTAATAGCGCTAAGAAATCTAAAACTGAAATAGTGGTAACGGATGTTTCTTTGACAGACGTAACTCAAGAAAAGAAACCACCTCCGCCTCCACCGCCACCACCAAAAGTGGAGCCACCCAAAGTGGAAATGGCAAAATTTACACCTCCTAAAATCGTAAAAGATGAGGAAGTGAAAAAAGAGGATGAAGTTAAAGAAGTTGAAAAGCTAGAAGACGTAAAAATTGGCGCTACCGATCAGAAAGGTATTAAAGATGATGGATTGGTTGCCCCAGTTGAATCTGGACCAGTAGCTCCTCCAGCAAACGAAGAAACAGATAAGATTTTTACTGTGGTACAAATCCCAGCCGAGTTCCCAGGTGGACAACAAGGTTGGATTCGTTACCTAGAAAGAACCTTAAATAGAGACTTACCAGTAGAAAATGGAGCGCCTCCAGGAAAATATTCTGTAGTAGTTTCTTTTATCGTATCAAGAGATGGTTCTATCAGTGATGTAAAATCTGAGAACGATCCTGGATATGGTACTAAAGATGAAGCGGTTCGTGTAATTACAAGAGGTCCAAAATGGAAGCCCGCAGTTCAAAATGGACGTAATGTAATTTATCGTCACCGTCAAGCCATTGTATTCGTAGTTTCTGAAGATTAGTTTTAAGAATTAACTTACAATTATATCAAAGCCCTTCCCGAACTTTCGGGAAGGGCTTTTTTTTAGGCCTCTTTATTTGCCTTGTAAGGCTTCCATAAATACTAGTTAAAGTTTACCTTTGCCCTATGCGCGAAAATCTAAGTTCCTGGAATGACACCATTGTTGCCCTAGCCACCCCGCCTGGTTTAGGGGCCATTGCAGTAATACGGTTAAGTGGTCCAACAGCCATTGAGCTGATGAGTTCGGTTTTTACAAAGAAGCATTTAAACAATCAAGCCTCTCATACGGTGCATTTAGGAAAAATCATCAATGGTAAAGAAGTCATTGATGAAGTAGTAGTGACTATTTATAAAGCACCTAAATCTTATACAGGCGAAGAAGTAGTCGAAATTTCTTGTCATGGGGCACCTTTGATTCAAGAGGATATATTACAATTGCTTCAAGCCAATGGAGCTCGATTGGCCAAGCCAGGAGAATTTACACAACGTGCCTTTTTAAATGGAAAATTAGATTTAACCCAGGCCGAAGCGGTGGCCGATTTAATTGCCAGCAATACAGAAGCTGCACGCAAGACGGCTTTGTACAATTTGAAAGGAGGTTTTTCGTCGGACTTACAAGTGATGCGCGAGAAGCTCATTAAGTTTTCGGCGTTGATAGAATTAGAATTAGATTTTTCACAAGAAGATGTTGCCTTTGCCAATAAAAAATCTTTAGAAATACTAGTGCATGACTTGCAAGCAAAAACCAATGAATTGTTGCTATCCTTTCAATTAGGCAATGTAATCAAACATGGCGTGCAAGTTGCCATTGTGGGCAAGCCCAATGCAGGTAAATCCACTTTGTTAAATGCCTTGCTCAATGAAAATAGAGCCTTGGTGAGTGAAATTCCTGGCACGACTAGGGATACTGTAGAAGAATATTTGAATATTCAAGGCGTGATGTATAAATTGATTGATACCGCAGGCATTCGACACAGTACGTCGGACAGCATCGAACTAATGGGTATTGAAAAAAGTAAAGAAAAAATTCAAGCGGCCGATATAGTGATTGCTTTATTTGATGCAAGTACCACTAGTGCTGCACAAATCAAAGACTGGCAGCAGGAATTGGTAGGGGCGCACAAATTGATTTTTGTAGGAAATAAAATGGACATTGCCATTGATCCCAGTTTAGAAAAAGAGCCTGATTTAAAAGAAATTATTTTCATTGCAGCTAAAGACAAAAAAAATATTCTTGCCCTTGAAAATGCATTGCATCAAAAAGTAGTGGGGGATGGCTTGAACAAAGAAGGCACCATTGTTACCAATGCAAGGCATGTGGCCTCTTTAAAAAAATTATTGTTTTCACTCAATGATGTAGAAACTGGTTTAATAGAAAATGTCACTGGAGATTTGCTCGCTATCGACATCAATCTTGCATTACATTTCTTAGGCACTATTACTGGGCAAATTACCAATGAGGATCAATTGGATTTTATATTTTCTAAATTCTGTATTGGAAAGTAGTTGAGCGTGCAATTACAATGCTAAGTGGGTATAGTCTTCCATAAAAAATAAGATATTGTCAAAGTCGGCAAATTCAGCTTCCTGATGCAATCCTTTGATCACCACTGTTTTCATTCCTGCACTTTGTGCGCAGAGGACCCCTTTTGGTGTATCTTCAAACACAATGCAATCCGAAGGGGCAAAGCCAAGTAGCTCGGCACATTTTAAAAAAGTTTCTGGATGCGGTTTACTAATGCTTACATCATCGGCACTCACAATGGCATCAAAATATTTTCTTATCTGCGTATGATCAATAACAAAGTCAATATTTAAATTAATGGCTGCAGAGCCGATGCCCATTTTAATATTTTTTTCGAAAGCCTTCACTATAAAATGCTCAAGCCCCTCTATTAATTTAAGGTGTGGTTTAAATTCCACACGATACAAAGCTTCTTTATTGGCGCCGATGGATAATTTTTCTTGCATGGAAAATCTACCAGGAAAAACTCTTTCTAAGAGCTCGTCATTTTTTCCATAACATTGGTGTTTTACTTCCTCTACACTTAATGCACTGCCCAAGGCAGTCAGTTGTTGATGCCAAGCCCCAATATGATAGGGCATATCATTAATCATAGTTCCATTTAAATCGAAAATAAAAGCTTTGGCCTGTGTTAACATGTATAATAAATTTTTATTGAGTCGTATTTACATAGAACCACCTTCTACAAATTTGGCATCAACTGTAAGTTCGTTCAGTGTTTTCCCTCCTTGCATATTGGCCATCATTTGTACAAAAGCCAATTTGCCTAATTGAAAGCCACTGGTTTCTACATAACTAATGACTGGATGGTATAAGTTTGGAATAAATCCATTGCTGATACTGATGACGCCCATTTCCTTTGGCACTTTTATTTCCAATGCCTGGATGGCTTTCATCACCCCAATTAATATTTCATCGGTCATGCAAAACACGGTATCAAATTTTAAAGCTTTGCTATACTGTTTTTTAAATATTTCTTCTGCTTCTACAGAACTATTGGCATTGATGTAATTCACATGTATTTTAGGCGCAAAGTCTCTCATAAAATTTTGAAAGGCTAATTTTCTATTTTGACTAATGGATAATCCGGGGTCACCAAAAATGGCTAATACTTTTTTTGAATTTCGTTTGATGATATTTTCAGCAGCAATCACACCACAGCGCTCATCAGCCATCCGCACTTTGGTAAAATGATTGTCTTTGGGAACAATATCAAAAAACACCACGGGTATTTCTCTTTCATTCATTTTATGGTACACATCAATATTTTCAGCGCTGGCAGATAAACAAGCAAATACGCCGGACACCCTATTTTGCCTAAAAATTTTTAAGTTATTTAATTCATTCTCTGGATTATGGCTGGATTGAAGAATCATTAAAGCATAGCCTTGCTTTCTGCTTTCTTCTTCTACCGCTGCAATAAAACTATCGTAGAATAAATTTGAAATGGCAGGAACGATCACCCCTAAAATTTTACTGCTCTGCATTCTTAATTGAATAGCATAAGCATTGGGTTCGTAATCCAAACTTTGTGCAAGGGCATGCACTTTGGCTTTTGTTTTAGCAGAAATATCTGGATGATCTTTTAAAGCTCTTGAGACCGTTGAGATGCTTATTTGCAATTGTTGGGCTAATAATTTGAGCGTTGTATTGGTCATGCCTTGTTCAATTTAATCATCAAATTTATGGAAACTTTACCACAAAATTTACCGCAATCGTTTGTTCTTTTGTTTAAAATCAATGGCAAGATAAAAAAAATGAACTATTTTTTTATAGAGGGGTATTTTCAAAAGTCCTTTACTGTATTGATTTTCAGCTTATATAGGGTGAATGCTAGGACCATTAAACTACTAATTGTTAGCTTTTTTGTTCGAAAAGTTAAAAAAGAATTAACATAAAACTTGTTGGAATCAAAAATCGTGTAAATTGTACACGCTTAATAAACCAAAAAATTGCCAATTATGAATTTCAAAATTGTTAAGTCCACATTTGTTGGACTATTCCTTGGCTTGCTTGTGATCAATGCGCAAGCACAGAACAAAACAGTTACAGGTAAGGTTTTAGATGCAAAAGACGGTTCACCAATTGCTGCAGCTTCTGTTGTAGTTAAAGGTGCATCAGTAGGAACCAAAACTACTGCTGACGGTTCTTTTGCTATTACTATTCCTACTACTGTAGCAAAATTAGTGATCTCTTCTGTAGGTTACTCTTCAAGAGAAGTAGATGCTACAGGTAACATTGCAGTATCCTTAAACCAAACTAGCAACCAACTGAATGAAGTGGTCGTAGTAGGTTACGGTACGCGTAAAGTAAAAGACGCGACTGGATCAGTGGTTTCTTTGGGTGAGAAATCCTTTAACAAAGGGGTGATCGCATCTCCAGAGGAATTATTGCAAGGTCGTACAGCTGGTGTTAACGTAACTAGCAATTCTGGTGAACCAGGAGGTGCTATCAACGTAACCATTAGAGGTACTTCTTCTGTAAGAAGTAACAACAACCCATTATATGTGGTTGATGGTGTGCCTTTATATGGTGGTGGAATGACAGGTTCTGGTATTTCTGTTGAAGGTTCAACTACAGCAAGAAACCCATTGTCTTTCATCAACCCAAATGATATTGAAAACATCTCTATCTTAAAAGATGCATCTTCTGCAGCTATTTATGGAGCAAGAGGTGCGAACGGGGTAGTTTTAATTACTACTAAATCTGGTAAAGGTAAACCAAGCTTAACTTTCAATACTACTACTAGTGTTGCGACTACCGCTGCTCGTTATGACCTTGCTAGCCCACAAGAATTTATGTATGGTATTAGAAAGACTTTAGCTGATGCTGGAATTGATGTTACAGGCGTAGGTGGTAACGATAAAGGTTACAATACTGACTGGCAAGATCAAGTTTTCAGAACTGCAGTATCTAAGAGCTACAACTTAGCTTGGGGATACTCTAATGCAAAAACTTCTTTGAAATTAAACGGTTCTTTTGACGATCAACAAGGTATCGTTAAAACACAAGATTTAAATAGAATGACTTTTGGTTTGAAATATTCTAACCAATTAACTTCTCGTTTAAAATTAGACGTTACAGTGAATAAGTCTTCTGTTAAAAACAGATATGCTCAAGTAACCAATAATGCTGGATACCAAGGATCTTTGATTGGTGCAATGATTAGCTACAATCCTACTTTCCCGGTATACAATGCTGATGGTTCTTGGTTCGACAATCAAGATGGAAACAGAAACCCTGTTGCTATTTTAGAAGGTTACAATGATCAAGATACTTATAGCAAATTATTGACTAACGTGTCTTTATCTTATAAGTTGTCAACCAATTTGACTTACAAACTTATTTATGGTATTGAAAATGGCCAAACAGAGCGTTATACTTTTCAATCACCTAATATGTCATCTGCATATGGTCAAGGGATCATTAATATCCGCGGTAAAAACTACCAAGGTAGTGATATCGGTGGACATGGTAGAGCTGCACAACAATTCTTAAATCAAAATTCAGCAGTGATCGAACACACTTTGAACTATGATAAAACATATAAGAATGGCAACAACTTGCAAGTATTAGCAGCATTCTCTTATCAAAAAACAACTGACTACTACAGAGCTAAACAAGCTTGGGGCGTAGCAGGTACAACCTCATTGAAAACTAGCTGGGATTCTTATACAGGTGGAAAAACAGATGAGTATGGAGATAGTACACAAGTGGAATTACAATCTTATTTCTCTCGTGTAAACTATACTATGAAAGACAAATACATCCTTTCAGCTTTGGCTAGAATTGATGGTTCTTCTAAATTAAGTGCTGGTCACAAATACGGTACTTTCCCTGCATTTGGTTTCAAATGGAGAATCTTAGAAGAAAAATTTGCTCAAAACACTTTGGGTAAAATCTTCTCAAACTTTGATGCAAGATTAAACTATGGATCTACAGGTAACCAAGAGTTCCCTGCTTATGCTTCATTGGCGATTCAAAGTAAAGATTTCAATGGTAACACTTCAGTGAATACCAACTCAAACCCTAATTTGAAATGGGAAACTACCACCACTACTGGTCTTGGTATCGATTTCACTATGTTCAATGGTCGATTGAACGGTACTGTTGATTATTTCAAGAAATCTACTAAAGACTTATTATTCTTAATTAGCTATCCTCAACCAGCAGCTTCTGCTGATCGTTGGGTTAACTTACCTGGTACTGTTGATAATACAGGTTGGGAATTCAGCATAGATTATCAATTAGTTCGTCCAGCTTACAAAGGTGCTTTCGGATGGGATGTTGCTTACAACATGTCATTCTTGAAAAATAACATTTCTGGATTTGGTTCAACTGTAGTAAATACAGGTGGAGTAAATGGTCAAGGTTTGTCTGGTGCTTATGCTCAAACAATCAGAGACGGTTCTCCTTTGTTCACTTTCGTGATGCCTACTTTCTTAAGATTTGACGCTTATGGAAATGGTGTTTATGCAAATGGTTCAAAAGACGAATTACAAGGAAGTGCATTACCTACATTTAACGCAGGTTTAACCAACAGTTTTTCTTACAAAAAATTAACTGCTAGTTTATTCTTTAATGCAGTAACTGGTTTCTATGTGTATAACAACACTGCGAATGCCTTATTGTTAAAGGGTAGCTTGAAAACAGCGCATAACGTAACAAGAGATATTATTTATAATATCGAGAACTCTATCAACCCAGGTAACGTTTCTTCACGTTTCTTGGAGAAAGGAGATTATATTCGTTTAGCCAATGCAAGTATTGCTTATGCAGTAGATGTTAAACCAGGTTCTTTCATTAAAGGATTGAACTTAACATTGTCTGGACAAAACTTAGCATTGTTTACTAAATATTCTGGACTAGATCCTGAAGTAAACGTTGATCATAGCCTTAATGGTGTTCCATCAAGAGGTTTTGATTATACAGCCACTCCAAGAGCTAGAACTATCACTTTAGGACTTAACGCACGCTTTTAATTTTTTAAATAATAATACACATGAAAAATAATTTTATCAAACAAACGGCCATCTATGTAGGTGCTATTGCACTTTGCATTGGACAGGTATCTTGTTCTAAGTTAGACGAGAAAGTGTTTGGTTCTAAGTCAGTGGCTACTGCCTCTGCTGGATCTAATTCAGCTGACTTGAATTCAGTTTATGGTAAATTAAATGAATTAGCAGGTCAGGGTAACTGGTTTGCATTTCAAGAACATTCTACCGACGAATTACTAGGCCCAACCCGTGGTACTGACTGGGATGATTTCGGTACTTGGAGAAAAATCCATTTACACGCAGTAGATGGTGCACACAATCAATTGTATGACACTTGGAACGGCTTAAATGGTGCTTTGTTCGCGGCTACTTTAGTGGCTGAGAAAAGTACTGGCGCTGCTCAAATAGAAGGTAAATTTTTGAGAGCTTTTATTGCTACTCAAGTAATGGACTTATTTGGTCAAGTGCCTTATCGTTCTGCTACTGCAGGTCCAGATGATATACCAGAAGTAAAAACAAGAGCAGCTGCTTTTGATTGGATCTTGGCTGATGTTGATGCTGCTATTGCTGGTTTACCAGATTTTGGTACAGGTAGCGATAACCATAAAGCAAACAAACAAGCAGCTCAATTTTTAAAAGCTAGATTGTTATTGAACAAAGCAGTATACAAAGCAGCTCCAGCTACTCCAGCAGGACCTTATACTTTTGCTGCTGCTGATATGAATACAGTAATTAGCTTGGTAGATGCAATCACTGCTAAAGGATTCAAATTATCTAAAGCATATTGGGATAACTTTAAATGGGACAACAACACAGCTTCAACTGAGTTGATCTTATCTAGAGCAACCAATGGTGCTGGTAATAAAAATCAAACAGGTGGTAATGCAGACGTTACTTGGGCTACAGGTATGGGAACGCATTACAACCAAGCATTTTCTGGTTGGAATGGTTTCACAACTACTTCTGATTTTTACAATTCTTTCGAAGAAGCGGATGCTAGAAGATATACTGCTTTACCATTAATGACAGAATTGTCTGGTTTCAATGCAGGTTTCTTAGCTGGCCAACAATACAAATATGACAACGGAACTAAAGTAATGGTAAAAGACCGTTCTGGTTCACCATTGATTTTTACTCCTGACGTAAGTTTGTTCTTCTCTACAGAAGCAAAAGGTATCAGAACTATGAAATATCCTTTGAAAGGAGATCAAATGAGTTTCAATGCCGAAAATGAATTCGTTTTGATGCGTTATTCTGATGCAGTACTTATGAAGGCTGAAGCTATTTTAAGAGGCGGAACTGCTACTAACAATGAAACAGCGCTTTCTATTGTGAATGCCATCAGAGCTCGTTCTGCTGCCACTAAATTAGCTGCAGTTACTTTAACTGATATCTTAGCTGAAAGAGGTCGTGAATTGTACCTTGAAGCAGTAAGAAGACCAGATATGATTCGTTTTGGTGTATTCAACAACCCAGTTGTTGAAAGACCAGCTAAATCTGATGGTTTCAGAGTGGTTTATCCTATACCTAACCAAGCAGTTTCTTCTAATCCAAATTTGAAGCAAAACTTCGGTTACTAATTTAATAGTTTAACTATTTATACAGCGCCTCCTCATTTTGAGGGGGCGCTTTTTTTTTGTCCTGAATGAGGTATTCAAATAAGGGAATAAAGGCAAGATGTCGTATTTTTATTGATCCTTTTAGAGGTCAAGCCTATGCAAAATTGTACCCATAAATTTGTTTTTGTTTTTTTAATTGTTGGTCTGCTTTCTGCATGCCAAACGAAGCCATCCACAGCATTGTTTGAAAAAATGGACCAAACAGGTATTCAGTTTACCAATACGGTGGTCGATGACAAGGAGAACAACATTTTTAAGTACCGTAATTTTTACAATGGGGCCGGAGTGGGCATTGGCGACATTAACAATGATGGGCTGCCAGATGTTTTTTTTACTGCGAACCAAGGTGCGAACAAATTATTCTTAAACAAAGGCGATTTTAAATTTGAGGACATTTCCACGAAAGCTGGTTTTATAGCTAAACAACAATGGAGTACTGGCGTCACCATGGTGGACATCAATCATGACGGTTGGTTGGACATTTATGTTTGCAATGCAGGTAATATGATGCATCCAGAACTTCGAAAAAATCAGTTGTTTATCAATAACCACGATTTAACTTTCACAGACAGTGCTACAGCCTATGGCTTAGACAACGATGGTTATACTACCCATGCTTCCTTTTTTGATTATGATATGGATGGAGACTTAGATTGTTTCATGGTCAACAATAGCCCCATTCCTGTCAATACATTGAATTATGGCAATGCGCGCGATATTAGGGCAGAGAATGCTAACGTAGCAGATTTCTTAAAAGGGGGAGGGGATCATTTATATAAAAATGACCATGGGCGTTTTGTAGAAGTATCTAAAGATGCGGGTATACATGGTTCCCTGATCAGCTTTGGCTTGGGCGTTACCATTGGAGATGTGAATGGAGATGGATGGCCCGATGTGTATGTGTCCAATGATTTTTTTGAAAGAGATTATTTGTACATCAATCAAAAAAATGGAAGCTTCAAATACGAATTAGAAAAATATACCGAGCACAACAGCATCGCTTCCATGGGTACGGACATGGCCGATATCAACAACGATGGGTATCCAGATATATTTACCACAGAGATGTTGCCTGATGAGGAGCAAAGATTAAAAACAACCACTTCCTTTGACAATATAGACATCTACCGATTAAAAGTAGCCAGTGGATTTTACCATCAGTTCATGCACAATGCTTTGCAATTAAACAATAAGAATGGAAAATTCAAAGAGGTAGCCCATTATTCAAGCGTAGAAGCCAGTGATTGGAGTTGGGGGGAAATGATTTTTGATGCAGACAATGATGGCTACAATGATATTTATGTAAGCAATGGTATTTACAGAGATTTAACCAATCAAGACTTCATTGATTTTTTCGCTAACAACATGATTCAGAAAATGGTGTTGACGGGTAAGAAAGAAGAAATCAGTAGTATCATCAGTAAGATGAGTTCACAGCCCATTGCCAATAAAATGTTTCACAATAATGGCGATTTAAGTTTTAAAGAATCGGCCAAAGATTGGGGCTTGGCTATACCAAGTTTTTCCAATGGGGCTGCTTATGGCGATTTAAACAACGATGGGGCTTTAGACATGGTGGTCAACAACAATAATATGCCTGCTTTTATTTTTAAAAATAACAGCAGAACGGTTAATAAAAATCATTATCTAAGTATTCAGCTAGAAGGTTTGGCGAAAAATACGAATGCCGTTGGCGCCAAAATAAATTTGTATCTACAAGGACAAATTTTAAGCAAGGAACTAATTCCAGCAAGAGGATTTCAATCTTCTGTGGATTATAAACAAGTTTTTGGCTTAGGAAAAAACACAAAGGTAGATTCTGTAAAAATTATATGGCCAAATCTTACGCAATCTGTTTTTTCTATTCAGAACATTGATACAGTCTATCATTTTAATCAAAATACCATAGCTAGTAGTCCATTAAAAATAAATACACTTACAACTAAACCATTAATGGTAGAACAAGTGGCCAATTTTGACCGACATGTAGAAAACGACCATGTGGACTTTTATGCAGAAAGAATTATTCCAAGAATGTTGTCTCAAGAAGGCCCAAGAGCTAGCAGTGGAGATGTCAATGGAGATGGTTTATTGGACGTATTTATTGGAGGGGCTGCCGGGAAAGGCGGTGCTATTTATATACAAAACAAAGAAGGGCAATTTATAAAAAAAGCCACCCCTGCCTTTGACCCCTTTAAAAATTTCGAAGATGTGGCTGCTGATTTTTTTGATGCAGACAAGGATACAGATTTAGATTTATTGATTGGTGCTGGTGGCAATGACCGTTTACCCAATAGTGGAGAATTAAATCACCGTTTGTTTTTAAACGATGGCAAAGGAAATTTCACTTATAAAGAAAATGCTTTCCCCAATTTCTCTTACAATACGGGTGTGCTCTTATCCTTTGACCTAGATGGGGATGGAGACTTAGATATTTTTGCAGGTGCCAGAAATACACCCTTTAAATATGGGGTAAGTCCAGCAAGTAGTATCTACATCAATGATGGCAAAGGAAATTTTACAGAACAAACCAATAGCATAGCGCCTAGTTTTTCAAGCTTAGGCATGGTGACTGCTGCGGTATGGGGCGATGTAATGGGTAAGCATAAAAATCAATTGGTGGTGGTGGGTGATTACATGTATCCTGCTATTTATTCCTACAGCAATGGCCAACTTGTAGAAGAAAAATCTAATTTGATGGATTTGTTTGGTTGGTGGCAAAGTATAAAAATTAGCGATTTGGATGGGGATGGCAAGATGGATTTGATCTTGGGCAATATGGGAGAGAATGGTTATTTGAAACCTAATCCTACTGCGCCAGTTAAATTATGGATGTATGATTTTGATGGCAATGAAAGCTTGGATAAGATTTTGACAAGAAGTATAGGAGGCAAAGACTATACTGTTTTCTTAAAAGCAGAAATGCAAGAGCAAGTGCCCTTGATCAAAAAAGAAAATTTAAATTACAAAGATTACGCGGCTAAAACTTTTCAAGAATTATTTAGTCCCGACAGCATCAAAAAGGCAAAACTTAAAATGTATAATTTTACTTCCTCTGTGATAGCCTGGGGTAAGGGCAATGGACAATTTGATATTCAAAGACTACCTGCCGAAGTGCAATACTCTTCATTGAATGCGATCCTTGCATTAGATGTAAATGGAGACCATCAGCTTGACTTGGTGATGGGAGGCAATCAGTTTGGATTTATTCCGCAATTTGGAAGATTGGATGCCAACTATGGGCTTGTTTTAATGAACAAAGGCAAAAGAAAGTTTGAAGTATTAGAGGATAAAGTTTCAGGCTTGTCCATTACCGGTCAGGTAAAAGATATCTTATCCTTGCCCAATAAAAAAAATCCAAGGGTCTTGTTTATTCGTAACGACGATTTCCCTGTACTCATGAATATTGATGCCCATTTCAAATGAAAATTAAATTTCAAAATAAAGCTTCCATTATAGTAGCGGTTGGTTTCAACCTGCTCTTAGTTGCCTGTAGCTCAGAAAAAAAGGAAGCCCCTTTATTTGAAATGCTCAATGCCCAAAAAACAGGCATTCAATTTGAAAATAGGCTGCATCCCAATGAACAATTCAATATGTTTCATTACATGTACTATTACAATGGGGCCGGGGTGGGCGTGGGTGATTTTAATAAGGATGGGAAAATAGACCTATTCTTCGCTTCCAATGAAGGGGCCAATCAATTGTATTTGAACAAGGGCAATTTAAAATTTGAAAATAGCACCACGGCTGCGCATATACCGCAGGACAGTGCATGGAATACAGGCGTATCTATCATTGACATCAACAACGATGGTTTATTAGATATCTATATATGCAGACTAGGTAATTTCGAAAAGTTCAAAGACAAAAATCAATTATTGGTTTGTCAAGAAATAAAAAATGGGCTGCCTATTTACAAAGATGAAGCGCAGGCCTATGGTTTAGATTTTTCTGGCTTTAGTACCCAGGCTAGTTTTTTTGATTATGATATGGATGGTGATTTAGATGTTTTTTTATTGAATCATTCGGTGCATCAGAATGGTACTTTTGCACCAAGAAAAAACTTCATCGGTACTTTTGATCCACTTTCAGGAGACCGAATATTTAAAAATGACCATGACCACTTCAAAGATGTTACAGCTGCTACCAAAATAAACAGCAATGCCATTAGTTATGGCTTAGGTGTGGTGGTCAGTGATTTAAATTTAGATGGCTGGCCAGATATTTATGCAGGCAATGATTTTCACGAAAACGATTATTTGTACCTCAATCAAAAAAATGGAACTTTTAAAGATGAGCGGGACAATGCCATGATGCACAGTAGTCAATACTCCATGGGGGTAGACGCTGGTGATTTAAACAATGATGGCTTTCCAGAAATCGTTTCCATGGATATGTTACCCAAAGATCCTTATATATTAAAAAGGTCCTTGGGTGAAGACGATTATGATATTTATAAGTACAAAATATCAGTAGGTTATGATTATCAATTTACGCGTAACAATTTACAATGGAATAGAAGGAATGGCCAGTTCAGTGAAGTAGGCATGTATTCGGGCATTTTTGCCACCGATTGGTCCTGGGCCACTTTGATGATGGACTTTGACAACGATGGCTACAAAGATATTTTTATCGCCAATGGTATTCCAAAGCGAATGAATGACATGGATTATGTCAATTATGTTTCCAATCAAGAAATTCAAGAAAAAATTAGGGACAATAAAATGGGCAACAAGGACATGGCCCTGATTGATAAGTTCCCGGAAATTAAAATACCCAATCAATTCTTTTTAAACAAGCGTAGTTTATTCTTTGCTGACAAAGAGAAAAATATAGTCAACAATCCACCTTCTTATTCCAATGGGGCAGCCTATGCCGATTTTGACAATGATGGCGATTTAGATTTAGTAGTAAACAATGTCAACGACAAGTCTTTTATCTACGAAAACAAACAAAACAAAAATCCTAAAAATGAATTTGTTTCCATAGAATTAAAAGGACCAGAAAAAAATTACAATGCACTAGGTTCAAAAATTATTGTTTTTACTGGCGCAGAAATAAGAACTTACGAAAAATATCCTGTCAAAGGTTTTTTATCAAGTATGGAAATACCAATCCAGATTGGTTTAACTAATACCAAGGTAGATTCTGCTTTTTTAGTATGGCCCAATAATACTTTTCAAAAGCTAGACCTGAACCAAAACAGAAATAAGATCCAACACATTTATTTTGCCAAGGGTTTGCCCCAATTTGATTACAATAGCATTACACATCATTTTCCCATCAAGGGCTTTCCTATGCAGGACATGACTGCAGCAACTGGCATTCAATATTTACATCAAGAAAATGAATTTCAAGAATTCAATAGAGAGCAATTGATACCTCAAATGAATTCTACCGAAGGCCCTGCCTTGGCCGTGGCCGATGTGAATCATGATTTACTAGAAGATATTTTTATTGGTGGTGCTAGAGGACAGGCAGGTGCACTTTTTTTGCAAGAAAAAAATGGCAAATTTATAAAAACTACGCAGCCTGCCCTGGCTTTAGATAGCAATTATGAAGATGTGGATGCGGTTTGGGCAGATCTAAATAAAGATGGCCATCTAGATTTGATTGTAGGATCAGGTGGCAATGAATATTACGGCAAAGATGTCAATATGTTGTCCAGGGTATATTTGACTGATGGAAAGGGGCAGCTAAAAAAATTAGACAATGCCATTCCTATATTTAACCAAACTTCTTCTATTCTAGTTTCGGATTTTAACAAGGATGGCTATCCAGATTTATTCATGACCAGTAGAGCCGTGGCCATGAATTATGGAGAACAACCGGATGCTTATTTACTGTACAATACTGGAGATGGTCATTTTACACAGGCCGATCTTTCCATAGCGCCGATGCTTCAAAAAATAGGTTTTATCACCAATGCCATTCAAGCGGACATTAATGGAGATGGGCAAAAAGAAATCATCCTTTCACATCAATGGGGTGGCATAGATATTTTATACCCCAATTCCAATGGATGGAAAAAGGGATTTGTTACTTCATTGCCTGGTTGGTGGAATTTTACGATGGCGGTAGATGTAGATGGAGATGGCGACTTAGATTTGATAGCAGGTAATCTAGGTTTGAATACCCGATTAAAAGCAAGCAAAGAACAACCCATTCGCATGTACTACAATGATTTTGATGACAATGGAAAAAAGGAACAAATTGTAAGTTTCTATTTACAAAATAAGGAACTGTCTTTTGCCAATAAGGATGAAATTCAAAGACAAATTCCGAAAATTAAAAAAGCATTTTTATACGCAGAGGATTTTGCGAAAGCTAGTTTAACTGATATTTTTACCAAGGAGAAATTAAAGTCTTCGGAAATTTCAGAAGCCTTTCATTTTGCCAATACTGTTTTTATCAATGAGGGCAAAGGGAATTTCAGTCCAAAGGAATTGCCTTGGGAAGCACAAATAAGTTCCTACAAAACGGCGGCTATTTGTGATGCCAATGGGGATCAATTACCGGACCTCCTATTAATGGGCAATTTTTACGACAACAATGTACAGATGGGCAGATACGATGCCGATTATGGAACCCTCTTATTAAATAAAGGACAAGGCACTTTTGAAGCAGTTCCTTTGAATGGTTTGATCGTGAAAGGTCAGGTACGTAAAATGAGCCCCATACAAATTGGTTCAAGCAAGGCCTTTGTGCTTGGGATGAATTCAGATAGCCTTAGAATTATTCAGTTTAGTAAATCGGGTAATAAATAAAAGAAACCCATTTAGAAGCGTCTTGCACTAATAATCTATTGGTGGCATATTTTACAAAAGGCATGGCTGGAGAAGTTCTTAATTTGTCATGAATGAAATTTTCTGTGGCGAGCAAGGCTTTATTCACTTCATTTTGATCGCCCACTACTTTTACTTTAAGGATATTGCCTAAAACCATTTTTTTAAGCATCATTTTATCATTGGTAGGAATTCGTTGTTGAATAGGCAGGCCTACTTGCGTAAAAACAATCTTGTCTAATTTAGTAATGTTAACCATTGGATTGCCTTGTATAATACCATTGTTCTTTTCAATGTATTGGGCTACTTCATTGATTAAGACGTATACTTGAGCTATGCTAGGGGTATCTATAAAATCTTTTTCGGTAGCTACCAGCAGCGAATCTTTTACTTTTTCTTCAATAATCTCAAATCCATAATTGGCCTTGGTGGTGGAATAATACTTTCCTGCTTGTTCCGTCAAAGTACTCAATTCTTTTTTTATACGAAGGGCTAAAAAATAGTTTTCAATTCTTTGGAAGGGCGCTAAGGAATTATTGTCGATGGTTAGTTGATATTTGATGGCAGTGCTATCATTGCCTACCGCATCGGTAGCAAAAACGATAGGAAAACGATGTGTACCTCTTAGGTATGCTCCATTAGCTGACGCAACAGTAGTGGCATTGATGTTGATGATTCCATTTTCAAGTGTGAAACTGTTTTTACCATCTACTTTCTTAGGCATCCAATTTCCCCAATTTTCTAATTTTGTAAAACCTCTAATGACTGAATTGTTAGATTGATGGGCAATGGCAGTTCCACTTACAATAAGTGTACTCGGAATAAAAAGGTAAACAAAACCAAGCAGTCCCGCAAGTACAATGGCTATAAATACTTTAGTAAATTTCATGAGTAAAGGCTAAAAATGATAAGCTCAAAGATAACACAATGAATTTATTAATCCCATAGCAGTTGTTAATTCTGAGGACTTATAGTAACTTACTGCTTCAACGATTGACCTATGAAAAAACTATTTTTTACCCTGGTATGGAGTACTAGTATTTTAATACTTAATGCCCAATCCATTGACCCTTGGAAGCTAGAAGCAAAAAACTGGGACAGCAAAAATTATTATGGAATTACAGTGGCCAATGGGATGGTGGGCATTGTTTCCGCACAAGAGCCTTTTAAAGTAAAAGAGGTGGTACTAGCAGGTGCTTATGATTTGTATGGCCGTGGAAGAGTAAGTAATTTCTTGCGTAGTTTTAATTTGTTGAACATGCAAGTAAGTGTGAATGGAGAACAAATTAATTCAAGTAATACGCAAAATTTTACCCAAAGTTTGGACATGAAAAATGCCAGTTTTACGGGCAGCTTTGAGATGGGGGATAAAGCAAAAATTACTTATACTTATTATGCACTGCGACAATTGCCCTTCACGGTACTCATGGACGTGAGCATTACCGCTATAAAAGACATAGATCTAGGCGCAGCCAGTGTCATGGAAGCGCCAGATGCTTTAAAAGAAGTGCAAAATTATTACAATGAAATTGATCGCCCGCATGTGGTCATTAGTCTTCTCACTTCTTCTGCAAAAAGTCCTACTGGAAAATTATTGATGTGCGCTTCTAATACATTTTTATTTTCTGAAACCCATGGCACAGAACCTAGGGTCATTCATGAAATGTGGGACAACAATATGCACTTGATGAAGTTTGCAAAAAAATTAAAAGCAGGGACTACCTATCATTTTTCTATAGCAGGAAGTTCCATCACTTCAGCACACCATGAGGATCCATTGAATGAAGCAGAGCGTATGACCATTTTTGCAAAATTAGAAGGCAGAGAAAGTTTAATACAACATCATCAAAATGCCTGGGCAGATTTATGGAAAAGCGATATTCAATTAACAGGAGACGATCAAGCACAACAAGACATTCATAGTATGATCTACCATTTGTATTCTTTTGTGCGGGAGGGGTCTAATTTAAGTATTTCGCCGATGGGCTTGTCTGGATTAGGCTACAATGGGCATGTTTTCTGGGATTCAGAATTGTGGATGTACCCCGCCCTTTTGGTCTTACACCCGGAATTGGCCAAGTCCATGATTCAATATCGTTACGATCGATTGGAAGCTGCCCGCCGCAATGCGTTTAACCATGGATATAAAGGCGCCATGTTCCCTTGGGAAAGTGCAGGATCGGGGGTAGAAGAAACTCCAGTATGGGCATTAAGTGGCCCTTTTGAGCACCATATTACTGCCGATGTTGGATTTGCTGCCTGGAACTATTATTGCGCCACCCAAGACAAGGAATGGCTGGAAACAATAGGTTGGACCTTGTTAAAAGAAACTGCTAATTTTTGGGCTAGCAGGGTAGAAAGAAAGGGCCCTGGCCATTATGAAATCAATGATGTAGTAGCCGCAGATGAGTGGGCCGAAAATGTCAACAACAATGCTTTTACCAATGCAGCGGCTATAGTGAATTTACAATCTGCCAATAAAGCGGCGGCTATTTTAGGACTGCCTCAAAACGAAGACTGGGCCTTGGTGGCAAAGAATATTCCAATTCTAACTATGCCTGATACAGAAGGTGAAGCCAAAGGCGTTACACAGGAACATGCTACCTATAAAGGAGAGGGCATCAAACAAGCAGATGTGAATTTATTGGCCTATCCACTTAAAGTAATTACAGCACCCGCTCAGATAAAAAAGGACTTAGATTTTTATTCCAAAAGAGTACCCAATCAAGGCACACCGGCCATGACCCAAGCCATCTTTAGTTTGTTGTATGAAAGATTGGGGGAAACCGAAAAAGCAGCAGCGTTTTTTAAGGAATCCTATACCCCTAATTTGAACCCACCATTCAGAGTAATTGCCGAAACCAAGGGGGGTACGAATCCCTATTTTGGCACAGGGGCTGGAGGTATTTTACAGTCTATGTTGATGGGATTTGGAGGCTTGGATATTACGGAAAAAGGCATTGTTCAATTGCCTAGTAAACTGCCTAAAAATTGGCAAAAATTGACCATTACAGGGGTGATGGGAAAAACCTATACGGTTAAGTAATTTTTTGTAATTTTAGGTATTGAAAAAGCTGTCTGCAATATTGTTTATGGGCGTTATGCTGTTTAACGGATTCGGGTACCGAATGGTCTCCAATTATTTTGACCAAAAGGCATCGGATCGTTTAGTAGCATTGATAGATCAAAATCAGTTCAACGAAGCCGAATTGATCTCGGTTAAAACACCCATCAATTTACCTTATTATGCCAACAATCCTAGATTCGAAAGAGTGGATGGAGAAATGGTCATCAATGGAATTGTCTATCAATATGTACAAAGAAGGGTTTTTAATGATAGTATTGAAATCCGTGTCTTGCCTAACCAAGACCGCTTACACATCAAAAATGCACGTGAAGATTTTTACAAATTAGCACAGGATTTAGAACAAAGAGGAATGGATAAAAAATCTGCTCCTATGAACAAGTCCACGGCTAAATTTATCAGTTTTGATTATTTTGCTCAAGACTTGAAATGGTCTTTAAAATCTTTGGTTCCTCTAAAAATTACCATTGGTAGTAATTATGCAGAGGGTTTATTAAGCATTTGTTTACCTGTACAAATGCCTCCTCCAAAATTCAACGCTTAGTTTATTAAGCAAATTGCTATGTGAGCAATTTGAAAACACCAATGAAGTTTTATTCATTGTTGGTGTTTATTCAGTTACGATTTTTAATTATTGAGAATGAAAAAATATATTTCAATAGCGTTCATCGCTATTGGGTTTTTGGCTTGCAATACGGCTTCTGATTACAAACAAATCACCAGCGATCCTAGTTTCTATGCCAATACTGTGCATGAATTGAATCAAGTGGTGATGGGTAATAATTTCAGTCCCATTGTAGCTTCACGTAATTATGCTTATGCCTCCATAGCAGGTTATGAAGTGACCGCGGCAGGCAGTCCATCGCAGTATCAAAGCTTGGCAGGTCAATTGAAAGGACTTAGTACCATTCCTCTGCCTGAAGATACCAGCAATATTGATTTTCCATTTGCCGCAGTGCTTGCTTTTTCCATGGTGGGTGAAGCGGTTACTTTTCCAGAAGGAAGTATGAAAGAGTATACCGATAGTTTGAAAAAAATGGTGAAAGCGCATGGAATGCCTTCCTCAGTTTTATCGGCTACAGAAGCCTATGCTAAAAAAGTAGGTGCAACCATTTTGGCTTGGAGCAAATTGGACAATTATGCGCAAACTAGAAGTGCCGAAAAGTATACGGTGAAAGACATTCCTGGAAGATGGGTACCGACACCTCCTATGTATGCCTCTGCTGCAGAGCCTCACTGGATGGAAATTAGAACCATGGTATTGGATAGTGCTAGTCAGTTTAGACCTAGTGCACCGCCCGCTTTTAATATCTCAGACAAAAAAAGTGAATACTATATCAATGTCATGATGGTTAAAAATGCAGTGGACAGTTTAACCGAGGAGCAAAAACACATTGCTAATTTTTGGGATGACAATCCTTTTAAAATTAATGTCAATGGACATGCTATGTTTAGTACTAAAAAGTTTTCCCCTCCAGGACATTGGATGAGTATTGTGGGCATTGCCAATCAAACAGCCAAAGGCGATTTTCAAACAGCGACTTATGCTTATGCCAAAACTGCCATTGCCTTGTTTGATGCTTTTATTCATTGCTGGGATGCCAAGTATACTTTCAATACCATTCGTCCAGAAACGGTGATCAATAAATACTTTGATGCCAACTGGAGACCACTATTGCAAACGCCGGCCTTTCCGGAATATACATGCGGGCATTCTACCATTTCTTCCTCAGCTGCAGAAGCCTTGACCAGTGTGTATGGCGATAATTTTGCCTACACCGATTCTACTGAAATAGAATTTGGTATTGCCAACAGAAAGTTTACTTCTTTCAGACAGGCGGCTGACGAAAACAATTGGGCGCGTTTCTATGGCGGCTTACATTTTCACAATTCATGCATTACCAGTACCCAACAAGGCAGACTGGTAGGCAATTGGGTGGTGACTCATTTAAAAATGAAAAAATAAATAATTATTCTACTCCAATAATTAAAAAAAACAAAATCAAAATCTACACTCAAATTTATTTTATGTCAAAATATTTATCTATTACACTTATTATATTAGCTTTTTACTCGCAAGCAAGCGCACAGGGGTGCGTAGCCATTAGAACCGTAGGCGGTTTAAATACCATGCAACATGCAGGCATGATGCATGATGGAATGATGCATGAAGGAACTCAAGCAATAAAAGATACTTCTAAATGGGATTTGAATGTGAGCGGTCGATATTTTAAATCTTACAAGCACTTTAATGGTACAGATGAACAAACTCAAAGAGTAGCAGAACAGACCGATGTTAGAAATTTTAGTCGTACCCTAGACATTTCATTGGTTAGAAAAATCAATGAGCAGTGGAGCATTGGCTTTGATTTACCCTTGGTATACAATGAACGTACTTCCTTGTATGAACATGTATCAGGTACCAAAGGGAACCCAAGGTATTCCACTTATTCTCAAGGTATTGGTGATCTAAGAATTACAGCATACAAATGGATCTTTGCACCAAAACAAGGCAGCAAAGGAAATTTGCTAGGCGGCATCGGTATTAAATTACCAACAGGAAATTATAAAGCCACCGATCAATTTCATTATAGCAAAACAGCATCTAGAGAAGGACCAGTAGATCAATCCATTCAACCAGGTGATGGTGGATGGGGCATGACTTTAGAATTGAATGGATTCAGGGCCATCGATAATACTTGGAGCTTATACGGCAATGCTTATTACTTAATTAATCCAATGGGCAACAATGGGGTAAGTACTTTAAGGGGAGTGGCCATTGCAACACCTCCAACTGCATCGCAAGCTGCAGCCATTAAATACACTTCCAATGTAATGAGTGTGCCGGATCAATATTTATTAAGAGCAGGTACCAATTGGACAAAGGAAGCAGTGACCATTTCCTTAGGGGCTAGGTATGAATGTATTCCTGCCAATGATTTAATCGGAGACAATACTGGTTTTAGAAGACCAGGTGCTGTATTGGCCCTTGAACCAGGCGCCAATTACAGTTACAAAAACTTAAACTTTTATTTATATACACCCATTGCTTTAAAAAGAGAGCGACCTCAAAGTTATCCTGATGTATTAAAATCTAATGATACCAAAGTGTTTTCTAGAGGCGATGCTGCCTTTGC
Source organism: Bacteroidota bacterium (assembly GCA_026391155.1). GTDB lineage: Bacteria > Bacteroidota > Bacteroidia > Chitinophagales > Chitinophagaceae > Sediminibacterium. The sequence continues at coordinate 33,803 of JAPLEP010000042.1, forward strand.
AGATTACAGTATTAGTATTGGTGTTGGCTATAAATTTTAAGTATGAATTTTATCCATCTGCTGATGGTATAAAAAAAGGTCCCTCGAAATTCGGGGGACCTTTTTTTATTAGTCAACCGCTTCTAGCAGTGCAAAACTATAAGCGTCTAAAACAAAGTATTCATGGTCATTGCCTACCTTATGTGCTTGACCGGTCCAATGATCTAGCAATTTTGAAGGACGTTCTCCATGTTCTTTAAAAGCATACCAGGTAAGGTAAGAAGCAGTATCCTTGTAATTGAATACACAATAAAGCTTTTTATTTTCAAAGCTGCGTACAAAGCCTGCAATATGAATATTGTGTGGCGGCATCCAAGTGGTATTTTTTAAATCACAGAGCATGGTAAGTGACTTTCGCGTCGCGATTATTTTTTTTGTAGCTAAAAAAATATGGTTTTCAACACTGCCAACCGTATTTCTTTTTTCATTTTTATCCCAATCGATAATGGGTCGGTGCATCCACCGATTGTCGTAATTTTTTCCTGGCTCCTGCAAATAACTATAGTCGTTGGTATAGGCCAGTTCATCTCCATAAAACAACATAGGGATTCCACCCATGAACATGGAATGCGCTTGCATTAAAATTATTTTTTTCAATGCGTTTTCAATTTCATGTTCATTTTTCCATTCGAGGGCTTTTTCTAAACCACATAAGGAAGCCAAAGAACCACTAATTCTTGCATCTCCAGTTTTAGGATTCGCCGAAAACAAGGCACCTGCAGCAGGAGACCCTGCTTGTGCACCAGTAAAATAATTTTTTAAATAAGTTCGGTGTTGGTAAGCATTAAAGCCTGCGCTTTCAATCATGGCATCGTCATAACCCAAACCAATATCATCGTGACATCTGGTATACGCTATCCAAGAACAACCATAGGGCTTTTGCATAATGGGATCCTGTGCTGCCAACATCACCCTTGTATCTCCTGTTGCCAATGCATCCCATTGTAATGCCATTTGTGTGGCGTTGTAGGCAATATCACATTCCTCTGCACTGGCGTCGTTGGTACCAAAGTATTTAATAATTTCATAAGGGGCTACAATGGCTTCTCCCAATAAAGCCATGCCTGGGCTGGCCACTTGTACGCATTGTTTTAACAATCTTAGTAGGGTATGGGCTTGCGGTAAATTTTGACAACTGGTGCCCAATTGTTTCCAAATAAAAGCAGGCGCGTCAATTCTTAAAAGGTCTATCCCCATATTGGCCGCATGCAATACATTGTCCAGCATGGCCACAAATACATCGGGGTTACTGTAATTTAAATCCCATTGGTAATGATGAAAAACCGTCATTACCCATTGATTCATTTCGGGGATATAGGTAAAATTACCAGGTGCAGTTGCTGGAAAAATCTCTGGCATGCTTTGATCAAACTGATTGGGTAGGTCTCGATTTTCGTAACAATAAAAAAAGTCTTGATAGTATTTATCCCCTGCCTTGGCTTTTTGAGCCCACTCATGCTGGTGAGAGGTATGATTGTATACCATGTCCAACATCAAATACATTTGATCTTGATTCATTTTTTGAACAAGATTTTCTAAGTCCTTGTTGCTTCCAAACCTAGCATCAACTTTTCTAAAATTTGAAACTGCATACCCTCCATCGCTTTCTCCTGCAGGACTTTCAAATAGTGGCATTAAGTGTAAAAAATTAACGCCGAGCTCCTTAAAATAAGAAAGCTTTTCATTCAGTCCATTTAAGTTATCAGCAAACCGATCTACATACAAACTCATGCCCGTAATTTGGTTGCTTAAAAACCAATGGGCTTGTTTTGCTTTATGATCGTCTTTATTTTTAAAAACTAATGGACGCTGCTGGTAATGCAGTATCAATGAATTTAGTAAGGCATCAAACGCAGTGTTTCTTTTTGCATTAGCGCCATAAATTTCATTGAATAAGTTTTCTATTTTATCTAAATGTGTAAAAAAGCGATGCGCAAATGCTTTGTCTTTTTTATCAATGTTGATGGAATGAGCTAGTAGTAATTTTTTTCCAAATAAATGTAAGGGACTATCGTTCACAGGTCTAAGTATATTAATTAAAAATCGAATTATTTAAATGTTTGAATGCTTCCATCGCGCCCATGTATTCACAGGTGCGGGCACCCGCCTTATTGGCATTGGCAATAATTTTTTTCCATTGTAGGATATCTATTAATGGAACTTCTTTAGCAGTGGAGTGAATCAATTGAAACAAAACAGCGCCCACAAAGGCATCTCCGGCCCCAGTGGCATCTATAGGTATAATGGCAATGCTACCAATCATTTCTAAATGATCGCCCATGCACAAAAGGGTGCCTTCTTTTCCAAGGGTTATGGCAAAAACAGCGGATGATTTTTTTCTTAAAGCCGCTGCAGCATGTTGCACGGTGTCGCAGCCTGTAATCAACAAAGCTTCTTCATCACTTAGTTTAAAAAAATGACAGGCTTCGATAAAGGGCCAGCATTGATCAATAAAACTTTGCGTATTGTTTTGAAAAAGTAAATGTCTGTAATTAGGATCAAAGCTGATGATGGCACCTGCGGCTTTGGCGCTATTCAATAAGCTGGTATAAGCAGTTTGCAAGGCGCCAGGTAAAAAACTGGTGGCAGAGCCGAAATGAACAATGCTATACTTATCTAATTCTAGCGCAGCCAAATCGGATTCATTTAATTCCTTGTCGGCACCTCTATTAAAATAAAAATCTCTTTCTCCATCTTCCATCAAGGATACAAATGCGAAAGTGGTAAAAATGTTAGGGTCTTGAAAAATCCATTTTGTATCAACGCCCATTTCAATTAATAAGTCAATCAAATGTTGACCAAAAGGATCCTTGCCTACTTTTGCCGCCATGTCTACTTCTCCACCAAGCGCAGCAATGGCTGCGGCTACATTGGCGGGGGCGCCTCCCGCTTTCTTTAAAAAATTTTGCCCATTGGTCAAGCTCACCCCACGATCAGTGCAAATCATATCAATCAACGCTTCACCCACACAGAGTACTTTCATTTTGTTTTTTGTTTCAGTGGTTAATGACTAGGTTTAAAAGAGGACGCTTCATTTTCTTTATCAGCAGTTGTTTCCGCTTGAATAAAAAAAGTAAGTACAGAAGCTATCAATAAAAAAATGCCAGCAAAACTAATGGCTTTGCTTGGGTCATTGTTTAAAAAATGTTTGAGTATATAACCAAAACTTATATTTTGAATCAGCATGGGAATGACAATCATCATATTAATAATGCCCATATAAACCCCATATTTTTCTTTAGGAATTTTATGTACCACCAATAAATAAGGAATGCCCATCATGCTGGCCCAGGCAATACCAAAACCTGTCATGGGAATAAACAATAAGTTTTTATCTGTGATGTGCGGGAAGATCAATAAACCAATACCTGCGAGAAGTAAACAAAGTATATGAATTAATTTGGGACTTATTTTTTTGGCCAACCACAGTAAACCAAAGGCAGATAAAAAAGTAACAATATTGTACCAGCCATTCACTAAGCCTGTCCAACCCACTGCTTCGTCATAAGCAGGATTGTTTTGGTAGGTGGTTGTTTTCCAAACAGACAAGGCAATACTTTTGGATGCATTTTGCCAATAACAAAATAGTGCATACCATTGGAATACATAAACCAAGCCTAATTGCCACATCACTTTGGGCATCGTTTTAATGGCATGGGCAATTTCAATAAAGGGCGTAAATAATTTAATTTTTTCTGCTTTTAATTTGGCCAACTCGGCTGGACTAGGAGGAATTTCTGGTGTTTTGAGTACTGACCAACTTACGGAAGCAATGGAACAAATGGTACCTAAAAAGAAACTAGCATAGACCCAATAAGGGAGGCTACCATAATGCCCCGTAATTTTTTTCTGAAAAATAAACAAGGATAGATTCGCTAGCGTGATACCCAAGCCTGTAAAAAAACTTTGGGTTAAAAATCCAGCGGCATGTTGTTCGGAAGGAAGCTTATCGGCAATAAAGGCGCGGTAGGGTTCCATGGCCGTATTATTGGCAGCATCTAAAATCCATAATAAGCCCACAGCCATCCACAAGGCAGTGCTAAAGGGATACAAGAACAAGCACAAACTACAAAGAATGGCCCCGATCATAAAGTAAGGCTTACGTCTTCCAAAGCGAGGCGACCATGTTTTATCACTCATGGCGCCAATGATGGGTTGAATCAATAAGCCAGTCATTGGGCCCGCTAGATTCATTAACGGTATTTGATCTGGGCTGGCGCCTAACATATCATAGATAGGATTCACCGCCGATTGCTGTAATCCAAAACTATATTGAATGCCCAAAAAGCCCACATTCATATTAATGATTTGAGCAAAGGTTAACCTAGGTTTAAATGACATAAGATCCCCATTTTTAAGTGAAGCAAATCGCAACTCAATATAGTCAATTTGTATTTTTTGAACCTCTTTTTACGGGCTCATTTTGTATTTTCTTATCTTTTTTGCAAGCGCAAACCTTTGCGGCATGTATCTTCGTAGGAATTGAAAAAATGAAAATTTAAATGGCGTATATAGTTCAATATAAAAAACCCCAGGTAGTTCAAGCTTTGCGCTATCATTTTATGAAACAATCAGAAATAAAAACATTGATGATTGTGGTGAATGTGTATGCTATTGCTACGGGCGTTTTGTTGTTCCTCAAAAAAATAAGACCTGAATTATTTTTATTGGGTTCGATACTCTGGATCATTCTCTTGTTGTTGTTTTGGTATGCCATGCCTGCCTTATTTTATAAGAAGGCAGAATTGTTCAAGCAAGACTGTACCTTTAGTTTCACGCAAACAGAGGCTAAATTGTATTCCAATCTTGGTTCGGCAGAATGGACCTGGAATGAATTGACCCATTATTTTGAGAGCCCTTATTTTTTTCATTTCTATTTTGGGCCTAAAACATTTTTTTTAATCCCAAAGGAAAACATACCCTTTGAAGTACAACAAGAATTAAAAGCACTACTTAAACATAAATAAAAGGGTGGATAACTTCCTTTAAACTACTAGCTGTTCGTTTAGTTTGGGCCATAAAAAACCTTCATTTAGAGCGGTTTGGACAGTTTTATACGCCTAAATGGGCCAAATTAGGCTTACCTTGTATAAAGAGTTCAAATTGTGTAAACAAAAAGGCAAATAAAATACTTCGTTTTTAACAAAAAGTATATTTTTGCGCCGTAAACAAAACTTTTTACAATGTCAGACATCGCTACTAGAGTTAAAAAAATCATCGTTGACAAATTAGGTGTAGATGAAGCAGAAGTTACCAATGAAGCTTCTTTTACAAATGATTTGGGAGCTGATTCATTAGACACAGTTGAATTAATTATGGAATTTGAAAAAGAATTCAACATTTCTATTCCAGATGAACAAGCAGAAACTATTACCACCGTTGGACAAGCTGTTGCTTATTTAGAAGAGCACGCTAAGTAATCTAAACTTTAAATTAAAAGTTTAGATTAGAGTCATCGGCATATTTTAATCCGCCTTTTTGAGCCTTTGCTTTAAAGGCGGATTTTTAATTAAAAAAAAGACCATCATGTATTCCAAGCGAATTGTAGTAACAGGTATCGGCACTTTAACACCCATTGGGAATAACTTAGAAGCCTACTGGAATTCTTTGATTGGTGGGGTATCTGGAGCAGACATGATTACTCAGTTTGATGCAGCTAAGTTTAAGACAAGATTTGCTTGTGAAATAAAGGGCTTCGATCCAGAAGCCTTTATGGAAAAAAAAGAAGCCAGAAAACTAGATCGATTTTCTCAAATCGCCTTGGTCGCAAGTGATCAAGCTGTGGCAGATGCGGGCATTACCAAAGAGAATGTTGACCATGATAGAGTGGGTGTTATTTTTGCCAGCGGCATTGGGGGTTTAAATACCTTTACAGATGAGGTCACCAATTTTGTGAAAGGGGATGGCACACCTAGGTTCAATCCGTTTTTTATTCCTAAAATGATTTTAGACATTGCGGCAGGCCAAATTTCCATGAAACATGGTTTTAGAGGCCCCAACTTTGCCGTTGTAAGTGCCTGTGCTTCTAGCACGAATGCCATCATTGTTGCCATGGACAATTTAAAACTAGGTAAGGCAGATATTATTATCACCGGTGGAGCAGAAGCGGTGATTGGTATTGCAGGTATGGCCGGTTTCAATGCCATGAAAGCCATGAGCGAAAGAAACGATGACCCAAAAACAGCCAGTCGTCCTTATGATAAAGACCGCGATGGTTTTATCATGGGAGAAGCTTCAGGTGTTTTGGTCTTAGAAGAATTAGAACACGCCAAAAAACGCGGTGCCAAAATATATTGTGAAGTAGTGGGTGGTGGCGCTACTGCAGATGCCTATCATTTAACTGCCCCACATCCAGAAGGATTGGGCGCAAAAAATGTAATGAATGCAGCTTTAAGAGATGCAGGCATGCAAGCCAATGAAATTGATTATATCAATACCCATGGAACTTCAACACCATTGGGGGATATTGCCGAAGCAAAAGCCATCACTGCCGTATTTGGTGAACATGCTTATAATTTAAATATTAGTTCTACCAAATCAATGACTGGTCATTGTTTAGGTGCAGCGGGTGTGATTGAAGCCATTGCCTGTATTCAAGCAGTAGTGCATGACATTATTCCTCCTACGATCAATCACTTTACAGATGATCCAGAATTAGATCCTAAACTTAATTTTACTTTCAATAAAGCACAAAAAAGAGTGGTGAATGCCGCCTTGAGTAATACATTTGGTTTTGGCGGACACAATGCTTGCGTGATTGTGAAAAAATACAAGGCATAAAACAACTGGATTTTCTATAAAGTTTACTTTGAAAAAATTACAACATTTATTTTCTTTTTTTAAGCAGTCGGAGTTTGAAATCAACCTGGCTCAACTCATTGGGTATCGTACCAAAAGTATTTTACTTTTTCAAACAGCGCTCAATCATCGTTCAGTTAAGGACAATCCTGCGGAGAATAATGAAAGGTTGGAATTTTTAGGCGATGCCATTATTAGTTCAGTGGTGGCGGATTATCTATTTAAAAAATATCCCTATAAAGGAGAAGGCTTTTTAACAGAGATGCGTAGCAAGATGGTGAACAGACAACAATTGAATCATATTGCTGTTCAAATGGGACTGCGAAGAATGACTCGTTTTAATAAAATGGATGGAAGTTTAAAAACAAGTCAAATTTTTGGCAATACTTTAGAAGCCTTGGTGGGCGCCATTTATTTAGATAAAAAATATGATTTCACTAAGTTGTGGATCTTAGAAAAAATGATTCAACCTTATTTGTTCATGGAAGATTTAGAACAAATAGACATTAATATAAAAAATAAAATCATTGGTTGGGCTTTGAAGCAAGGCAAGCAAATAGATTTTGTTTTGGCAGGTGAGCAATTAGAAGGTCGTAGAAGATTGTTTACCATCAATGTAGTATTGGATGGAGAAGTTATTACCGCACAAAAAGGCTATACGAAAAAAGATGCCAGCCAATTGGCAGCACAAAAAGCCATTGAAATTTTAGGAATTTAATTGCAGCCTATTTTTAGATACTTTGGCAAAGTTCTATCAACACGCCATTCGTTTCTTTGGGATGCACAAAACAAACCCATTTATGATCGGCTCCTTTTTTAGGACTTTCGTTCAATAAAGTGAATCCTTCTTTTTTTAGTCTTTCCATTTCAGCAATAATATCTGGAACTTCAAAAGCAATATGGTGCATGCCTTCTCCTTTTTTTTCAATAAACTTGGCAATCACGCCCTCTGGATCGGTGCTTTCGAGTAATTCAATTTTGGAATTTTCTTGAAGAAAAAAGGCGGTATTTACTTGCTCGCTGTCTATCTTTTCAGTTTTATAACATGGGCTGCCCAATAGCTTTTCAAACAAGGGGATGCTTGTTTGCAAGTGCTTGACTGCGATGCCTATATGTTCTACCTTATAATCCATGTTCATTTGTTTTACGAATTGGGAAAAAATTACCCTTAAAGCCTAACGAATTCAATAAAATCAAGCCTTAAGCTTTAGCTTTGTGCTTTAGAAAAAATCAAATTCGGATATGTTAAAATTACCAATTTATCTTGATCATAATGCAACTACCCCCATGGATCCTAGGGTTTTAGAAGCAATGATCCCCTATTTCGTCGAAAATTTCGGAAATGCGGCTAGTCGTAACCATTCTTTTGGATGGCAAGCTGAGGAAGCAGTGGATTATGCCCGTGAGCAAGTGGCCCAATTAATAGGCGCCGATCCTAAAGAAATCATCTTTACTTCTGGAGCTACTGAAGGGGATAATTTAGGCATCAAAGGAGTATATGAAATGTATGCAAGCAAGGGTAATCATATTATTACTTGCACTACAGAACATAAAGCTGTTTTAGATACTTGCAAGCACTTAGAAAAATTAGGCGCCGAAGTTACTTATTTAGAAGTTCAACCTGACGGTTTAATAGATTTAAAACAATTAGAAGCGGCTATGAAGCCTACTACTATTTTAGTAGCCATCATGTATGCCAACAATGAAATTGGAGTGGTGCAACCAGTTAAAGAAATTAGTGCCATTGCGAAAAAACATGGGGCGCTTTTCTTTACAGATGCAGTACAAGCAGTAGGAAAAATTCCTGTGGACGTGATTGCAGACGGAATTGATATGATGGCCTTTACCGCACATAAAATGTATGGACCAAAAGGCGTTGGTGCTTTATACGTAAGAAGAAAAAACCCACGTGTAAAAGTAACTGCACAAGTAGATGGTGGTGGACATGAAAGAGGTATGCGCAGCGGTACTTTAAATGTACCAGGTATCGTAGGCTTTGGAAAAGCTTGTGAATTGGCTCGTTTAGAAATGGCTTCCGATACAGAAAGAATTTCTAAATTAAGAGACAAATTAGAAAATGCATTAAAGCAGATAGATGAATCTTATGTGAATGGGAATCCGGCACACCGTTTACCACATGTAAGCAATATATCTTTTAAATATGTGGAAGGAGAAGGATTGATGATGGGCTTTAACAAGGACATCGCATTGTCTTCTGGTTCGGCTTGTACCTCTGCGTCTTTAGAGCCTAGCTATGTTTTAAAAGCCTTGGGCTTAGGAGATGACTTAGCACATAGCTCTCTTCGTTTTGGCTTAGGAAGATATACCACTGAAGAACAAATTGATTTTACCATTAAAGCAGTTACTGATACTGTTTTAAAGCTAAGAGAAATGAGCCCTTTATGGGAAATGTTTAAAGAAGGTATTGACATTGACGCGATTCAATGGGCACATCATTAAATAAAAGGTGTATCTCTAGTTTCGAATTTTTTTAATAATTTTGAAAATATAAAATAAAAATAAAATGGCATATTCAGATAAAGTAATCGATCATTATTCTAATCCTAAAAATGTAGGCACATTAGATAAAGGTTCTAAGAGTGTAGGTACTGGTTTAGTAGGTGCACCAGAGTGCGGAGACGTAATGCGTTTGCAAATCCAAGTAGATGAAGCAACAGGAATTATTACCGATGCTAAGTTTAAAACATTTGGTTGTGGTTCTGCCATTGCCTCTTCTTCTTTGGCTACAGAGTGGTTGAAAGGAAAAACAATTGACGAAGCTGTTAAGATTGACAATATGGATTTAGTAGAGGAATTAAATTTGCCTCCAGTAAAAATACATTGCTCAGTATTGGCCGAAGATGCTATTAAAGCAGCCATCAATGATTTTCGTGTAAAAAACGGATTGGCTGAACTGGTATTTGAACAAAGCCACGTTTAATTTAGGTCTTCTATTTATAACCTATGAGTGAAGTAGCCCAAGAGAATTCAATTTATGTAAGTGCCAAGGCAAAGAACAAGGTATTGCAGTTAATGCAAGACGCAGGCGTTACGGGCGATGCTAGCTATTTTTTAAGAGTAGGGGTAGTAGGGGGTGGTTGTTCTGGTTTAAGCTATAAACTAGACTTTGACAATGAAATCAAGCCCATGGATCAAGTCTTTGAAGACAATGGGATAAAAATTGTGACCGATCTAAAAAGCTTTTTATACTTAGTGAATACGGAGTTAGAATTTTCAGATGGGTTGAATGGAAAAGGATTTTTCTTCAACAATCCCAATGCCAGCAGAAGTTGTGGCTGTGGAGACAGTTTTGCAGTATAGCCTAAACGCAACCAATCCTAAGATTTTTATAATATTGAATGCTCCGATAACTCGGGGCATTTTTTTTGTAGCTTTGACCCATGTGGGCAATAGGCAAAAAAGAATGGGCGCAATACTTTAGTGGCATCACTGGTTATTTAATCATTGGCTTTTATTTATTGATCAATGGGCTAGTATTGTTTGTGCTGCCCAACTACAATGTATTGGATTTTGGCTACGCTTCCTTACAAGTTTACTTTGACTTTGCCCCATGGTTTTTGATGTTCTTGATACCGGCCATCACCATGCATAGTTTCTCTGATGAATATAAATTAGGCACTTATGAAATCATCAGTAGTTTGCCTATTCGTCCATTGCAGTTGGTCTTAGGTAAATTTTTAGGTGCTTATTTAATTGTCTTAGTAGCCATTGCGCCGACACTTTTGTATGCAGTGGTCTTGGACAATTTAAGTGCGGTGGGTGGTTTGGATTGGGGGGCTACCTTTGGCGGCTATTTTGGTTTATTATTTTTAGCTGCCGCTTTTACGGCCATTGGCATTTATACCAGTAGCACCACTAAAAATAATTTAGTGGCCTTATTGTTTTCAATTTCGCTTTCTTTAATGCTATATAAAGGGTTTGATTGGATTAGCGGCTATGCTATATTTAAAAATGGATTTGATTTTTATCTTGCTCAATTAGGCTTTAGCAATCATTACAAATCTATGAGTAAGGGGGTATTGTCTTTTCAAGATAGCATCTATTTCATTTCAGTACTTGTACTTTTTACCCTGGGTTGTCTTGAGAACATTAAAGCAAAATTTAAATACCTTGCCATCCTTGTTTTTATTTTGTTTTTCAATTACCTCGCCTTTGTTTTTCCGCTGCAGTTGGACTTAACCAAAGAACATAGGTATACTTTAAGTAAGAGTTCATCGCAAATCATTCAGGGGGTGCAAAAACCTGTAAAAATTCACTTGTATTTGGGTGGCGACCTTCCTGCTTATTATAAAAAAATAGCACAAGCCACCTCTGTTTTATTGGAATCCCTGCATCAAATGAATCCTAAGTACATTCAATGGCAGCTAGAACTGCCTAGTCAAATGTATAAGGATACGGCCTTGTATCAATTCTACGATAGCTTATCAAAATTAGGCATCCCCATTCAAAGGTTGCAAGAACAAAATGTTAGTTCGGATAAAAGAGTAGATCAATTATTAATACCAGGGGCACTCGTAGAGGTAGAAGGTCAAAAACCAATGGCGATAGATTTAAGGAGTAGTAAAAAGTTTTTCAAGCCTTATAATATTATCAAAGACATTCCAGAAGAAGATCTAGAAGCCAGTACCAATGCAGCAGAAGCTTTGTTAGAATATAAATTTACACAAGCCATTTATTTATTGAATAGAATTCAAGTACCCACCATCGCTTATCTTATTGGCAATGGAGAACCTACTAATTTAACAGTGAATGATTTAGGAGAGTCTATTCGACATCAATACAATCTGGTTGTATTTGATTTAAAAAAAGGGTACCCAGATGCCCAAAAAATAAAAACTATTTTAATTGTTAAGCCAACCAATCCATTTACTGAATTAGATAAATTAAAATTGGATCAATATCTAATGTCTGGAGGAAACATCCTATGGGCGGTAGATAAATTGTATGCAGAGTATGATAGTCTGCAAAAAACAGACGGCAGCTATCTGGCCTATGACCGTGGCCTTGGCTTAGATGATTTGTTTTTCAAGTATGGTATTCGAATGAACAGTAATTTGGTACAAGATTTAAACTGTGCTAAACTGCCCATGGTGGTAGGCAAGCAAGCAGATGGCAGTCCCATCATTCAGCGTATTCCATGGCCTTATTATCCTTTTCTATTAGGAGAGGATCGTCATCCATTAGTACAAAACTTAGACCGAGTGTTGTCTTTATTCCCTTCAAGTATAGATACTTTAGTTAGTGCAAGTATTAAAAAAACAATTTTACTGAGTACTGATTCCAATACTAGAATTATAGCAAGCCCCAACTTGGTTTCCTTGAACAGTGTAAAAGAAGAGGCAGATATGGCTAGTTTTAACCAAGCTCATTTGCCCATTGCGGTATTATTGGAAGGAAAGTTTAGTTCCATCTATGCCAATAGAATTCCAACTGCAGTCAAAGACAGTATTTTAAAAATAACCGGCCAGGTTTATCAAGCATCGGGTAGCGTCAATGCGAAGCAAATAGTCATCGCTGATGCAGATATTTTTACCAATCAGGTGGATAAAACCAGGGGGGCAATGCCCATGGGCATGATTCCATTTGAGGACTATCAATTTGCCAATCATGATTTTTACATGAATAGTATCGCTTATTTGAATGAGCCTATGGGGTTATTGGAAAGTAGAAACAAATTTGTGATTTTACGTTTGCTGAATAAACAAAAAGTACTAGAAAATAGGCTATTTTGGCAAATAGCCATCATAGCTAGTCCTCTTATCTTACTGGTGATTGGATTTCTAGTTTGGGCCGCCTATCGAAAACGTCGATTTGCAATCTAGGGGCGGATGTATTAACTTTATCCTATGACAACAGATCAATTGGTATACCTTGTTTTTAGCTGTGTGATTTTAATTGCATTGGTAATTGACTTAGGTTTTTTAAGTAAAAAAAACAGTATCATTTCAATCGGACAAGCCTTACGTCAAACTTTTTTTTGGGTCATGTTGGCCTTTGCTTTTTTTATTTTTATGTGGGTAGAAGAAGGTCAAAAATTAGCACTTGAGTATTTAAGTGGCTATTTAATGGAATGGAGTTTGAGTATTGACAATATTTTTGTGTTCATTCTAATTTTTAGTGCGTTTAATGTAAAAGAAAAATACATCCCACGTGTACTATTAATTGGAATTTTGACTGCCATTTTATTACGTGTACTATTTATTACAGTAGGGGTAGCGCTGGTGGCAAAATTTGCATGGATCTTGTACATCTTTGGAGCATTCTTATTGTATACTGGTTATAAAATGTTTATTGCTGGAGAAGAGTCTGAATTTGATCCCGAAAAATCAAAAGTATATTTATTATTGAAAAAATACTTACCCATTGGCCATACCGATGGGGAGGGTAAATTTGTCATAAGAGACCATAACAACAAGCCTTTGTATACCAGTTTATTCGTGGTGGTGGTTTTGCTCGCCGGGATAGATTTGGTTTTTGCATTAGATTCAATCCCAGCAGTAATGGGTATTTCCAGAAGTAGTTTGGTCATTTATACCTCTAATATTTTTGCCATCCTAGGCTTGCGCTCTTTGTTCTTTTTATTGAGAGGGGCAGTGAATCAATTTGAGCATCTTCAACAAGGCATTGCCATTGTACTCATTTTTATTGGTGCAAAAATGTTAGGCGAACATTACATCAATGAATGGTTGGATAAAAATACCCAAGTACTTATTTCCTTGATATTTATTATATTTTGTATTACTGGGTCCATTTTGTATTCCATTTTTACTGCCAAGCAAAAATTAGCCAAAGCAACTAAGCAATAAACATAAGCCTCGCCATTTTTGCAAAACACTGTCAAACATATTGCCCAAAATATTGCCGCTCGCTTTGTTTTAGTTAAAGCGTCGACTATTGAGCATTTATTGATTGATAGTCGAAGACTTATTTTTCCTGAAACTAGTTTGTTTTTTTCCTTGAAAACGGCCCATCAGAATGGGCATGATTACATAGCAGACCTAGTACAAAGGGGCGTTAATAATTTTGTAGTGGACACCAATTTTGACGCTTCCAAATTTCCAACAGCCAATTTTATTTTTGTCGATAATGTCTATCAGGCTTTGCAAAAAATTGCCAAACAACACAGGGCATTGTATGCATATCCAGTCATTGGCATTACGGGCAGCAATGGTAAAACTATGGTCAAAGAATGGCTGTCTCAATTATTGGCTAACCATTATAACATTGTAAAAAGCCCCAGAAGTTACAATTCACAAATTGGCGTGCCATTGAGCGTTTGGGGCATGACTGATGCACATAATTTAGCCATTTTCGAAGCAGGTATTTCTATCAAAGGGGAAATGCAAATCTTAAAAGAAATTATCGAACCTACCATTGGTATTTTTACCAATTTAGGCACAGCACATCAGGAAGGCTTTGCCAACGAGGAAGAGAAATTAAAGGAAAAGTGGATTTTTTTTAAAGATGTTAAAACCATTATTGCACCTTACGCTATCTTGGATAAACTAAGTATCAATAAAGCACAGCAAATAATCAGCTGGGGGGAGGATGCAAATGCTAGTTTGTACATCGTCTCCACAACCCTGCAAAAAAACGGGGTTTTGCTCCAAGCCATTTATGGCGGAGCTACTAAACAATTAAACCTTCCATTTACAGACAAAGCCTCCATTGAGAATGTCATTAGCTGTTGGGCTACTTTATTGTTTTTAGCCATCCCTGATAATACCATTCAAGCAGAGGTATTACAATTAAAGCATTTAGAAATGCGCATGCAAATCAAAAAAGGAGTGCAGCAATGTTATTTATTGAATGATAGCTATAGCAATGATTTGTCTTCTATGGCCTTAGCCTTGGACTATGCCAAACAACAGGCAGGTTTGTTGCCCATCACCTTGGTGGTATCAGACTTTGTGCAGTCCAATGAGCAGCAGTACCAAAAAGCGGCAGCGCTTTTTAATGCTTATCCTGTAAAAAAAATAATCACCATAGGAATGCAATGGACATTGTTTCTGAAAAAAAATGCGCATTTATTTTCCGCAATACCCTCCATTCAATCCTACCAAACCACGCATCAATTTTTGACCTCCTTGGATACTACTTTATTCAAAGAAGAATTTATTTTATTAAAGGGAGCAAGAATTTTTGAGTTTGAAAAAATAAATGCCGCTTTACAATTCCAAACACATCAAACTCAATTAGAGGTGAACCTATCTGCCTTGGTGCATAATTTTAAAGCCATAAAAAATAAAATTGGTCCGGAAGTGAAAATCATGGCCATAGTGAAAGCCTTTGGGTATGGCACAGGTAGTACCGAAATTGCAAGAGTACTGCAATTTCATCATGTAGATTATTTAGCAGTAGCCTATGCAGATGAAGGAGTGGAACTCAGAAAAGCGGGCATTCATCTACCTATCATGGTCATGAATGTAGACCTTGCTGTTTTTGATACACTAGTTCAATACCACTTAGAGCCTGAAATTTTTTCTCTTGAATTATTGGAACAGTTTGCTGCCTTTGTTAAACAACAAGCCATTCCTAATTTTCCCATTCATCTTAAATTGAATACGGGCATGAATCGTTTGGGTTTTGATGAAGCTGAAATAAAATCAATTGGTGCAATGCTAAAAAAAGAGCATTGGTTAAAAGTGCAATCTATTTTTAGTCATTTAAGTGCCAGTGGGTTGGAACAATTCAAAATTTTTACCGAAACACAGTTGACAAAATTTAATACATGGGCAGCTGCCATCGAAAATGATTTGGGTTATTCTGCCATCAAACATATTTCTAATTCAGGGGCTATTTTAGATCATGCTAAATATCATTTGAACATGGTTCGCTTGGGCATTGGCATGTTTGGTATTCCTAAGATAGAAGGGGTTTTTGAAAACGTATTACAGTTGCATACCACTATTTCCCAATTAAGAAAGCTGGCCCCCTCTGAAACAGTGGGGTACAACCGTTCGGGTGTGTTGGATAAAGAGACCATCGTGGCCACTGTTAGGTTGGGTTATGCAGATGGATACAATAGAAAACTGGGTAATGGAAAGGCGGCCATGTGGGTGAATGGTGCAAGGGCAGCAATTATTGGCTCCATTTGCATGGACATGACCATGATTGATGTGACTGGGATTCCCAATGTGAAAGTAGGCGATCAGGTTGAAGTTTTTGGGCCTAATCTTCCTATTGAAGCATTGGCCGCTTGGGCTGATACCATACCTTATGAAATATTAACTTCCATTGGACAAAGAGTAAAACGGGTCTATATTCAAGACTAACTTATCTTTGTCCTCAATTATATATAATCTATGAACGGAAAAAAAGTAGCAGTATTTATTGCTTTGATTATTTTTATTGATCAAGCCATTAAATTTTATATCAAACTTCATTACTTTATTGGCGAAGAACATACCCTAATTGGGGAATGGGCAAGATTGCATTTTGTAGAAAATGAAGGCATGGCTTGGGGGTTGAAGTTTGGAGGTGGATTTGGAAAAATTATTTTAACCTTATTTAGATTGGTAGCAGTGATCTGGGGCGTTTTCTTAATCAAAGGTTTTATCGAACAGAAATACCATAAAGGATTTATCATTTGTGCAGCCTTAATTTTCGCAGGCGCAGTGGGTAACTTGATAGATAGTTTATTTTATGGAATGATCTTTGACGCCAGCTATCCATATACTACTATGGTGGCGCACTTATTTCCAAGAACTGGAGGCTATGCACCCTTTTTGCATGGCAAAGTGGTGGATATGTTTTATTTCCCCATTATCAGGGAGGGGCATTTTCCAAAATGGTTCCCTATTTGGGGTGGCGAGGAATTTGAGTTTTTCCGTCCTGTTTTCAATTTTGCTGATGCAGCTATAAGCACAGGGGTGATCGCACTCTTTGTCTTCCAAAAGAAGTTTTTTAAGGAACCCACACAGGCGCTAGCCAAAGAGGTGGAGGATGCAGCCAATTAAGCAAGTAGCAGGCTAAATTCCTAAAAAATGGGCTGGCCTTTTTTAGCAGCTTATTCGTACCTTCGAGCCCTAAAAATGAGCTAGGACAAGCGTTTTATGAATAAGAAATACCCCGAATTAAATGGACTAAATCTGCCCGCTATTGAAGCAGAGATTTTAGCTGCCTGGAAATCAGAACAAGCTTTTGAACAATCTGTTTCATTAAGAGAAGGTAAAAAGCCTTTTGTATTTTATGAAGGTCCCCCTAGCGCCAATGGAATGCCGGGAATCCATCATGTTATTTCAAGAACTTTAAAAGACATGGTTTGTAGATATAAAACCATGCAAGGATTTCAAGTAAAAAGAAAGGGTGGTTGGGATACCCATGGTTTACCAGTAGAGTTGGGGGTTGAAAAAGAATTGGGCATTACCAAAGAAGACATTGGCAAAAAAATAAGTGTAGAAGACTACAATCAAAAATGTAGAGAAGCAGTACTTCGTTATAAAAAAGAATGGGATGATATTACCAATAAGATGGGTTATTGGGTGGATTTAAATAATCCTTATATCACTTTTGAAAATAATTATATTGAAACGCTTTGGTGGATATTAAGTACCCTTTACAAAAAAGGGTACTTATATCAAAGTGTAAGTATACAACCTTATTCACCTGCGGCAGGTACAGGATTAAGTTCACATGAATTAAATCAGCCAGGTACTTACAAAGATGTAAAAGACACTTCTGCGGTGGCGATGTTTAAGGCAGTAGAAAATGCAGACAGTCAATTTTTATTTGATGCAGTTAAAACAGCGCAGGTAAAATCAGCGGAGGTATTTTATATGGCTTGGACCACCACGCCCTGGACCCTGCCCTCTAACTTAGGACTTACAGTAGGTCCCTATATTGAATATGTTTTAGTAGCCACCTATAACCCTTATACAGCTATACCTGTGAATGTGGTATTGGCCAAAGCATTACTTGGAAAATATTTCAAAGAAGAAGGAGAGGCACTAGAAAGTTTTGCAGAAGGTGATAAAATTGTTCCTTGGAAAATAATTGCTACCTGCAAAGGAAGCGATTTAAATGGACTGCGTTACGAGCAGCTAATGCCCTTTGAAGCCAATGATCCAAAAACATTTGAAGGAGATCCTTTTAAAATAGTAATAGGTGACTTTGTAACTACAGAAGATGGAACAGGTATCGTGCATACTGCTCCTGCTTTTGGTGCAGACGATTATAAAGTAGGGCAAAAAAATAATTTAGGTATTATTACCCTGGTAGATAGAGCAGGAAAATTTGTGGAAGGCGTGGGAGAATTTAGCGGCAGATATGTAAAGAATTACAAAGACGAAAAAGATTACCAGGATGTGAATGTGGATATTGCTGTTAAATTAAAAAAAGAAAACAGGGCCTTTAAGGTAGAAAAATACGAGCACAGTTATCCGCATTGCTGGAGAACTGATAAACCAATTTTATATTATCCATTGGACGCATGGTTTATCAAAACCACCGCTGTTAAAGATAGAATGGTAGAATTAAATAAAACCATCAATTGGAAGCCCAAAAGCACTGGTGAAGGGCGTTTTGGCAATTGGTTAGAGAATATGGTGGATTGGAATTTGTCTAGAAGTAGGTATTGGGGAACCCCGCTTCCTATTTGGAGAACAGAAGATGGTAGCGAAGAAATTTGTATAGGATCGATAGAGGAATTAACAAAGGCTTATACGGCTGCAAAAGATAAAGGATTCAACAAAGAAGTGAATTTAAAAATTGTTGATGGCAAATTAGAGGTGGATTTACATAAACCCTTTGTGGATCAAATTGAATTAGTAAGTGCCTCAGGACAACCCATGAAACGTGTGGCTGATTTAGTAGATGTATGGTTTGACTCTGGCGCCATGCCTTATGCACAGTGGCATTATCCTTTTGAAAATAAAGATTTAATTGACAAGGGAGAAGCTTTCCCAGCTGATTTTATTTGCGAGGGCGTAGATCAAACACGTGGTTGGTTCTATACATTACACACCTTGGGCGTATTGCTTTTTGATAGTGTGGCATACAAGGCGGTGATGAGCAATGGACTAGTCTTGGATAAGAATGGCAATAAGATGAGCAAGCGACTAGGCAATGTGGTCAATCCATTTGAAACCATTGAAAAATATGGCGCTGATGCAACGCGTTGGTATTTAGTAACCAATGCTTCACCTTGGGACAATTTAAAATTTGATTTAGCAGGCATTCAAGAAGTGCAAAGAAAATTCTTTGGCACTTTATACAATACCTATCAATTTTTTGTTTTGTATGCCAATGTAGATAATTTTCATTTTGAACAAGCACCTATTCCACTTGCAGAAAGACCAGAAATTGATCGTTGGATTATTTCCTCTTTACATAGCTTGATTCAAACAGTGACGAATGCTATGGATGATTTTGAGCCCACCACTGCAGGCAGGGCCATTGAAACTTTTGTAGATGAACATTTAAGTAATTGGTATGTAAGATTGTGTCGCAGACGTTTTTGGAAAGGTACTTATACCCAAGATAAAATTGCAGCTTATCAAACCTTATATGAGTGCATTGAAACCATTACAAAATTAATGGCTCCTATTGCGCCATTTTTCTGTGATCAAGTTTTCAGAAATTTAAATGCTGCTACTCAAAAACATAATTATAGTTCTATTCATCATGCTCCTTTTCCTATTGCAGACAAATCTCAAATAGATACAGCTTTGGAAAGTAGAATGCAGATGGCACAGGATATTTGTTCTCTGGTTTTATCTATTCGTAAAAAAGTGAATATCAAAGTGCGTCAGCCTTTGCAAAAAATATTAATTCCTGTTTTAGATCCAGCCACAAAAACGGCTATTGAATTAATGGAAGAATTAATACTTGCCGAGGTAAACGTTAAAGAAATTAATTATATAACTGAGACTGAGGGGGTGATTAGCAAAAAGGTAAAAGCCAATTTCAAATTATTGGGTGCGAAGTTGGGTACTAAAATGAAACAAGCTTCAGCGGTGATTGCCAATTTGACCCAGGCGCAAATTACTAGCTTAGAAAAAGAAGGGGCCTTGCCTTTGGACATTGAAGGAGAGACTATTCAGTTGCTAATCAATGAGGTAGATATTATAGCAGAAGATATACCTGGATGGAGTGTAGCGGTTAAAAACGCCCTTACAGTGGCCTTGGACATTACCATTAGCCCAGCTTTATTACAGGAAGGTAATGCCCGTGAGCTAGTAAATAGGGTCCAAAACATCAGAAAAGAGTCGAATTTCGACCTAACAGACAAGATTTTGCTTGAAATAGAGGAGAATACGGAATTGAAGGACTCCATTATTCAATTTTCGGACTATATTTGCCGCGAAATTCTTGCACACCAAATTGACTGGGTTCCAACCTTAAACAAGGCAGTTGAAGTCGAAATAAATGAGCATAAATTAAGGATTTCAGTTAGACAAAAAGGATAATTATGGCTACAAAAAAACCAGCTCCAAAAAAAGCAGCGCCTAAAAAGGCAGCACCTGCAAAAAAGGCAGCGCCGAAAAAAGCCGCTCCCAAAAAAGCCGCACCTGCAAAAAAAGCAGCACCTAAAAAAGCAGCGCCTTTAAAAAAGGCAGCGCCGAAAAAAGTAGCACCTAAAAAAGTAGTGCCTGCAAAAAAAATTGTTCCAAAAAAAGCAGTTCCAGCAAAAAAAGCGGTCCCTGTTAAAACACCTATAAAAAAAGCCACCCCCATTAAAGCGCCTATTAAAAAAGCAGTTCCTGTCAAAGGAAAGGCAAAACCAACTATTCCTGTTAAGGCACCTATTAAAGCTCCAATAGCTGCGAAGCCTGTTGAAAAATATGTTCCACCTGCAAAGCCGGTACCTAAAATTCCAACACCTCCAGTGAAACCAGTGCGTAAAGTCGCAGAACCAATCAAAGACATTAAAGTTCCAAAAATAGCTTCCAAAAGCAGTGTACCTTATCAACCAGGCTATGTTCCTATGGAAAGAAGAAAAGAAGTAGAAAGATCAACCGATACTTTAGTAAAATACTCAGATGCTGAATTGAAAGAATTCAAAGATTTAATCAGTAACAAATTAGAAGCTGCTAAAAAAGAATTGCTTTATTTACAAGGCATCATTACCCGTAAGGACGAATTAGGTGGTGACAATGACGATGCTAGATACATGACCATGGAAGATGGCAGTGTGAGCATGGAAAGAGAGCAATTGGGACAAATGGCCAGCCGTCAAATTACTTTTATCGACCATTTAGAAAAAGCCTTGATGCGCATCGAAAACAAAACTTATGGTATTTGTAGAGTGACAGGGCGTTTGATAGATAAGGCTCGTTTGCGTGCAGTACCTCATGCCACTTTAAGCTTAGAAGCTAAATTGGGCTATGTTAGAAATAGCAGTGATCAATAATCAGTAATAAAATACTCCATATAAAAAACCCCGATAAATTTTATCGGGGTTTTTTATTATTTGACTTCCTGCATGTCAATTAGTTTTCGGTAATAACCATTTTGCGCAATCAATGCATCATGGTTGCCTCTTTCCACAATATTGCCTTTTTGCAAAACAATAATTTCATCTGCATGTCTAATGGTAGACAATCTATGTGCAATTACAATGGAAGTTCTATTTTGCATCATATTGTTAATGGCATCTTGTACTAATTTTTCACTTTCTGTATCTAGTGCTGAAGTGGCTTCGTCTAAAATTAAAATAGGGGGATTCTTTAAAACAGCACGGGCAATGGTTAAACGCTGGCGTTCTCCACCACTTAGTTTGCTACCTCTATCGCCTATTATACTCTGAAAGCCACCTTCTTTTTTAATGATAAAATCATAGGCATTGGCGATTTTGGCCGCTTCCATAATTTCAGCCTCAGTAGCATTTGGTTTACCTAAGGCAATGTTGGCTGCGATGGTATCATTGAATAAAATAGGCTCTTGTGTTACAATGCTGATTAAATTTCTTAAACTATGTAAACTATAGTCCTTAATATTTTTTCCATCAATCAATAAATGACCAGCACTTACATCATGAAACCGAGGTACTAAATCGGCCAGGGTGCTTTTGCCTGCACCAGATGATCCTACCAAGGCCACCGACCTGCCTTTGCGAATGGTCAAGTTAATGTCCTTTAATATACTGGCATCCTGATATAGGAATTGAACATTGTTAAACTCAATAGATTCTTTAAAACTTTCCAAAACTATGGGGTTTGCATTTTCTTCCACCGTCAATGGAGCTTCTAAAATTTCATTCAATCTATCTAAAGTGGCATTGCCTCTTGTCACGTTGTAAGCCGCCTGGGACAATGCTTTGGAAGGATTGATAATTTGAGAAAACAAAGCTACATAAGCAATGAAAGAACTACCTGAAAGAATCTCTCCATTCAATACTAGCTTACCTCCAAACCATAATACACCACATAAAATAATCACCCCCAAGGTTTCAGAAACAGGAGAAGCCAAATCACGTCTATTGAGTATTTTATTTTTGATATGAAAAATTTCATCTACCAATGCAAAAAATTGTTTCTTCACTCTACCCTCTGCATTAAAAGCTTTAATAATTCTTAAGCCGGTTAAAGTTTCTTCCATCTGAGACAAAATCTCACCCCATTTTACCTGTGCTTTATTGGTATGTTTTTTTAAGCTTCTTCCAATGCGACCCACAATCAAACCAGCTAGAGGCAACAATATAAATACAAATAAAGTAAGCTTCACACTAATGATAAACAAGAAAATCAAAATCCCTAAAATGTTTAAAGGTTCTTTAATCAAACCTTCTAGTGCGCCAATCACAGAATTTTCTAGTTCGGTGATATCGTTGGAGGATCTGCTTAAGATATCTCCTTTGCGTTGTTCGGTAAAATAACCAATAGGCAATTGCAATATTTTTTCATACAATAGCCTGGAGTATTTTCTGGTGACTGCATTTCTTATCGGCGCCAAAAAATAATAAGATAGGTATAGAAATAAGTTCTTTAAAAAAATATTAATAATAATGGCTACACAAATCCATCCAAGGGCAGTCACCTTACCATGGGCATCAATGATTTGTTGTAAAAAACCATAGACCAGGTCTTTGATATTGACTGAACCCCCTGAGGTAGTAGCTGTTTTTATCACACCAGTCAATTCTCCTTTTTGAAATATAAGGTCCATAAAGGGCATCAACATCCCTAAGGAAAACAAACCAAAGACGATAGATAAGGTAATAAATAGGCTATACCAGGCCATATAGGCCTTGTATTCTCTGATATAACTTATGATGCGAATAAATTTCTTCATATTCAAAATTATTCCCGCAGAATAATCAGCAAAGTAACTAATTTTACAGCGAATCAACGATTTTGATTATGGAGGAAGGAAAAAGACAAAAACAGGTGGCCGGGGCCATTCAAAGCGCCCTTAACGATATTTTTTTAAAATTGGGGTTGACCAATTTACAAGGTGGGATGATTTCCATCTCTTCTGTAAAAGTAACCCCGGATTTATTGGAAGCTAGAATTTATATTAGCCTATTTCAGGTTAAAGACACCAATGAATGTTTTAAGAAAATTCAAGCACAGGCATGGGAAATAAAAAAGCATCTTTCTGATACCATGAAGCATCAATTGAGGCGCATCCCTGTCTTGCATTTTTATTTAGACGACACCTTGGATTACGTTTTTAAAATGGATGAGAATATAAAAAATTTGTAAGTGCATTTTTTATTTGCATGGCGTTATTTTAGAGGTAAATATGCTTTTCAGGCAATACAAATTATTGCATGGGTAAGTGTATTTGCTATTGCCATAGGCACAGCTGCACTCATTTTAATATTAAGTGTTTCCAATGGCTTCACCGATATTGTGAAAGGCTTGTATTCGGATTTTTATGCCGACGTGCGCGTCACGTCAGTGCAAGGGAAATTTTTTACTTTATCAGACAGCACTTATAGTTTGGTTGAAAAAATAGATGGCGTTAAAGCTGTGAGCAGGGTAGTTGAAAATAGAGCTCTAATGGTTAAGGACAATTTTCAAGCAGTAGTCATGGTCAAAGGAATCGATTCTTCTTATGGCTACATCAACAATATCAAAGCACATTTAAAAAGAGGTAAATGCGTGATTGGAGATTTGAACACCCCCAAATTAATCATGGGCATTGGTATTGAACAAAAATTAGGCTTATTTCAGCGTTTTATTGGAGACACACTTCAGTTATTTGCAGTGAACAGGTCTGGAAAGTCTATCACCAGCCTTAATCAATTGAATACTTTGAATGCCGTGCAATCGGGCGCATTTTCTGTGCAGCAAGAATTCGATGACCAATATGTTTTTACCAATTATGCTTTTGCACAGTATCTTTTTGATCTTGCGCCCAGTCAAGTGTCGGCCGTTGAGCTATCTGTTCAAGCTAATGCAGAGGCTAAAGTGATGAAACAATTAAAAAATATTTTTGGGGATCAATTTCTAGTTAAAAATAAATTTCAACAAAATATAGATTTATACAAGATCATGCAAATGGAAAAATGGATTATTTTTTCTATTCTAGCTTTGATCATGATGGTAGCTTCCTTTAATTTAGTTGGGGCGCTGACTATGTTGGTATTGGAAAAACAAAAAGACATCCATGTCTTGCATGCCATGGGGGCTAGGCCTTGGGATATTCAAAAAATATTTTTATTGCTATCAGGTATCATGGCCTTTATGGGCGCACTTATTGGTGGGGGTTTGGCCAGTTTATTTTGCTGGTTACAAAACAGTTTTCATTTTATAAAACTAGGAGGAAATTCTTTTGTCATAGATTATTATCCAGTCAAACCAATGGCCGAAGATTATATCGCCATTATACTTTTAGTGATATTAATTGCTATTGCAGCAGGCTGGATTCCAGCGCGCAAAGCTTCGGCTCGTCTGTTCGAAAAAATAAGTTAAGCTACGGAAATTCACTTGAAAAATGACATAATAAATTATTTATAATTTATTATGATGGGGGAAAGTAAAAAAAATCAAAAAGAGAATTTTAAGGAGCATTTATATTCTATAAAATGCTCCTTAAAATTAATAATCTCCCAAAGTTTCTTCTAATTGCCCCAATGCTTTAGCCAATTGTTCATCGTTAGGTGCAATGCCATGCCAATCGTGGCTGCCTTCCATAAAGTCAACACCTTTACCCATTTCAGATTTCATTAAAATGCAAATTGGTTTGCCTTTTCCAGTCAATGATTTGGCTTTATCTAGTGTGGCTAAAATATTTTCCATATCGTGCCCATCCATATGTAAAACGGTCCAATGAAAGGCTTTGAATTTATCTTCTAAACTATCTAGTGACAATACTTTACTTAATGGGCCATCAATTTGTTGGCCATTCACATCCACTGTCGCTATTAAATTATCTACTTTATTATGTGCAGCAAACATCACTGCTTCCCAAATTTGTCCTTCTTGTAATTCACCATCTCCATGTAAACAATAAACTGTGCGGTCATCGTTATTGTATTTTTTTGCAAGGGCAGCACCAATGGCCACACTCATGCCTTGTCCTAAAGAACCACTCGCAATTCTTATACCAGGTAAATGATCATGTGTTGTAGGGTGTCCTTGTAAACGAGAATTTATTTTTCTAAAACTGGCCAATTCTTTCACATCAAAATAACCCGACCTTGCTAAAACAGAATAGAATACTGGGGATATATGTCCATTGGATAAAAAGAAAAGATCTTCGTTTTTGCCATCCATTGAAAAATTGGCATCAATTTTCATCACTTTAAAATAAAGTGCAGTGAGGAAATCGGTGCAACCCAAAGAACCACCTGGGTGACCACTTTGTTGTGCATGCACCATTCTTACAATGTCTCTTCTAATCTGAGAAGCAATTTTAGTTAATTCGGTCGTAGCCATATTTGTTTTATTCTAGTGGTGGCAAAGATAGAAATCATAGTCTAATTTGCGTCGGAAATCTAGTAAAAAGCCAAAAAAGACTTGCGTTCGATTCGATGATTTGCGTAGCTTTGAAGACTCAAATAAACCTAATATGTCAGAAGAGTTAAAGAAAATAGCCCAAAATGCAGAAACTAGCATGAAAAAGGCCATCAATCACTTAGAAATTGAGATTTCCAAGATTAGAGCTGGTAAAGCATCTCCTTCCATTTTAGAGGGCATCAATGTGGATTATTATGGCACCCCAACACCGGTAAGTCAAGTGGGGAATGTACAAATATTGGACAGCAGAACTATTAGTATTCAACCTTGGGAAAAGAACATGTTGGCCTTAATAGAAAGAGCCATCATGGCGGCCAATATTGGCATTACCCCTCAAAATGATGGGGTTCAAATTAGATTATTCACACCACCATTGACTGAAGAGCGTCGTAAAGAATTGGTTAAAAAGGCAAGTGCAGAGGGAGAGCTAAGTAAGGTATCTATTCGCAATATCAGAAGAGACCATATTGAACAAGTGAAGAAATTACAAAAAGACGGAGCAAGTTTGGACATATGTAAAGGTGCCGAAGATGAAATTCAACAAATAACTGATAAGCATATCAATTTAGTAGAAAAACATTTAGAGTCAAAAGAAAAAGAAATCATGACTATCTAAGTAGTTCAAAAAGAGGATATACAATAAGCCCTGGTACTTTTAGTGTCGGGGCTTATTTACGATATAGACGCCCGCTAAAATAATTAACAAGCTACCTACTTGCAATAAGGAAATGGTTTCTCCATAAAACACACCCCAGGCTACAGCCACAATGGGTATTCCATAGGTCACCATGGATGCAAATAGGATACCAGCTCTTTTGATGAGTATGTAAAAAAGAATGGATGAGATGGAAGTACCCACCACACCTAAGAAGATACCACTCCAGGTAGCATGGATAAGGAGGGGGTTATTAAAGTTTAAATTAAAATAACCAGTAGCATAAAGAATGCCTGCGCTAGGTATGATTAAAAAAACAAAGGCCACTGAAGCAATGTCAATGGCGCGAATATTTTGTAAAAATTTACCTACCATATTCACATTTAAGCCATAAAAGAAAGTGGCTAGTAAAACCAAGGAAGCATAGGCTAAGTTTTCAAAACTAATATTTTTACCTGCTGCAAAAAGTAGGCAAAGCCCAATAAAGCCCACAAGTATGCCTATTATTTTTTGGGTATTGGCTGCTATTTTGAAAAAAAACAAGCCCACCAAAATAGTAAATAAAGGGGTCAATGAATTTAAGATACCTGCTAGTGCACTATCAATTTTAGTTTCCGCAATACAAAATAAAAAAGCAGGAATAAAGTTTCCAATGATTCCAGAAAGTAGCACCAAGCCCATTTTTTCTTTGGGTATTTTTTTCAGCGCCTTAAATGCAAAAGGCAATAAAATTAAACCTGCAAAAAGCATGCGTAGCGCAGCCAGCTGATAGGGCGAAAGTTGGGTGAGCCCTTCTTTCATCAGCACAAAGGAACTACCCCAAATGAGGGCAAGCAGGCAAAATATGACCCAATGGATGAACTTATTGTTCATGCGCTAAATTTTGGGTAAAGATGCTTGATTTTTTTATAAAAGTGGATAAATACTTGGCCATTTGGCCATAAATTAGTCCTGATTCCTTTTCTTTGTGCACATGAATCAGCAAGCGAATTATTCTATCAAAGTAGACCAATTTGAAGGACCTTTTGACCTTCTACTTTTCTTTATCGAGCGAGATGAAATGGATATCTACAATATTCAGATTACAAAAATCATCAACGATTTTTTAAACTTCATACATGATCAAGAAAAAGTAAACATTGAATTAAGCAGTGAGTTCATTTTGTTTGTTTCTACATTAATGCGCATCAAGGCAAAGCTTTTATTACCAAGAAAAGAATTAGACGCATTGGGTAATGAAATTGATCCAAGACAAGAATTGATTGATAAAATATTAGAGTACAAAAAATACAAAGAAGCGGCAGTGCAAATGGCGGACTTAGAAGCGCTTAGAATGCTGATGATGAAGCGCGGTAATATTCAACAAGAAATGTCTTTGGTAGGAGAGGAAGCGGCAGAAGGCACAGAATTGCAAACAGTGACTTTATTCAAATTGATGAAGTCTTTTGAAAAAGTGATGACGCGTTTGCAAGACCGCCAAAATAGACCTGTGCATACTGTGGTGAGATACAACTATACCATGGAAGGCAGCAGGGCTTATTTATTAGACATCGTGAGAGAAGGTAAAACAGTAGCTTTTGAAAAAGTATTTGACATCTGTCAAGACCGTGTGCACGCCTTGTTCTTATTCTTATCGATATTAGAATTGTCTCAACAAAAATACATGAAGTTAATGGTGGGTGAGGGTCGCAATAATTTCATTATTGAATGGAATGAAAATAGAGAAGATGATTTAGAACCAGGCCATGTAGATAATTTTGATTCTTATGAAACGCCCAATTTAGAATCCTTCAAAGAAGATCCTATTGTGCCCAATGCGGAGCCTGAAAATTTAGGAGATTTTGATCCTAGTTTGAACTAATTAAATTTTAGTAAATTTTATACTTCCGTAAGTATTTGCTTGCCAAGTAAGGCTTTCACGGCATCGGCAATAGCCATAGCATCATAATGACATTCATGGTATAATTCTTTTAAGCTGCCATGTTCCACAATGCTATCTGGAATACCTAGGATGGTAATTTTACTATTGTAATTGTGCTCGTTCATAAATTCTAAAATGGCCGAACCCATTCCACCCAGCACTGTCGCATCTTCTACCGTTACAATTTTATCGTAGTTTTTAAATACTTCATGCAATAAAGCTTCGTCCAAAGGTTTTACAAAACGAATATCGTAATGCGCAGGATCAATGCCCTCTTCTCTTAAATTTCTAATGGCTGTTTGTGCAAAATTTCCCGGATGCCCTAAGGATAAAATGGCAATCTCTTTGCCGTCTTTTAATTTTCTACCTTTACCAATGGTAATTTCTTCAAATGGTTTTTGCCAATCAACGGTAACACCTTCTCCTCTTGGATAACGAATGACAAAAGGTGATTGTATGGAAGGAAGTTGTGAAGTGTACATTAGATTACGTAGTTCAATTTCATTCATTGGCGCTGCAATAATCATATTGGGAATACATCTAAAAAAAGCAATATCATAACAACCATGGTGTGTAGGGCCATCTTCACCGACCAAGCCAGCGCGGTCCAAACAAAATACCACGGGTAAATTTTGCAAAGCCACATCATGAATCACTTGATCATAGGCTCTTTGCATAAAGGAAGAATAGATATTGCAAAATGCTTTGATGCCTTGCGTAGCTAATCCTGCACTTAAGGTAACGGCATGTTGTTCACAAATGCCTACATCAAAGGCCCTGTCTGGCATAGCATCCATCATGAATTTTAAAGAAGAACCACTTGGCATAGCAGGGGTAATACCCATAATGGATTTATTCAATTTGGCCAATTCCACAATGGTATGTCCAAAAACATCTTGGTATTTAGGCGGCTGTGGCGTTTCAATTTTTTTCTTAATGATCTCCCCAGTTAATTTATCAAACAAACCAGGTGCATGCCATTTGGTTTGGTCTTTTTCTGCCAAGGCATAACCCTTTCCTTTGACAGTAAGTATATGCAATATTTTCGGACCAGGTATTTCTCTTAAATCTTTTAAGGTATCTACCAAATTAGCAATATTATGTCCATCGATAGGTCCAAAATAACGAAGGTTCAATGCTTCAAATAAATTGCTGCTCTTAGAAATCACCCCTTTTAAACTGGCTTCTACTTTAGAAGCCATCTCACGGGTAAAGGTTTTACCAATAGGTAATTTGCCCATCAACTGCCAAAGCTCGTCTCTTACTTTATTATAGGTAGGCGAAGTACTAATGTCGGTTAAGTATTCTTTGAGGGCACCCACATTTGGATCGATGCTCATGCAATTGTCATTCAATATAATCAATACATCACTATCCGCAACACCTGCATGGTTCATGGCTTCAAAAGCCATACCTGCTGTCATAGATCCATCTCCAATGATGGCTACCGATTTTCTATTTTCTTTTTTATACTTTGCTGCCATGGACATACCCAAGGCGGCAGAGATAGAAGTTGAAGAGTGGCCAACGCCAAAAGTATCGTACTCACTTTCTGATCTTTTTGGGAAACCACTTAAGCCATTGTATTTACGATTGCTAATAAACTCATCACGACGACCCGTTAAAATTTTATGACCATAGGCTTGATGGCCTACATCAAATACCAATTGGTCATAAGGGGTATTGTAAATATAGTGGAGGGCCACAGTCAATTCGACCACACCTAGGCTTGCTGCAAAATGCCCGCCATGCACACTCACCACATCAATAATGTACTGACGCAATTCGTCACATACTTGATGTAATTTTTCCTTCGAAATCTTTTTTAAGTCTTCCGGAGCGTTAATGATCTTTAATAAAGGGCCTGCCTCAATCTGCATGCTTCAAATTTGTGTTGTAAAAGTAAGTTAATAACATAAATATTCAACAAAAGTTTAAAGTGAAACAAAGACAATTGCCATCTACCCAATTATTTGGCCACCTATCCAATCTAAAGCCCAATAAGCAAGCAAATAGGAGTAAATTTGAGAGAGATGAAAAAATCAACCTCCTTATATTGGATTTGTCAAATTGCTGGTTGGTTAAGCTATGGGCTTACCATTATCTTTTTTGCCTATATGTTGGATAAGCAATTAAGCCTCACTTTTTATCCTAGGATTTTAATCAATATTATTTTTGGGATTTTGATGACTCACTTATTGAGAAAATCAATGATTCAACTTTCTTTGAGACCGCCCACGCCTTCCCATCAATGGTGGAAAATATTTTCATTGATTATATTTTTCTCTGTCTTGTTTAGCCTCTTTACGAGTTCGATTATTGAAATATTTAGGTTGTTTGATTCAGACAGAGAAGGGCCTAAAAATTTAAGCGATCATTTTACTTGGTCTATATCCAGCATTGTAAACAATTGGAATGGGGAAAGGGTCAATAAAAGATTTTTATTTAGTTTGATTTTGGATACCCCTATTTTCTTGGTATGGATTTCGATTTACGTTCTATGGCATTATATAGAATTTACTAATTCTGAGGAGGTCAATAAAGTAAAACTAGAAACTATCATTAAAGAATTGGAATTAAAAACCATTAAGTCTCAAATTAATCCGCATTTTATTTTTAATGCATTAAACAGCATTCGAGCCTTGGTGGATGAAGATCCACAAAGAGCAAGGCAGGCTATTACAGAACTAAGTAATATTTTAAGAAGTAGTATTCAAGTAGACAAAGTGGAAATTACTTCCCTAGAAAAAGAATTAAACATTGTCAAAGATTATTTGGCTTTAGAATATATCCGTTTTGCAGATAGATTGAAAATAGAGTATGAAATTGATCCTGCAACAATAGACAATCAATTGCCTCCAATGATGTTGCAAACCTTGGTAGAAAATGCCATCAAGCATGGGCTAGGTAAGCAAACTGGGGATTGTTTGATCAAAATTATTTCAAAATTTGAACAAGATAAATTGGTCTTGGTGGTACAAAATACAGGCTTATTGCAATCCACGGAGCGAGATGGTTTTGGATTACAAAGCACAAAAGAGCGTTTGAATATTTTGTACCATGGACAAGCCTTGTTTGAGCTATTTCAATGCAAGCCCAATCAAGTTACTGCCAAATTAGCCATACCCATTCCTAAAAAATAAATTATGCCCATTAAAGCAATCATAGTTGACGATGAAAGACTGGCTCGCACTGAGTTAAAAAAGTTATTGGCCCAACATCCTGAAATAGTCATCATAGACGAAGCAAGTAATGTAGAGGAAGGGGTAGAGAAGATTGATTTGGCTAGACCCGACCTTATTTTTTTAGACATTCAAATGCCCGGCAAAACAGGCTTTGATTTATTGTCTGAATTAGAAAAAGCACCCAAGGTAATTTTTACTACTGCTTATGATGAATTTGCTTTAAAAGCTTTTGAAGTAAATGCCTTGGATTATTTATTAAAGCCTATTGACCCTAAGCGATTAGCAGATGCCATTCAAAAATTACAAGCAGAAATTGAATTAGAACGTGCAAGTTTATCAGGCAATCAAAGAGGTCCTTTGTCAGAATCAGATCAGGTATTTGTGAAAGACGGGGAGAAATGTTGGTTTGTGAAATTACAAGACATACGCTTATTTGAAAGTGTGGGCAATTATGCGAAAGTATACTTTGATACCAATAAGCCACTAATTTTAAAATCCTTGAATGCCTTGGAAGATAGACTAGACGACCATGTTTTTTTTAGAGCCAATAGAAAACATATCATCAACTTGCATTGGATTGAAAAAATCGAACCCTATTTTAATGGAGGCTTGCTAGTAGAATTAAAAGGGGGAGAAAAGATAGAAATTAGCCGTCGTCAAACGGTGAAGTTTAAAGAAATGATGAGCTTCTAAGCTAAGACAACTATTTATTTAAACTGTGAATAGCCGCTGAAATAGCAGTGATTAATTCAGGATCTTTTTCAGCCGCATTGCCCACTACAATAATGTCTGCACCCGCCATACAATTTTCTTTGGCTTTTTCTGCAGAAGTAATTCCACCCCCAACAATCAATGGAATTTGTAGGTGTTTGGCTACTTCTTTAATCATGGCGGTTGGAATGGCTTTTAAGGCACCACTGCCCGCATCCATGTATATTAATTTAAGCCCCAACATCTCACCTGCCATGGCCGTGCAAATAGCTATATCATTCTTATTGGAAGGAATTGGGTTGGTATTGGAGATATAGGATACAGTAGTAGGGGAACCACCATCAATGAGCATATAGCCTACAGGAATAATTTCTAAACCACTTTGTCTTACAAAGGGAGCGCTAATTACATGTTGACCAATCAGCAATTCTGGATTGCGTCCAGATATCAAGGACAAATACAATAAGGCATCTGCTTTTGGAGTAATTTGATCTGGTGAGCCTGGAAACAAAAGGATAGGAATGGCACAATGTTTTTTTATAGTAGATACCATGGTGTCCAAAGTATCTGTCACTACCAAGCTACCGCCCACAAAAAAGAAATCAACTTTTGCCTTGACAGCAATTTCAATAGTATGGATTAAGCTTTGCTCGTTAAGCTTGTCTGGGTCAATCAAAACTGCAAAAGCTTTTTGCGCTTTTGCCTTGCCATTGGCTATAGTATGGTAAATGTGCTGCGTCATTGGTTAAGACCCGAAAGGTGCATCTTTTTGTTCGATTCTTCAAAATTATCCAATTAAATTATATATGGAGCGACTAATCTCTATTTATTACTAAAAAATCCAATAATCCAAGGTTTTTTTTTCGCAGAAACTAACATTATATGGGGATAAATCGCGGAAATCAAGCCGGACAAGCTGTTTAATTTAATCCACATATCTTTTCCACAGCTGTTGATATTTCCATGGCTGCATTGTGGGTATAGAAAGATATTTTCGTATACCCGTCAAGGTTTTTGAAAAACCTACAGGGATAACCCACTAACATCCAAAATAGAATAAAGACCATGGCTACTCCAAAAACAAAAAAAGGCTTAGAATTTTCTCGCCTATTTACTAAAGAGAATGTTTCTCCATTCGATCAATTTGAATACGACTACAGAGATAGCGTGATCAAAAATCCTAATGGAGAAAAAGTATTTGAAATGACCAATGTGGAGGTGCCGAAACAGTGGAGTCAAATTGCAACAGATATTCTTGCACAAAAATATTTTAGAAAAGCAGGTGTTCCACAACCAGATGGTTCATTAGGTCGTGAAACAACGGTGAAGCAAGTGGCGCATCGTATGGCCAATTGTTGGAGAGTGTGGGGAGAGCGTTATGGTTATTTCGCAACAGAAAAAGATGCGCAAGTTTTCTATGAGGAATTAGTATATAGTATATTAAATCAAGCTTGTGTTCCTAATTCGCCACAATGGTTCAATACAGGATTGCATGAGAGTTATGGTATCACAGGTGGTGCACAAGGTCACTACTATGTAGACCCTACCGATAAAAAATTAAAAAGATCAACAAGTGCCTACGAGCGTCCTCAACCACATGCTTGTTTTATATTAAGTGTAAGCGATGATTTAGTGAACGAGGGGGGTATCATGGACTTGTGGACAAGAGAAGCAAGAATTTTTAAATACGGATCTGGCGTTGGAACTAACTTCTCCCAAATCCGTGGAGCGAACGAAAAATTAAGCGGTGGTGGTTCATCAAGTGGTTTAATGAGCTTCTTAAAAATTGGAGACCGCGCTGCTGGTGCAATTAAATCTGGTGGAACAACACGCCGTGCTGCTAAAATGGTTTGTTTAGATTTAGATCATCCAGAAGTAATGGAGTTTATTAACTGGAAAGTAAAAGAAGAAGATAAAGTAGCTGCTTTAGTAGCGGCTGGATATGATAATAGTTATGAAGGAGAAGCCTACGCAACAGTGTCTGGTCAAAACTCAAATAACTCGGTGCGTATCCCTAATAGCTTCTTTAAAGCATTGTCTGAAAATGGCAACTGGGAATTAAAGGCACGTACCGATGGTCGCGTGATGCAGTCTATCCCTGCGCGTGAAGTATGGGATCAAATCGCCAACGCTGCATGGCGTTGTGCAGATCCAGGTACCCAATACGATACGACCATTAATGAGTGGCATACCTGTCCAAAAGGTGGACGCATCAATGCTTCTAACCCTTGTTCAGAATATATGTTCTTGGACAATACCGCTTGTAACTTAGCTTCTATCAACTTGCGTAAATTCTTCGATGAGTCTGACAATAGTTTTGATGTTACTGGTTTTGAATATACCACAAGATTATGGCAGACTGTGTTAGAAGTATCTATTTTAATGGCGCAGTTTCCTTCTAAAGAAGTAGCGCAATTATCATATGACTACAGAACGACTGGTTTAGGTTTTGCCAACCTTGGTTCTATGTTAATGGTAAGTGGTATTCCTTATGATAGTGAGCAAGCACGTGGTATTGCAGGTTCAATCACTGCAATCATGACGGGTGTTGCGTATAAAACATCTGCAGAGATGGCTTCTTTCTTAGGTGCGTTTGATAGATACGAAGAAAACAAAGAAGACATGTTGCGTGTTATGCGTAATCACCGCGCTGCTGCTTATGATGCAGAAGGTGCTTATGTAGGCATTGAAATTAAGCCTCAAGGAATTAAAGCACAATACACGCCTGATTATTTATTGAAGGCTGCAACTAAGGCTTGGGATGATGCCGTTCAATTAGGCGAGAAATATGGTTATAGAAATGCACAAACAACGGTTATTGCTCCAACAGGAACTATTGGCTTAGTAATGGATTGCGATACCACAGGTGTTGAACCAGATTTCGCATTAGTGAAATTTAAAAAATTATCTGGTGGTGGATACTTTAAAATTATCAACCAATCGGTGCCACAAGCTTTAAAGAACTTGGGTTATTCTCAAGCAGAAAATGATGCGATTGTAAACTTCGCTGTAGGACATGCAAGTTTCGTAGGTGCGCCACATATTAATAATGAATCTTTATTAGCGAAAGGATTTTTACCAGAAGAAATTGCAAAATTAAATGGTGCTGCTAAATCGGCCTTTGAAATCGGATTTATTTTCAACCGTTTCACTTTAGGTGATGCCTGTTTAACAAGACTAGGTTTTAAAGAAGAAGTGTTTGCGGATTGGAGCTTTAACTTATTGGAATCTTTAGGATTTACAGAAGATCAAATAGATGCAGCCAACGATTATGTTTGTGGTACCATGACTGTAGAAGGTGCACCAGCATTGAAAGACGAGCATTTGCCTGTATTTGACTGTGCCAATAAAAATGGCAAAAAAGGAGTAAGATACATTCATGCACATGGTCATATTAGAATGATGGCAGCATGTCAACCATTCTTATCTGGCGCAATTTCAAAAACAATTAATCTTCCTAACGAAGCCACTGTGGAAGAAATTGCAGATTCTTATTTAATGAGTTGGACCTTAGGTTTAAAAGCAAATGCCTTGTACCGTGATGGTTCTAAATTAAGCCAACCTTTAAGTACGAAGTCTGATAAGAAGAAAAAAGTAGATGCTGAATCTGAAGAAGAAGTAAGTGCTGATGCCGGCTCACAGTTGGTAGATCTTAGCAAATTAAATGTAGATGAGTTATTAGAAGAAGTGCAAAAAAGAATGTCTGCATCTACCGATACTAAATTCAAGCGTCAATTGTCTCGCATTGTAGAGCGTAAATCTTTACCAGCGAAGCGTCGTGGTTTCACACAAAAAGCACGCATTGGTGGTCAAGTATTATTCTTAAGAACAGGCGAATACAACGATAACACTTTAGGAGAAATATTTATTGACTTAGCCAAAGAAGGTTCTACACTGCGTAGTTTAATGAACTGCTTTGCAATCTCTATTTCTGTTGGCTTACAATATGGTGTGCCATTAGAAGAGTTCGTAGAGAAGTTTGTATTTACTAAGTTTGAGCCTTCTGGAATGGTCGATCATCCAAATATCAAAACCACTACTTCTATCGTTGACTTTATATTCCGCTCATTAGCTTATGAATATTTAGGTAGAACCGATTTAGTACATGTATTAGATAAGCCTACCGTAGAAAACTTAGGCGAAGAAGGAGATATTACATTAGTAGGCAAGCCAGAACTAAGCAGCATTCGTGTTACAGCGCCAGTGGCCGCTCCAGTGGTTAAGGCAGCAGTAGCCGTAGAAGCCAATGGTTCAATGGACCAAGTAACAGCAGCAGCGAAAAGCATGCAAAGCGATGCGCCTGCTTGTAGCACTTGCGGACATATTACAATAAGAAGTGGCACCTGTTATAAATGTTTAAACTGCGGTACTTCTATGGGGTGCAGTTAAACCTTTCTTATGATTTTTTTCAAAAGGGCCCCACAAAACGGGCCCTTTTTTATTTTAAAATTCCACTTATAAAATGAGGGGGACTTTTTTTCATTTCATCCCATTTTTTCTTTAAATTCATTCTTTAATTACAATAGCAAAAACGATTGCCTTATGTCTAATTTTCAAGTGAAAGTATCTCCCAAAAAATACGATGCAGTCATTGTGGGTTCTGGAGCCGGAGGAGGAATGGCTGCCTATGTATTGTCCAAAGCGGGATTGAAAGTTTGTTTACTAGAAGCAGGTCCAGAATTTGATCCTGCAAAAAATTCAGCACAACTAAAAAATCCATGGGAATCGCCACGTCGTGGAGCAAGTACTAAAAGGAGGCCTTTTGGTGATTTTGATGCTTCCTATTGGGGTTGGGAAATAGAAGACGAACCTTATACCCAAACACCAGGTAGTGATAAATTTGATTGGTGGAGAGCCAGAATGGTAGGAGGGCGCACCAATCATTGGGGCCGTATTTCACTTCGTTTTGGACCACGTGATTTTAAAAGAAGAAGCATTGATGGCCTAGGGGATGATTGGCCAATAGGCTATGAGGACATTAAGCCATATTATGATAAAATTGATCGATTGATTGGCGTATATGGTAGCAATGAAGGTTTAGAGAATGATCCAGATGGTATTTTCTTACCTCCTCCCAAACCTCGTTTGCATGAATTGATGTTTAAGAAAGCAGCTACTGGAATTAATATCCCAGTGATACCTTCTCGTTTATCTATTTTAACTAAAAAAATAAATGACGAACGTGGGGCCTGTTTTTATTGTGGACAGTGTAATCGTTCTTGTAAAGTATACGGTGACTTTTCTTCTTCTTCTGTTTTAGTAAGACCTGCCCTATTAACAGGCAATGTAGATTTGATCACAGGGGCCATGGCACGCGAAGTAATTACTGATAGAGAAGGGAAAGCAGTGGGTATTTCTTATGTCAATAAATCGGACATGCAAGAATATCAAATCAATGCCAAAGTGGTTATTCTTGGCGCTAGTACTTGTGAAACAGCACGTTTATTACTCAATTCAAAATCTACAAAGCATCCCAATGGTTTAGCCAATAGTTCTGGCGTCGTAGGACATTATTTACATGATTCTACCGGTGCTGGCTTGGGCGGTGTGGTGCCTGCTTTATTTGGGCGTAAAAGATACAATGAAGATGGTGTTGGCGGATTACATGTATACACGCCATGGTGGTTAGACAATAAAAAATTAGACTTCCCACGTGGGTACCATATTGAATACGGTGGTGGTATGGGTCAGCCTGGTTATGGTATTGGCATGGGTATGCAAGGTTTAAATGGCAAGTTCCAAGTGAATGCTAAAACCAAGGAAGCAGGTGGATATGGGGAGTCTTTGAAAGAAGACATTCGTTTCTTTTATGGGGCTAGTGTAGGCATGTCTGGAAGAGGAGAAGCGGTACCTCGTTTTGAAAACAAGTGTAGTATTGATCCAGAAGTAGTAGATAAATATGGCATTCCTGTACTACAATTTGATTGTAAGAATTCAGAGTATGAAGTGAAGCAAGCCAAACACATGAAGGAAACCTTCCGTGAAATCATGCATGAAATGGGTGCGATCATTACTTGGGGAGATAACGATAATGAAACTACTAAATATGGTTTATCCAATCCTGGAAGTATCATCCATGAAGCAGGTACAGTACGTATGGGATCAGACAAAAAAACATCTGCTTTAAATAAATGGGGACAAGCGCATGATTGTAGTAATTTATTCTGTGTGGATGGATCGGTATTCACCTCTCAAGCAGATAAAAACATTACATGGACTATTTTGGCTTTGTCTATGCGTGCTTCTGAATATATTTTAGATCAATTACAAAAGCAAAATTTGTAATCTTTCCTTCATTAAAATTTATAAATTTTTTAAATTATTTTATTATGGACAGAAGAAAATCCATCAAAGCGATGTTCCTTGGTACAGTTTCAGCCACTGTATTGATTGAGGCATGCAAGAACACCGCTACAACAGTAGAAGAGGTGAACACAGATACGCTGATGCAAGAGGAGAAAGATTATGCAGTAAAATTAAAAGCGCTACCTAATTTTTTCACGGCGCATGAATTTGCTACCATCACAGTGCTTTCGGATATTATTATTCCAAAAGATGCAGTCAGTGGTTCAGCTACAGATGCGAAAGTGCCTGAGTTCATCGAGTTTATCGTAAAAGACATGCCGCATTATCAAGTTCCAGCGCGCGGAGGTTTAAAATGGTTGGATATACATTGTAATAAAAAACATGGCAAATCTTTTGTTGAATGCACACCTACCGAGCAAATAGCTGTGGTGGATGAAATTGCTTATCCTAAACTTGCCAAACCAGAACTAAGTCAGGGGGTCAGCTTCTTTAATAACATGAGAGACTTGGTGGCCACTGGTTTTTATACAGCAGAAATTGGGGTGAAAGATCTAGGCTATATGGGTAATGTGCCTAATATGTGGTCAGGGGTACCTGAGGATGTATTAAAGCAGCATGGTCTAGCCTATACTGAAAGAGAATTGAAAGAATGTATATAATTTCCACCCTAAAAGAAATAATTAGATAATATACCTATCCCTAGGCGCTCAGATCGCTCTGCTCGAATGTTCGCTACGGAATAGTATATTTTCTCATTATTTATTACCCTCTATAAAAAAAGCCCTTCGAATTTCGAAGGGCTTTTTTTATGCACTTAGTTTATCTTTTCAAATTTTATGAAATCGTACTTCCAGGAGCAATCGCTTCACTAGGTTGAACAAAGTATAGTTTACCATTGGCATCTTCTGCCATTAATATCATCCCCTTACTTTCAACACCGCGCATTTTACGAGGGGCTAAGTTGGCCACCACTACTACTTGCTTGCCCACAACAGCTGCTGGATCAAAATGCATGGCAATACCAGATAGGATGGTTCTTTTTTCTGTACCAAGGTCTACCTCTAGTTGTAAAAGCTTATCTGCTTTCTCTACTTTCTTGGCTTCAATAATTGTACCTACGCGTAAATCTATTTTTCCAAAATCGTCAAAAACAATTTCAGGCTTTAAGCTTTTTTCATCCGCAGGGTTTGCTGCTGGAGTAATATTATCCATAGTTATTTTTTTAGCTGTCAAGTTGCTACGCAACTGGGTTAATTCTGCTTCAATTTCTTCATCTTCAATTTTTCTAAATAATAATTCAGGAGGACGTAAGCTATAACCCACTTTTAATAAGTTAAAGCCACCTGCATTTTGCCATTCAAGCATTCTATCTACCACTTTCATCATCGTGCACATTTTCTTAGCTGTGAAAGGCAAGAATGGATTAATTAAAATGGCAAGGTTGGCACAAAGTTGCAAACAAGCATGCATGGTGTTATCAATCTTGGCTTGAGCGGTTGGGTCGGTATCAATATTTTTAGCTAGTATCCATGGCTCTTTCTTTTGCATGTATTGATTGCCTATGCGTGCTAAATTAATCACTTCAAACTG
Organism: Bacteroidota bacterium; assembly: GCA_026391155.1. Lineage (GTDB taxonomy): Bacteria > Bacteroidota > Bacteroidia > Chitinophagales > Chitinophagaceae > Sediminibacterium. The sequence goes on from JAPLEP010000042.1 coordinate 73,937, forward strand.
GGCTTCTCTAAATTTATATTGCTCTAATAATTCAGTAATTTTATCTTTGCTCTCTTTTACACTTATTAAAATGGCTTGGTCTTCATCATCCAAAAATTCTGTATGAATCGCAGGTACTTTCCCTTTGCATAATTTATGCATGAGCACCCAGGTTCTGTTCACAAAATTAGCAAAGATGCTTACCAATTCTCCGTTTACCGATTCCTGAAATCCTTTCCAGGTAAACTCGCTGTCCTTAGATTCTGGTGCAATGGCGGTTAAATAAAAACGTAGGCTATCGGCAAGGCCATTACCTCCATTGTTTTTTTTAATCCATTTATTGATAAAATCATCCATCTCAATGCTCCATCCTTTAGAAGTACTCATTTTATCGCCTTCTAAATTCATGAACTCATTGGCAGGTACATTTTCTGGTAAAATATTGCCATGTAATTTCAACATGATCGGAAAAATAATACAATGGAAAACGATATTGTCTTTACCAATAAAGTGAACCAGTTTGGTTTCTTTATCATTCCAATAAGGTGTCCAATCTTTTCCAGTATTTAAGGCCCATTGTTTGGTCGCGCTGATGTATCCAATAGGCGCATCAAACCAAACATACAAAACTTTTCCAGCGCCACTTGCTAGCGGCACTTTCACGCCCCAGTCTAAATCGCGGGTAACTGCTCTTGGCTGCAAGCCACCGTCAATCCAACTCTTACATTGTCCTACCACAGCGGCTCTCCAATCTTTTGCATGGTCATTTAAAATCCATTGACGTAAAAAATCTTCATGCTTATTTAAAGGCAAGTACCAATGTGTAGTTTCTTTTTTGATAGGGGCTTGTCCACTTAAAGTACTTACTGGATTGATTAATTCTTCAGGGCTCAAGCTTTTGCCACATTTTTCACATTGGTCGCCATAGGCTTCCGGATGACTACAATTAGGACAGGTGCCTTTGATGTAACGGTCCGCTAAAAATGTTTGCGTGGCTTCATCAAAATATTGTTCAGTGGTCTTAGTTTCTAAATCGCCCTTAGCTTCTAGGTCTTTGAAAAATTCGCTTGCTGTTTCATGGTGCAAGGGGTCGCTAGTGCGGTGGTAAATATCAAACTCAATACCTAGGTCCTTGAAATTTTGTTCAATGATGGGATGGTATTTGTCTATAATGGCTTGAGCCGTGGTCCCTTCCTTGGTGGCTTGAATAGGAATGGCTGTTCCATGCTCATCGCTTCCACATACAAAAACAACGTCTCTTTTTTGTGCCTTTAGGTAGCGGACATAAATATCGGCTGGCAAATAAGCACCTGCTAAGTGTCCAATATGTTTCAAGCCATTGGCATATGGGAGTGCTGCGGTAATCAAATATCGTTTAGGCGTGTTCATTGCTGCAAAAGTACTTAATATTGTGGTATGATTCAACCACCGTATATCCAACAGGGAGAGACTATTGGCCTGGTTTGTCCAGCAGGGTCCATCCCAATCGAAAAAGTGCAAAATTGCATTGAAACGCTTGAAAAATGGGGGTATTCGGTAAAATTAGGCAAAACAGTAGGGGCCCAATCCCATAGTTTTTCAGGCACTGATACCGAAAGAGCACTCGATTTGCAGTCCATGCTGGATGATGAAAATATCAAGGTTGTTTTATGCGCCAGGGGTGGTTATGGCATGAGCAGAATTATCGATCAAATTGATTTTTCTAAATTCAATGCACATCCAAAATGGGTGGTGGGTTTTAGCGATATTACAGTTTTACATGCAGCGCTTCAAAAGCAAAACTGTATGAGTATTCATGGCCCCATGGCTGCCGCATTTAACAAAGGAGAAGTAGGATTAACCTACATTAACTCCTTACGTCATTGTTTAGAAGGTAAACCCATCCATTACAAGGTGGCTAGCCATAGTTTTAATACCATGGGCATAGTACAAGCCCCCATCATTGGCGGCAATTTATGTATGATGGCACATTTGGTGGGTTCCAAAAATCAAATGGACACAGCAGGTAAAATAATTTTTATAGAGGATGTGGGAGAGTATCATTACAATATAGATAGATTGATGATACAGTGTAAAAATGCGGGTTATTTCGACCAATCTAAGGGGGTTATAGTTGGAGGGTTTACCGATTTGAAAGACAATGCCTCCGATTTTGGGGCCTCCGCCAATGAAATCATTGCCAAATATTTACAGCAATTGGCTATTCCTGTTTGTTTTGATTTTCCGGTAGGCCATGGCCTAGAAAATTATGCCATCAAGGAAGGACAAGACTATCATTTGGACGTCCATGCACAGGGGGTAGACTTAAAAGAGGCTTAATTGAATGGATGCTTAAAGCAGCGTTAAAATTTCTAGGGCACACCAATGATGTAATTAAAGCATTAAATTTGTCTATAAAATTGAATCTAATGAAAAAGTATTTTTTAAGCTTAACAGTTTTTCTTTTATTAGCAATGCAATTTTGTTTGGCCCAATCCTATGTGGTAGCGGGTATTGAAAAAACGGACAAAGAAGACATGCAATATGAAGTGCTTGGGAAAGTAGGCAATCATTACTGGATTTATAAAAATATTGGAGGGGTTGCCACGATTGTTCAGTACAACGATCAAATGCAAATTGTCAAACAAAACGATTTATCCTTTGTTAAAACAACCAATTTAACGGGTATTGAATTTGTCACTTATCCGGATAAAGTTTTTGTTTTTTATCAATTTCAAAATCATAGTACTGTCTATGCAGCAGTGGCTTCCTTAAATAGTGAAGCAAGTTTAGTAGGAAAACCAGTGGTCATTGATACCGCCAATGGTATCCGACCCGGGTCAGGCACTAAAGTGTTTAATTTATTGCAAAGCGATGATCGTCAAAAAATGGTTTTGTTTAGTGTCAACACCACACACGCTAATGCAATTAAAGTAAGAACTATTGTGTTGAATACCAATTTTGAAACGATCAATGAAGCCGAAATCAGCATTAATGCACAAAATAAAAAAAGTAGCTTATCTGATTTTGCCTTAGACAACAATGGCAATTTATTTTGCTTAAGAAATACTACACAAGTAGGTCAAGCACCTGCAGTTAGTTTATTGTATTTATCGGCTAATGGAACTGAAGTGGTAGAATCGCCTATTTTGAATTACAGTTTATTGCTAGATGACATCAGATTAAAAATAGATAATCAAGCAGGCTTAGTGATATTAAATTCTTTTTATGCAAGCACAAAAAAAGGTAATGTAGAAGGTTTGTTTTCATATGTATGGGATATTGCTGCAAAAAAAGAACAATTGGCCAATGCCAATAGATTTACTGATGCTGCAAGGGCAGTGGTTTCTAGCAAAAGGAACTTGAGAGACGCATTTGATTTGTTTTACCTAGACAAAATAAGTACACAGGAAGATGGAAGTTTTGTGGCAGTTGCAGAATCGGCAGATACTTATTCCAATAGAACTGCTTTTTCAAGATGGGATTATTTTTATGGGGGTGCTTTTTATAGTCCATTTATGTTTAATTATTGGAATAGGCCATTTGGTTTTTATCCATGGGCTAGATTTGGATGGGGCAGCCCTTTTATGTACAATAGATGGATGAATCCCTATGCTTCTTTTGGTTATCCAAGTGTTAGCTACGAGGCCAACTCCATCGCCTTAATTTCTTTTGATAAAAAAGGGAACTTTCAATGGATCAAAACCATTGACAAAAAACAAAACGATTTAAATGTAGATCAGTTTATAGGTTATGGCACCATTGAAAACACTGCGGGTACTAGTTTTGTCTACCACCAAAAACAAAAAGGTATCCACCAATTAGTGATTAATACGCTTACCAAAAATGGGGAATTGACTAAGGGCAATTCCATCGTTTTAAATGAAAAAAATTACGAATGGATGCCTAAGATGCTAAAACAAGTTGATGCGCAAGAAGCTATTTTGCCTTATCAGTACAAAAGCAGAATTGGCTTTGCTAAAATTAAATTTAAATAACTAAGCGTGGTTTTTTTATTCAGAGACAGGTCAGACATTAATTTAATCTTTTTAGTCTTATTGAGTTTGGCTTTGCATTTTCATGTGTGGATGCATCCTCCCTTAGTGATTGCCAATGCTTCCGATGGTTTAATTGCTTACTTGTTATTGAATTTCATAAAACCATTACCACCGATGGTGCTCATTGTACTTTTTCAGTTGATTATTTTAAGTCAGGCCATCCGATTAAATATATTATTAAGTAAGTTTAAAATGTTTCAGCAAATAAGTTATTTGCCTGCCTTTACTTACATCATTTTAACTGGCTTGTTTCCTTTTTGGGATGTGATCAGTTCTAGTTTGGTCGCCAATTCCTTGGTCATTTGGATTTTGGTAAAATTGTTAAGGTTGTACGATCAAAATCAGCCCAAAACCTTAGAGTTTAACATAGGATTAATAGTGGGTATTTCTATTTTATTGTATGAACCTATTGCCATTTTAATTCCAGTGGTATTGTTTGCGCTAATTATTATCAGACCCTTTAAAATTTCTGAATGGCTGGTTTTGATTATGGGCATCTTACTTCCCTTTTATTTTATTTTCACTTATGTTTTTTTAGCAGGCAATTTATCAGATTTCAGACATTTTTTACCCAGATTGGATTGGAAAAACCCATTGGTGCAGCCTGAAATGAATGTAATATTAGCCCTATTGGTCATGGGGGTGCAATTGATTGCGGGCATTTTCTATTGGCAGCAAGAGCAAATTAGGTTCATTATTCAAGTAAGAAAATATTGGGGTGTATTACTGCTGGTGCTTATTTTAACCCTATTTCAACCCATTATATTTTCGGTACAGGCATTGTATGCATCGGCCATCGTCATCACCCCCTTGGCCTGCTTTATTAGCTTTGGCTATGCCAGTCCTAAAAGGCTTCTAGTACCCAATTTGTTGTTTTGGTCGGCCATCGCCGTTATTGTGTATAACCACCTTAGTTAGGTGAAGAATTTAACAAATCTATAAAGCCAAGTTTTGGTAACTTTGTCCTTCAATTTAATACCCTAATAGTTAAATTCACAGCTATGAAATTTGGCGTTTTAGTTTTCCCTGGATCCAATTGCGATAGAGACATGCAAGATGCTTTAGAAAAAGACTTGGGCTATCCTGTAGAAATGTTATGGCATAAAGACAGCGATTTATCGCATTTTACTACTGAGGATTGCATTGTACTTCCTGGTGGCTTTTCTTATGGCGATTATTTACGTTGTGGTGCCATTGCCAAATTTAGTCCAATGATGCAGTCGGTGATTGAATTTGCCCATAAGGGCGGAAAAGTATTGGGGGTATGCAATGGCTTTCAAATTTTATGTGAAAGTGGTTTATTGCCAGGAGCTTTATTGCAAAATGCCAATCAACAATTTGTTTGTAAAAACGTTTATATTAAAACTGATAAAAGCGAGGCTTTACAAATTCCTATTGCACATGGCGAAGGAAGATATTATGCAGATGCGACTACTTTAACCCATTTAGAAAAAAACAATCAAATATTATTTCGTTACTGTGATGAAAAAGGTAAAGTAGGTGGCAATGCGAATCCCAATGGATCCACCATGGATATAGCAGGTATTTGCAACGACCAGCGCAATGTATTTGGAATGATGCCGCATCCAGAAAGAGCTACTTCTGATGTTTTAAGTAATATAGATGGCAAAAAAGTTTTTGAAATTTTGGGTTTAAAAAAATAAGTATATGAAAAAAGGAATGATTTTGTTTTGCAGTGTTTTAATGGTATTTGCAGCAGGCGCTCAAAAATTAAATCCTGTAAAATGGACCTTTGAAGCGGTAAAAAAATCAGACAAGCAATACGAAATTAAAATTAGTGCAGCTATTGAAAACCCATGGCATATTTATTCTCAATTTGTTAAAGGCGGGCCTATTCCTACCAAAATCACTTACAAACCAAATCCTTTGGTGCAAATAAAAGGAATTGCCAAAGAAGCGGGTAAGATGGAGAAAAATTTTGATAAGAATTTCAATACAGAAGTTGCTTATTATAGTAACAATGTACAGTTTACCCAAATGGCAAATTTAAAAGTGGCAAGTAAAACCAAGATTGCTGGTGAAATAGAATATGCCGTTTGCAATGATGATAGATGTTTGCCCCCTGCGAAGATAGCTTTTGAAATAGCCTTACAATAATTTCAATAAATAAAAATATCTTGAATAAAGTACTTGCTTCTTTTGTGGCTTTATTTACTAGTTTATTAGTAAATGTTACTTTGGCCCAAAACCCTGTTACTGTAAATATAAAAGCAGTACTGGTTAATGACAGTACTTATACTTTAAAAGCAAGTCTGCAAATTCAAGACAGTTGGCATGTGTATGCAGCCAATCCGGATGGATTAAATGCCCCTGAATTTAAAGCTGGATTAGAGACAGTGCAAATGATTGCAGCCCCCACTTATTCGGTAAAAGCAACTAAACAAAGGGATGATTTATTCAAAGAAGCCAATGTTTATATACATACACTTGATATTGCACAGACTATAGTGATCAAAGGTTTTCAACCAGATAGTTTAAAAATTTTAGTTTTGTTGAACGCTGCAAAAGGGGATCAATTTTTGGCCTTGGAGATTCCTGTTTCAGTGGCCTTGGCCAATGGTAAAAAAGCAGCAGGCTTTCAAATTTTATTGCCTGAGTCTGCAACCAAGGTACCTGAAGCTGCTTGCGGTGGCGAAACCCATGCTACTGAAAAGTCCAGTGGTTGGTCGATATTTTTTCTTGGATTTTTAGGGGGATTGATTGCACTGATTACTCCCTGTGTGTTTCCCATGATACCAGTAACGGTTTCTTTTTTTACTAAAAGATCAAAAACCAGAAAACAAGGCATTCAAAATGGGTTATTGTATGGTGCCAGTATTTTTTTAATTTATGTATTGGCCAGTTTACCCTTTCACATTGTGGGCAATGTGCAACCTGAGATTTTCAATAGCATTTCTACCAACCCATGGTTGAATATAATTTTCTTTATCATTTTTATATTTTTTTCCATTTCCTTTTTTGGTTTTTTTGAAATCACTTTACCCAGTGGTATCGCCAATAAAGCCGATTCCAAAAGTGGATTAGGTAGTTTTGGAGGTATTTTTTTTATGGCCATCACCTTGGCCATTGTATCTTTTTCTTGTACAGGCCCTATATTAGGCACTTTATTGGTAGGTTCTTTGCAAGGGGGTGCTTGGGCATTGACTGCTGGCATGGCGGGTTTTGGCTTTGCCTTGGCCTTGCCTTTTACCTTATTTGCCATATTCCCTCAATGGCTTCAAAGTTTACCTAAATCGGGTGGGTGGTTAGATACAGTGAAAAAAGTATTGGCCTTTTTAGAATTGGCCTTGGCTTTTAAATTTTTATCCAATGCAGATTTGGTAGAACATTGGGGGTTATTAAAAAGAGAAGTATTCATTGGTATCTGGGCTGTGATAAGTATTGGCTTAGCATTTTATTTAAGTGGAAAATTATTATTACCCCATGATGTAAAAGGAGCAAAAATTTCTACTAGTAGAAAAATTGGGGCTGGCCTAGCATTTGTATTTGGCCTTGTTTTAATCGCAGGCATGACGCCAAAAAATACTTATTTATTAAAATTTTTGAGTGGTTTCCCACCACCTACGCATTATAGTTTGTTTGCAAAAAATGGAGACCATCATGGCTTGCAAGCCAATGTGGTGAATGATTATGAAAAAGCAGTGCTTTTGTCAAAACAAGAAAATAAACCCATCTTAATTGATTTTACTGGCTGGGCCTGTGTCAACTGCCGTAAGATGGAAGAGAATATCTGGACCGATCCCGAAGTGATGGCGGAAATTCAAAATCATTTTATTTTGGTATCGCTATATGTAGATGACAAAGAATTATTACCTGTTGCTAAAAGGTTTAAATACACCAATGCACAAGGCCAGTCTAAAGACATCAATAGTATTGGAGATTTGTGGGCTACTTTCCAGGCCGAAAATTTCAATCAGGTAACGCAGCCTTTATATGTGGTGATGAGTCCAGCACAAAAAATGCTATCCAATCCAGTAGGCTATACGCCAGATGCTAAAGAATATTTGAATTGGCTACAATGCAGCGCCAGTAAAGCAAATTCGAGATAAAGGTTATTGAATTTAAAAAAGCTCCTGTTGGAGCTTTTTTAATAAATCATTAGAGTGATTTATGGAGTCTTAATATTTTATAAAAGACGAATATAAATCTACAAACTCATGCCGCGCTCGATCATCATCTTCCTTAAGTTAATCAAACCATAACGCATTCTACCTAAGGCAGTATTGATACTGCAATTGGTCATTTGAGCAATTTCTTTAAAGCTAAGGTTGGCATAATGTCTTAATACAATTATCTCTCTTTGTTCTTCTGGTAAAAGGTCTACCAATTCTTGAATATTTTTATGCGTTTGCGCACGGGTCATTTTGTAATCGGCAGGATGGTCAGAATGTTTGATAATTTCAAACAAATCTTGATCGTCGCTAGTTTTGATCGTAGGGGTGCGTTTTACTTTTCTAAAATGGTCCACCACAAAATTATGAGAGATACGTAAAGCCCAAGGTAAAAATTTACCTTCTTCGGCATATTTTTTTTGTGTTAGGTTGTCGATGACCTTGATTAGAATTTCTTGAAAAAGGTCTTCGGCCAAGTAGCTGTCTTTGACCATGAATAAAATGGCATTGTAAATCCTATTTTGGTGGCGCTCTAATAAGGCATCAAAAGCACGAGAATTGCCGTCTTGGAAGGACTGAATAAGTTCGTTGTCTGATAGTTGAATTTCTTTGTTCATTTGTTTTAGGGTAGGTTTCGATGGGTTAGTAGATACAAATTACTAGCTATAATGACTGAAATTGCGTTTGTGGAAAACAAGAAATTCTTTTAAAAGCTATCCACATTTTTAATAGTCAAAAAGGAACAAATTTCTACAACTAAATGGGCTATAATCTGTTATTTTGCTATATGGCAGGCACTAAAAAAGCACAAAAAGCAAAGACGGAAAATAATGACATTCAAATAGTGGGTGCTAGGGTACATAATTTGAAAAATGTATCTGTTGAGTTCCCGCGCAACCAGTTTATTGTGGTTACTGGGGTTTCAGGAAGTGGAAAGTCCTCTCTTACCATCGATACCTTATTTGCAGAAGGCCAAAGGCGTTATGCGGAGAGCTTATCTTCCTATGCAAGGCAGTTCATGTCTCGTATGGGTAAGCCGGATGTAGATTATATCAAGGGGCTATGCCCGGCCATTGCCATTGAACAGAAGGTGGTGACCCGCACCCCAAGAAGTACGGTGGGAAGTATGACCGAAATTTATGATTACCTAAGGGTTTTTTATGCAAGGGTGGGAAAAACCTACTCGCCCATTAGCGGTTTGGAAGTAAAAAAGCAGGATGTGCAGGATGTTTTGGAGTTTATTCAAAAAGGGAAAGCTGGAGACAAGATGGTCATTATCGTACCCTTTAAGCAACAAGCCAAAAGAGATATTCAGGAAGAGCTAAACATTTTATTACAAAAAGGTTTTGCAAGAATTTATTTAAGAGCATCTTCAAAAACAAATGCATCAAGTATTTTAAGAATTGAAGATGCGCTAGCCATGACCAAGGCCGAAATAACAAAAACCATTAAGGCACATGATGTTTATGTTTTAATTGACCGTGTGGTAGTGAAAGCATTTGAGGAAGATGATCTTCACAGAATTAGTGATTCGATAGGTACGGCATTTTACGAAGGGGAAGGCCTCTTATGGGTGGAACAAAATGAAACCATTTTAAAAACTTTTAATAATAAGTTCACTTTAGATGGAATGAATTTTGATGAGCCTAGTCCTAATTTATTTTCTTTTAATAATCCCTATGGTGCTTGTCCAACTTGTGAAGGATATAGTCAGGTTTTGGGTATTGATGAAAACTTAGTCATACCCAATACCAATTTATCGGTCTATGATGGAGGGGTGGCGCCATGGAAGGGAGAAAAATTAGTTTGGTGGAAGGATCAGTTTGTAAAAGAGGCAGGCAAGGCAGGTTTTCCTATTCATCAACCCATCAATAAATTAACCAAGGCTCAAACCACACAATTGTGGAAGGGTGTGGGCAAGGCATTAGGCATAGATGCTTTTTTTGAAGATGTAAAAGCGCATTTATATAAAGTACAATTTAGGGTAATGCTAAGTAGGTATCGTGGAAGAACCAATTGCCCCGATTGTGAAGGTTACCGCGTGCGCAAGGAAGCCTTGTATGTAAAAATTGCAGGCAAACATATTGGAGAATTATGCGCCATGCCTGTAAAAGATTTACAAGTTTGGTTTACGCAATTAAAATTATCGGAGCATGATCAACAAGTAGCCAAGCGTTTATTAATTGAATTAGAACAACGCATTCAAACTTTAATGGATGTAGGCTTGGGTTATTTAACCTTGTCAAGGCTTGCCAATAGTTTAAGTGGTGGAGAAAGTCAAAGAATACAACTCACCAGATGCTTAGGATCTAATTTAACGAACTCTTTATATATTTTAGATGAGCCAAGTATTGGCCTACATTCAAGAGATACTGAAAGGCTTATTAAAGTATTACAAAACTTAAGAGACTTAGGCAATACGGTAGTGGTGGTAGAGCACGACGAACAAATTATGCGCCATGCCGATCATATCATAGACATGGGTCCTTTAGCAGCGCATCAGGGTGGAGAAGTAGTAGCAGTAGGCAATGCAGCAGCACTTATCAAAGATAAAAATAGTTTAACGGGAAAATATTTGAGTGGTACTTTAAGTATACCTATTCCTGCTAAAACAAGAATTTCTAAACACTTTATAAAATTAGAAGGGGCTTATTTACATAATTTAAAAACCATTGATGTAAATGTTCCACTGCATAGTTTATGTGTAGTAAGTGGAGTGAGTGGAAGTGGTAAAACCACCTTGGTGAAACAAGTATTGTACAATGCTTTATTAAAAGCAAAACAATTACCTACTGAAATAGTGGGAGGGTACAATGCTATTAGTGGCGACTTACACTTGATTGATCAAATAGAAATGGTGGATCAAAATCCTATTGGAAAATCATCAAGGTCTAATCCGGTAACTTATATTAAAGCCTACGACGCTATTAGAGATTTATATTCCAAGCAGGCGCTTTCAAAAATTAGAGGCTTCTTGCCTAAGCATTTTTCTTTCAATGTAGATGGAGGCAGATGCGATACCTGTAAAGGAGAAGGAGAACAATTAGTAGAGATGCAGTTTTTAGCCGACGTACATTTAACCTGTGAGGATTGTGGAGGAAAGAGATTTAAAGAAACAGTATTAGAAGTTCAATACAAAGGTAAAAATATTTACGAGGTACTTGAGATGAGTGTAGATGAGGCCATAGAATTTTTTAGTGAAGAAAAAAATATCGTACTCGCCATAGGTCCTTTACAAGAAGTGGGACTAGGTTATGTAAAGTTGGGACAGAGCAGTAGTACTTTAAGTGGAGGGGAAGCACAAAGAGTTAAGTTGGCAAGTTTCTTAGGCAAGGGCAAAGCAAGCAATAAAATGTTATTCATATTTGATGAGCCTACAACGGGCTTGCACTTTCATGATATTCATAAATTATTAAAAGCCTTTAATGCTTTAATAGAACAAGGGCATTCTTTAATAGTTGTTGAACATAATACCGACATTATTAAAGTAGCCGACTGGGTCATTGATATGGGACCAGAGGCGGGCGAGGGTGGTGGAACTGTCGTTTATGCGGGTGTACCCAAGGGTTTAGCCAAATCCAAGGCTTCTCAAACAGGGAAGTACTTGGACTAATTGACTATCGTAACCTATCTGCGCTTTTCACTTTCATTTCATCTTTGTAAATATTCACTACTGCCATAATTTGTAAAATAGGCATGATGAATAATGCAAGAGAAGGTAAGGTGAAGCCGCCACCTGGATTGGCTATGACTACTTTGTAAATGAAGTAGCCGATGAGTACCGACAATAAAAAATTAACAAGCACAACTTTGAGTTGCAACATACGGTTGCCGTATAAAAAGATAGTGATAAAAGAAAGGCAAGCACTAAATGCCAAAGAGATAAGTGTGCTGTACTGAGCACTACCATTAATTTCTAAAGCAAGGGGCGTAGGCGTATAATAAAAAGGAAAACGCAAAGCGGAAAAGGCTGCAGCGCTGGCCAATAAAAGCCAAATGGTTTGTATTCTTTGTATCATAGTATAAAGTTAATCTATTTCAAATAAAAAAACCTCCGGGTGAGGGAGGTTCTTTCTATACTGATTAAACTCATTAAAGTCAAATGCTTAGCTTATCCTAATTCCGGATACAATACAAACTGCTCCATAAACTTGTTCACGTCTTTTTTTGTATCCGCTAATACAGTTTCATTGTCTGCATTCATTAAAGCTTTGTCAATAGCTTCTACTACAAAAGGAATATGGGTTTCAGACATACCGCGTGTAGTGATAGCAGCCACGCCAAAACGAATACCTGAAGTCACAAAGGCCGATTTATCATCGTAAGGCACCATGTTTTTATTGGCGGTAATATCGGCATGTCCTAAAACTTGTTCTGCCTTTTTACCACTAATATTTTTATTGCGTAAATCAATTAACATTAAATGATTATCGGTACCGCCACTAATAATTTCATAGCCTTTAGCAACAAATGCAGCAGCCATAGCTTGTGCATTTTTTTGCACTTGCTTTGCATACATCGTGAATTCATCAGATAAAATTTCTCCAAAGGCAATGGCTTTAGCAGCAATCACGTGTTCTAATGGCCCACCTTGTGTACCTGGAAACACTGCCATGTCAATTACATTGGACCATAATCTTAAATTTCCTTTTACATCTTTCAATCCTAGTGTGTTTTCACCATCTTTCGCCATCATAATAACGCCACCACGTGGTCCGCGTAAAGTTTTATGTGTAGTAGATGTTACAAAATGACAATGATTAAATGGAGAGCTTAATAAACCTTTTGCAATTAATCCTGCAGGGTGTGCAATATCGGCAAGTACAAAAGCACCCACTTCATCAGCTACTTTACGAATGCGTGCATAATCTATATCACGGCTATAAGCACTAGCACCACAAATAATTAATTTAGGCTTATGTGCTCTTGCTTGGCTTTCTAACATTTCATAATCAATCAACCCTGTTTCTTTTACCACTCCATAAAAATGAGGCGTATAAGTTTTACCAGAAAAATTCACCGCACTACCATGTGTTAAGTGACCACCCATGCTTAAGTCCAATCCTAAAATAGCATCACCTGGTTGTAAAATAGCAAGCATCACCGCAGCATTGGCTTGGGCACCACTATGTGGTTGCACATTTGCGTATTCCAAACCAAAAACTTCTTTTAATCTATCAATGGCTAAAGTTTCAGTTTTATCTACAATTTCACAACCACCGTAATAACGACGGCCTGGATAACCTTCTGCATATTTATTAGTCATCACACCACCCATGGCTTGCATAACTTGTAAGCTGGTAAAGTTTTCAGAAGCGATTAATTCAATGCCTCTTCTTTGGCGTTCTAATTCTTGACGGATAATGTCAAATACAAGGGTATCTCTTTGCATGGCTGTATTTTTAGGGTTCTATTTTGCAAAAATAAATCATTAATGAGCCTAGTCAAAGTCCAAGTTTCAACAGTTAGCCGCCTAATATCCACATTTTCAATGCCTTTTGCTGAAATGGCCTAATTGAGACGCAAATTTGCAGTTTTACTAACAGTTATTTGCTACATTTATCACCCCCTAAAAAGTAAAAAATGAAGGCTATTATACCGGTTGCTGGAGCTGGCGCAAAACTTAGACCACATACCTACACACAGCCCAAGGCATTGATTCCGATGGCGGGCAAAACCATACTTAGTTTTATTGTAGATCAGCTCAGAGAAGGGGGAATTACCGAATTTATATTTATTGTAGGTTATTTGGGAGATAAAATTCAGGATTATGTACAAGCCACATACCCTCATTTAACTACCCATTTTGTATATCAAAACGAACGCAATGGAACGGCCCATGCCATTGAATTGGCAAAAAAAATAGTGGGAGAAGAGGAAGTTTTTATTGCACTGGGAGATACCATCTGCGAATTTGACCTCAAAGAAGTGATGAAGAGCCCTTTTAGCATGTTGGGTATTAAAAAAGTGGATGATCCAAGACAGTTTGGTGTCGTTGAAATGGACGAGGAAGGTAAAATCGAACACGCAGTGGAAAAGCCCTCTATTCCAAAAAGCAATAATGCCTTGGTGGGTTTGTATAAAATTAAAGAATCAAAAATTTTGTTTGAATGTTTTCAACAACTTTTTAAAGAAGACATCAAATCTAATGGAGAATACAATTTAACAGATGCATTGGATTGCATGATCAAAAAAGGAGTTGAATTTAGATCCTTTAAAGTAAAGCATTGGTACGATTGCGGCAAGAAAGAAAATTTATTAGAAGCCAATGCGGTATTACTTAAGAAAACAGGAGGCTTGGCAATAAACCCAGATAGCTATCCAAATAGTATCATCATTGCACCGGTAAGTATTGCAGAAGGCTGTGTGATCGAGCATTCCATCATTGGCCCACATGTCACTATAGGAAGCAATACCACCATTAAGAGTTCGGTAGTCAAAGAAAGTATCATAGGCTCCTATACTACACTAGATGAAGTAGTTTTAGACAATTCATTGATAGGAAGTGATGCAGCCGTGAAAGGATTAAGCCGTACTTTAAATATTGGAGATAATACGGAGATTGATTTCGGATAAATTTTTTCAGCTAGGTTAAATTAAGCGTCCTTGTGTATCGTAATTGAATTTCCTTGGGCGATACAGGTCATTACTAAATCATTGATACAAACATGCTTAGGCAAATTGGACACATACCATACAGTGTCTGCTATATCTTCTGCTTTTAAAGGTTCATAGCCAGCATACACTGTTGCAGCCTTTGCAGCATCTCCTTTAAATCTTACCAAAGAAAAATCTGTTTCCACAGCACCAGGATGAATGGCCGTGACTTTTATTTTGTACTGCAATAAATCTATTCTTTGTGCTTTGGTGATGGCATCTACTGCGTGTTTAGAAGCACAATACACATTACCATCCTTGTATACTTCTTTACCTGCGGTGCTGCCAATATTAATGATATGCCCTTGCTGTTTAATTAAGTAAGGCAGTGTTGCTTTGGAGCAATACAATAAACCTTTAACATTGGTGTCAATCATGGTATCCCAATCTTCAATATTGGCATTTTCAAAGCTGTCTCTACCCAAGGCAAGACCAGCATTGTTCACTAATAAATCAATGGCTTGCCATTCGATAGGTAAACCCCCAATTTGTTGAAATACAGCTTCTTTGTTTTGCACATCAAAAATTAAGGACAAAGTTTTCACCCCATATTTTTTTTCTATGTCACTAGCCACCGCTTCCAGTTTTTCTTTTCTGCGTGCGGTTAAAATTAAATTCCATCCACCCGCAGCAAATTTTTCTGCAATGGCTTTTCCAAAACCCGAACTAGCGCCTGTAATTAATATTATTTTTGACATCGTATTTATTTAAATAATGAATTGATGCGTCCTTTTTCAATTAATCGGTAATTCAATAAGAGCGCTGAAGCCATCAATACCCAAACTTCTTTTGAAAAATGTTGCGGCAGCCAATAACTTGTGATAATTAGGGCAATAGTAGAGGCGAAAAATAATAACCCTATTTTACCAATGATTTCATTTTTCACAAAGTAAAAAACAAGTGCAATTAAGTAAAATGGGTGCAACCACATAATATTATAATTTTCAAAACATGCGGTATGTGCTGAAATAAAGCCCATGTATAATACTAGGGCACCACCTAGGCTAAAAGAAAGTAATAAAATAAGATCAAAAAATTTAGCCATCCTTTGCGTGATCAAGCTGTTCCACTTTGATGCAAACAAATAAATCAATAAGCCTACCACTAAAATAAAAAATGGAGTAGCGTTGCTCGTCATTTTTTGATTGACAATTACTAGGGTATTGTTAGCCACTACTAATTTTCTTGTAGTTGCTATTTGTTGGTGTAATAAAGCGGGTAAGAAGGAAGCTTGAAAATCGCTAGGTTTTTGATCGGCGTAGGCGCCCAATAATAAATCAATACCTAGGCCAATCCAAGGCAAGCCTTGTGCATAAGGAGCTTTAACTACTTCAGATCTAAAAGAAGGTACCTTAATGCCCACGGGTTGAAATGCCGAATTTTTAAACAAGCCATCTTTTATGCGTGTGGTGCAGTTGTCTTCAATAAAATTATATAAGTATTGACGATTGCCTGGCAACATATTTATTTTTAGCGCTTCATACCATTTATTTTTTTCAGCCATAGATAGTTTTAACACTTGCTCCACTACCTGCCTTTGTTCAAATTTGTATTCAGCAATAAAATCGTTGTAATTATTGGCAGAAACAAAATACAATAAACTGCCTTTGACAAACTTGGCTAAAAAGTTAGGTTCGTTAAAATCAAATGTGCCATAATTAAAAACTATGTCGGTATGATTGATGCTGTCGATGACTCTCACTGCAGTATGGCCCCATACCGTATAAATATCTTCTCCTGCAGCGCAGGTTAAAACGCTTACTTGTAATTTGGCGGTGACTTCTGTGCTGTTCTCTGCTAGGACATTTTTAGACCACAAGCTGGCAGCAAAGAATAAAAAGAAAAAAATAATTTTTTTCAAGGCCCGGGTTATAAAGGGTGAATTATTTTTTGCTATAGTTAGGCGCTTCTCTAGTTACTTCCACATCGTGGGTATGACTCTCTCTCATGCCCGCATTGGTAATTTGTACAAAGGTTGCTTTTTGTAAATCTTTTACAGTTTTTGCTCCGCAATAGCCCATGCCTGCTTTTAACCCGCCCGCAAACTGATAAACAATCTCATGCAAATTTCCTTTATAAGCTACACGACCTTCAATTCCTTCTGGCACATATTTTTTTGAATCAGATTCATTTTCTTGAAAATATCTATCACCACTACCTTGACTCATGGCACCAATGCTTCCCATGCCACGGTATCCTTTAAATTTACGTCCCTCATAAATAATAGTTTCTCCAGGACTTTCTTCTGTACCTGCAAAAATGCTACCCATCATTACGCAGTTGGCGCCAGCGGCTAAGGCTTTTACCATATCACCAGTATAACGAATACCACCATCTGCAATGATTGGAATATTTTTTCCTTTCAATGCTTTGGCTGCTTCTAAAATGGCTGTTAATTGCGGAACACCTGCACCCGCTACAATACGCGTTGTGCAAATAGAACCTGGTCCAATGCCCACTTTCACTGCATCTGCGCCTGCATTTGCCATGGCTAATGCGCCTTGGGCAGTAGCCACATTGCCTGCAATAACCGGTAAATTTTTATAAGTTTTCTTTAGCAGTTTTAAAGCTTCAATTACGCCTTTGCTATGACCATGCGCACTATCTAAAGAAACAATATCTACGCCTACGCTTTGCAAAGCAGCAGCGCGATCTAATAAATCTTTGGTAATACCTAGTGCCGCACCTACTAATAAGCGACCAATATTGTCTTTTACTGCATTGGGGAAAGCGCTTAGTTGTAAAATATCGCGGTAAGTAATTAAGCCAATTAATTTTCCTTGTTTATTGACAACAGGTAATTTTTCAATTTTATATTGACGAAGAATTTTTTCTGCTTTTCTTAAATCGGTGCCTTCTGGTGCAATGACTAAATTTTCTTTGGTCATTACTTCGCTTACCTTTCTTTTACGATCGGTTTCGAAGCGTAAATCACGGTTGGTTAAAATGCCTACCAATTTATTAGTTTTGTCAACAATAGGAATACCTCCAATTTTATTTTCCTTCATTAATTTTAAGGCATCTCCAATAGTGGCGGTTACTTCTAAAGTAATAGGGTCAACAATCATTCCGCTTTCACTACGTTTTACTTTACGCACTTGCTCGGCCTGTCTTTCGATGCTCATGTTTTTGTGTAAAATACCAATGCCGCCTTCACGGGCCAAGGCAATCGCCAATTGTGCTTCAGTTACAGTATCCATCGCCGAGGATAAAATAGGCGTGTGTAATTTGATGTTTTTGGTCAACTGTGTGTGTATGTTTACTTCTGAAGGAAGAACTTCAGAATAAGCGGGCATTAACAATACGTCATCAAATGTTAAGCCTTGACCAAAAATGCGGGAGTTGTTGCTAGTATTTCTTGTTGCCATAGGCAAAGATAGGGCCTTGGCTTATTTAGGCAAAATCCTTTTTTATAGCATGCTGTATAGGTTGCCGGCCAATAATTGTATACAACCCTCCATTTCGAGGGAAAGTAGCTGTGATGACAGCAAACTAGCATTGATTTTTAAGTGGTTAGCAATGGTGTCCCGATGAATGGGGCCTTGCATTTCAATGAGCAATAAGACCCTTTGAAGCTCGGGATCCAGTATTAATTTTGTTTGTTTGATAGCAGGCGCAAGCTTGGAAAAGGGCCAGTTCATATTTTCAAGTAGATGTGTGGGATCATGATAAACCTGTGCTTTATGGTATTTTATAAGATGTAAACAACCCTTACTTTTTGCATCGTGAATCTTACCAGGAACAGCGAATACTTCTCTATCATACCCAAAGGCTAGATTGGCGGTAATCATACTACCCCCTTTGATGGCTGTTTCCACTACTATGGTAGCATCAGAAAGGCCAGCCACAATTCGGTTTCTTCTTGGAAAAAAATAAGGAAGTGGAATGGTGCCTTTTCTACATTCGGTAATTAAACCTCCTTCTTGAAGCATTTCAATGGCCAGTTTTCGATGTTGGATAGGATAAATTTGATCTAAACCATGCGCAAGCACACCCCAAGTAGGTAAATTTAATTGTAAAGCAGTTTGATGGGCGATGCCATCCACCCCTAAGGCCATGCCACTGATGACACCAATGTTTAAATGCTTTAGTCCTTCCAATAATTCTTGAATTACTTTTTGTACTTGTATCGTATGTTGACGTGAACCAACAATACTAATGAGTTGTGGTAAATTAAATTGATCCGAACCTTTTATATATAATACAATGGGTGCGTCCTTGCATTGAAGGAGTCGACTGGGATAAGCTGCATCTAAAATACTGATGCATTTAATTTCATGTTTGTCTAAAAAAATTATTTCTTCGGCTGCTTCTGCTAGTGGCCATTCTCCAATCAAAATATTTTTTTGAAATAGATTCAATTCAAGAAAACCAGCTTGCTTTTTTTGATGTTCCTCAAAAACTCGAACAGCCGAACCATAAAATTCAAGAATAGTTTTTCGTTCAATATCATTGAGCCCCATCAACTTACTGATTGCGATGGCATACCATATTTCTTTAGACATCTAGCAAACATCAAGCTTTATACTACATGAATTCAAGGTATTTATACGCTATTTTAAAACTTCTTTGGCATTGGGTAAGGTGATGATAAAACTACTGCGTCTATTTTTTGATCTTCCTTCTTCGGTAGCATTGTCTGCAATTGGGAATTTAGCGCCAAGGCCAATATGGCTCACTCTTTTTGGGGCTATTTTTTTGGTAATTAAATAATTGGCAATGGCCTGGGCTCTTTTTTCAGACATGTTTTTATTTTGAATGCTATCGCCTTTGGAATCTGTATGCCCTTCTAAAAGGATGGTCGCATTAGGAGTAGCTGCCAAATAAGTCACCAAGGCATCTAATTCTACTCTTGATTTCTTTTTCAATTTTGCAGAATTTAAATCAAAAAATACATTTTTAAAATTTTGCGCAAAAGAACTAATGATGGGGGCTAAGTAAAATTGAAAATTAGTACCCGATAAATATTCTAAGCTATCCGCGGAAATAAAAGTACTGGCATAAATATGATTGGGGCTATTGACTCTAATGCCCAAGCTATCAAAATAAGGGAGTCCTAAAACAAAATAGCCATTGCTGTCCACTTTTATTTGCATATTGCTGCTATCATCCAATGGGTTCACTAAAACCACTTCTCCAGCTAATGGTTTTTTTGAAACAGCATCAGCAATGAATCCTTTTAAATAAAAAGTTTTGTTGGCACGCGTAGCAGCCGATAAAACAACGCTGTAAATGTCCAAACCGCCCTTGCTATCGCTTCTGTCACTGGCAATATAAGCATTCATGCCATTGCTGGCCACCGCAATACTGCCTTCGTTTTCATAGGTATTAATTGGATAACCAAGGTTGATTGGGGTAGACCATGTATCATCTAATTTTTTTCTTGAAACAAATAAATCGGCGGCACCAAAACCAGGCCAACCTGTTGATGAGAAATACAAACTTCTGTTGTCGGCATGTATAAAAGGGGTTTGTTCATCTCCTGCAGTATTAATATTGGGCCCCATATTTACTGCTTCATCCCAAAATCCTTTTTCATTTCGGTAGGCCACATAAATATCAATACCTCCATAACCGCCTGTTCTATTACTACAAAAATAAAGTGCTTGACCATCGGGGGCAACACTTGGCGCGCTGTCCCAAAAATCTGAATTAATGTTTTTGCCTAAATTTTTTGGATCAGACCAGCCTTTTGCAGTTCTGTTTACTTTGTAAATATCATAACGGCCATAACCTTTTGGTCCATAGTCGGCAGCAAAGTAGAGGGTATTTAAATCTTGGGTGAGGCTCATGCTGCCTTTTTTATCGGCATCATTTAAATTATCGGCTAAAGGCCTTGCCTTAGAAAAACCTTTTTTGCTAAGGGTACTGTAATAAAAATCTTCTCTAGATAAATTGGCACGGCGCATAAATAAAAATAAACTGTCTTGGACGGTAACACTTGGAAAATATTCTGCGGCCTCGGAATTAATACTGTCGCCTGCATTGTTTACACTAATGTCATTTTGAATGGGATTGGACATCGCAAAAGCGCAAACTTTAAGTAGGTCTGCAGCCTTAGTTTTTAAATAAGCAGGCAGTTGATTGTTTTTTACCAGCGGATCCAAAATATAAAATGACTTTGTATAATTACCTAGACTAACATAAGCCATAGCATATTTTACAATAAAGGGCAAGGCCTCATCAGGTTGAGCCTTTTGTATTTTTTCAAAAATAGCAATGGCTTTTTTGTATTGCTTGGTATCCAAATAAGTTTGAAATAAGCTAAGGTAGGCATCTGTTAAACTACTGTCTTTTTGAATGGCGCTTTCAAGTAAATTAATACCACGAGAAAAAGATTTATTGTCTAATTCAATTATGGCTTTGTCGTAAATTTTTTGAGCAGTAGCTTTATTTTTTGAATTATCCTGTGCGCTTGATTGAAAACTCAAGCCTATGGCAAAGGCTAAAAAAAATAGTTTGTATTTCATAGATGTCCTACAATGTATTGTAAATATACAAATTAGGGTACTTGTATGTACTTATGCAATTGTGCGCTTAATTCCCATTTGGGATGGGCCTTAATGTATTCAATTACCAGTGGGGTAATTTGATTGGCTTTGTCCCATTCTGGTTGCAAGTATAATTTGCAATTAGCAGGCACTTGTTTGGCATAGGTTTCGGCCCATTCAAAGTCGTGGGTATTAAAAATTACCACTTTTAATTCTGAAGCAGCTTGAATGTTTTCATTAAGTGGTGCTTTAAATTTTTTAGGTGAAAGGCAAACCCAGTCCCAATTCCCAGACATGGGGCTAGAACCAGATGTTTCAATATTTACTTCAAAGCCTGCTTTTTTTAAAGCAGCAGTAAGAGCGTCTAAATTATACAGCAAAGGTTCGCCACCAGTAACAATGGCCAAACGAGCAGGATGCGCTAAAGCACTTGATACAATTTCATCGATAGATAAAACCGGATGCTTGCTGGCATCCCAACTTTCTTTTACATCACACCAAACACAACCCACATCACATCCGGCCAAGCGAATAAAATAAGCCGCTTTGCCTTGGTGGTATCCTTCGCCTTGCAAAGAATAAAACATTTCCATCACTGGATATTGGGTAGTTGTACTCAAGTTAAAATGTATAAATTATTTCGAAGTTAAAGACCTTGGTAAGCCTTGATGGTATTTTTTAATAATCCTGCAATGGTCATAAGCCCTACACCTCCAGGAACTGGTGTAATAGCAGATGCTTTAGCGCAGGCTTCTTCATAGTTCACATCACCTTTAATTCTAAAACCTTTTTTGGCGGTCGCATCCTCTACGCGGGTAATACCTACATCAATAATTACGGCACCAGGTTTGATCATATCGCCAGTTAAAAAATTAGGCACCCCTAAGGCAGCCACAATAATATCGGCCCCTAAACAAATTTCTTTTAAATTTTTGGTATGGCTATGACAAATAGTAACAGTACAATTTCCTTGATTAATATTGCTACTTAATAAAATACTCATGGGTCTTCCTACTATATTACTTCTTCCAATTACCACTGCATTTTTTCCTTTGGTTTCAATGTTAAAATGTTCAAGCATTAAAATAATTCCATAAGGCGTGGCTGGAATAAAAGTATTTAACCCTTGCACTAGTCTTCCCACATTTACAGGATGAAAACCGTCTACATCTTTAGCAGGGTCAATGGCTTCAATCACTTTGGATTCCTTAATATGTTTTGGTAAGGGTAATTGCACTAATATGCCATCGCAATTAGGATCTTGATTGAGCTCGGCAATCTTTGCTAATAAAACAGCTTCGGCCACATCTGCGTCCATTCTATATAAAGAAGAACCAAAACCGGTTTCTTCGCAGTTTTTTACCTTGCTGGCTACATAAGTTTCACTCGCTCCATTATTACCTACCAATATGGCAGCTAAATGAGGCATTCTTTTGCCAGCGGCTTTAAGGGCTTGAGTTTGCTCTAAAAGGGTTGCTTTTACGGCGGCGGCGGCTATTTTTCCATCTAATACTAACATGAAGCAAATTTAGTTCTTGTGTAGGGCAGAATTGTAATTTTTTTTTAACATTCCATCCCCTGTATCTTTGTGACCTTAATAAAAAGTATGGAACAAAACCCAAACCAACCCTTAAACATTGAAATAAGTGAAGAAATCGCCGAAGGATCTTATGCTAATTTGGCCATCATCACACATAGCAATGCCGAATTTGTAGTTGATTTTGTCAATGTAATGCCAGGCACCCCAAAGAGCAAGGTAAAAAGCAGGGTCATTTTAACTCCAATGCATGCCAAAAGATTTATGAAGGCCTTGGTGGAAAATGTAGAAAGATATGAAGCCGCCAATGGAACCATTGCCGATATGTTGCCTGTAGAAATTCCAATGAATTTTGGTGGGCCAACCGCACAAGCCTAAACAGAAGGTTTATTTTACCAATTGCTATTTTGTTCGGCATAACTATAGTAGCCTTCAAGGCTTACTATAATGTGATCGATTAATTTGATATCAAAATACGCTGCAGCTTTTTTAATCTTCTCTGTTAAAACATTGTCCATCTGACTAGGACGCAATTGACCACTGGGATGATTGTGGCATATAATAAAGCCAGTGGCTTCATGGCTAAGCGCTAATTTAAAAATGAGTCGGGGATCTGCAATGGTGCCAGTAATGCCTCCTTCGCTTAAAACTGCTTCGTGAATAATTTTATTGGCTTGATTTAGTAAGAGCACCATAAATAACTCTCTATTTTCAAATTGCAATAAGTATTTAAGATGTTGGACAACATCAATACTTTGATGAATATGTTTATTGGTAATTGGCGTTGAAATTCTTCTCGAACCAAGTTCGATGGCCGCCAAAATTCGAATGGCTTTTGCTTTGCCTACCCCATTTATTTTTAAGGCTAAAATATCGGCTACATTTAATTTTGCAAATTTTTGTAAATTGTTTTGAGAAGCACCAAGCAGGGTTCTAGCCAATTCGAGGGCATTTTGATGCACGGTCCCATGTTGTAGTAAAATGGCTATAAGTTCAACATCGGTAAGGTGTTTAGGCCCTTTTGAATAGAGCTTATGAACCGGTTGGTCTTGCAATGCCCAGGTTTTGATATTGTTTCCCATAGGCCAAATCTACTTGAATCAAAAAACGCTAGCGGCCGTATAAATACCTAAAAAATACATCCAATATGTGTATAAGTTCGCGAGATGTTGAAAAGTAGAGCTGTTATTTTTTATGTTTTGGAAACGAGAATTATAACTTTGACGCATATCCCACCCACATGAATCCTTCAGTAAAAATATTCGCAGGAACTGGCTCTCAAGCCTTAGCAGAAAAAATTGCGCAACGTTTCGGCGCCCCTATTGGAAAAATTAATATTCAAAAATTTAGTGATGGAGAGTTCCAGCCTATTTTTTTAGAAAGTATCAGAGGCGATTATGTTTTTTTAGTTCAAAGTACTTATGCACCAACCGATAATTTGATGGAATTATTAATGATGATTGATGCGGCAAAAAGAGCAAGTGCCTATAAAATTATTGCTGTCATTCCTTATTATGGTTTTGCAAGACAGGATAGAAAAGATAAACCGAGAGTAGCCATTGGAGCAAAATTAATTGCTACTTTATTAGAAGCTGCTGGGGCGCACCGTGTAATTACTATGGATTTACATGCGGCACAAATTCAAGGTTTCTTTGATGTACCCGTGGATCATTTAGATAGTTCAGCCATTTTCATTCCTTATATTCAACAATTAAAGTTACAAGACTTAGCCTTTGCTGCACCCGATGTGGGAAGTACCAATAGAGTGCGTGAAGTAGCTAATTATTTTAATGCTGAAATGGTTATATGTGATAAACACCGTAAGCGTGCCAATGAGATAGCAAGTATGGTGGTGATTGGAGATGTAACTGGAAAAGACATTGTTATTGTAGATGATATTTGTGATACAGGAGGAACCTTGGTCAAAGCGGCAGCCCTTTTAAAGGAAAAAGGAGCCAAAACAGTAAGAGCCATGATTACTCATCCTGTATTAAGTGGGAAGGCCTATGAGAATATCGAAAACAGCGTTTTAGAGGAATTAGTTGTTTGCGATACCATTCCATTAAAGCATCCCTCCAAAAAAATACAGGTATTGACAGTAGCCGATTTGTTCGCCATAGCCATTAGAAATGCCTATGAAAACAAGAGCATTACCAGCCTATTTGTACATTCTCAATTAAAGGCAAGGAGTTAATAATCAAATAGTTATCAAATAAAACGAAATAGTAAGGAGAGACTTTGGTTTCTCCTTTATTATTTCATACCTTCGCCGTCCAAATTATTTATATAAAATAAAAAGAATCAGCAATGAAATCAATTACAATCGAAGGCCACTTGAGGACCGAAAATGGCAAAAAAGCCGCCCGCCAGCTTCGCTCTCAAGAAAACGTGCTGGGTGTAATTTACGGGGGTGCTCAGGAGGTTAATTTTTATGCTCCTGCAAAGGC
>JAPLEP010000039.1:0-41235 GCA_026391155.1 Bacteroidota bacterium
GATCATTTTCATTACAATTATTACCAAACACTTTCCTTTAGTTTTTAAAGTGCTTCTTTTTATTGGTAACTTTATACTACTCTAAAAATGGTGTAGCATGGATTTTACCTTATTGTCAAGTTTACTTCTTATTATCATTTTCTTAATGGCAACAGTTGCTATATGGGTTAGTGGCATTAAATTAACCAAAGCCATTGATGCTATTACTACCCATTATGGATTAGGAGAAGCTTTTGGAGGTATGGTTTTTCTAGCAATTGTTACCAACCTTCCCGAAATGGCTATTACAGCAGTAGCGGCTTATCATAGAGATTATGATATTGCCATTAGTAATATTTTAGGTGGGATTGCCCTACAAACAGTGGTCTTGTCTCTGATAGATGTTTTTGGAGTGGGCAGGTCTGCACCCCTTACTCAAAAAGGCCATTCTAAAATTTTAATATTAGAAGGAGTCGCTTTAATTTTTATTTTATCTGTTGTAATTATTGGTAAGCAATTTCCAAGTTCTCTTATCTATTATAGAACTACTCCATTTGAATGGTTAATATTGATTATTTGGTTAGGCACTATTTTTTTAATTTCTAAGATGGTAGATGCTAAGAAAAAAGTGAATCCTACCAGATCAATACATGAATTAAAATTTCCAAAATCTACTTTTAAAGGCAGCATCAAGAGTGCCATGATTGTGCTTGCGCTAGGTGCTATTATTACTTTAATTGCAGGTTGGGCATTAGAAATTACTGGAGAGACCTTGGCTAACCGCTGGGGCATGAGTGGAGTTTTATTTGGAGGAACCATTTTGGCTTTGTGTACTGCCCTACCTGAAATTTCTACAGGTATCGCCTCTGCAAAAATTAGAGATTACAATATGGCAGTGAGTGATATTTTTGGCGGCAATGCCTTTTTACCCGTCTTGTTTTTGATGGCTTCCATGATTGGAGGCGACGCCATTTTACCCAATCTAAAACCCTCCGTTATTTATTTAACCGTCTTAGGAATTATTTTAACGGGTATTTATATGGCAGGCATGGTCATCCATTCCAAAAAACAAATTTTTTGCATGGGGATTGACTCTTTTATTGTTGTAATTCTATATTTAATAGGCCTTTGGGGCTTATGGAGCCTCCTTTAGGTTAAACTGCTTCAAGTGCTACCATACTTATAAGCGCCTTTCATATAATTCATCTTGACGTTGTCATGAATTGACTATTTTTATCTATTAAATTAAAACTATGAAAAAAGAATTTCGTTCCATATTAGTTCTATTAAGTTTCAGCATTTTTTTCAATAGCTTAATGGCTCAAAACAAAAATTTTGCAGTGCATCAAAATTTTTCCATTAAAAGTGCAGGGGGTTGGGATTATTTAACGGTCTACGGAAATAAATTATATGTTTCTCATGGGACTCAAGTGAATATTTTAGATAAAAATACTGGGGATTCCATTGGTTTTATTCCCAATACGACTGGGGTGCATGGTATTGCTTTTGATCCAATTCATCAATTAGGATTTACAAGTAATGGAAGATTAAATAATGTGTATGTATTTAATGTAAGTAATAATGAAATAAAAGCCACTATTGCTACTGGTGAAAATCCTGATGCAATTATGTATGACCCTTTTTCAAAAACGATTATTACCTGTAATGGAAGAAGTAAGGACCTAAGTTTTATAGACGCCAATACTTTACAAGTGATTGCAACAGTGGTAGTAGGGGGTAAACCAGAAACTGCTGTCTCTAATGAAGCAGGTAAAATATTTGTAAACGTAGAAGACAAAAATGAAATTGTGGTAATTAATGCCAATACGCATTTAGTAGAAGCGCATTGGAGTATTGCACCAATTGAATCACCTACCGGACTTGCTATAGATATAGCCACCAAAAGATTATTTGCAGGGGGTGAAAAATTATTGGGTGTGATTAATGCAGAAACAGGTAAAATGCTTACTACCATTGGCATTGGTGATGGCTGCGATGGTGTTGCCTTTGACAATAGCACTAAATTAATATTTACTTCTAACGGAGAAGGCACGATGAGTATTATTAAAGAAGCAGATGCGAATCATTTTAGTTTGCTTGAAAACATGCCTACGGCAAAAGGGGCAAGAACCATTGCCATTGATGAATCTACACATAAAATATATTTACCTACGGCCGATTTTGAACCCCTACCAGCAGATGCAAAGCCTAATACAAGACCTAAAATGATTCCAGGTAGTTTTAAAATTTTAGTAGCTAATAAATAATAGTAGAAAAAATAATTGATGTTTAAAAAAATATATACCCTGCTTGTTATCATAAATATTTTATTTATGCAAGTAGTAAATGCCCAAGACCTACATGGAACTATAATTGATAAAGCAGAAGGAACTCCTTTAACAGGTGTTTCTATAAAAGTAGCGGGTGTAAATAAAGGAGGAATAAGTAATGAGAAGGGAGAATTTATTATTAAAAATTTATCAGTAGGAAATATTCATATCATTATAAGCCATACAGGCTTTGAAGTTTTGGATACTAGTTTTCAATTTACAGGAAAAAATAATAGTCCCTTAGTCATAGGCCTAATAGCAGCAAAAGAAGAATTAGAAGAAGTGATTATTGTTTCTTCCTCAAGAACCAATTCAAGAATTGAGGACCTTCCCACTAAGGTCGAAGTATTGGGTTCAGAAGAAGTGAAAGAGGAAAATGGAATTAAGCCGGGCAATATAGCTAGTTTACTAGGTGATATTGCGGGTATTCAAATACAGCAAACCAGCGCTGCCACCGGGAATGCCGATATGCGAATTCAAGGACTACAAGGAAAATATACCCAAATATTAAGAGATGGGATGCCCTTATTTGGAGGCTATGCAGGTAGTTTTAGTATTTTACAAATCCCACCATTAGATTTACAACAAATAGAATTGGTCAAAGGGGCTAGTTCTACTTTATACGGAGGGGGTGCCATTGCAGGAATGTTAAACTTAATTTCTAAAAAGCCTAAACTGGGCAAACCTGAAAAAAGTTTAACCATGAACTACTCTAGTTTAAAAGAAACAAATTTCAATACATTTTTCTCTGGTAGAAATAAAGGTATGGGCTATTCCTTGTATGCAGGAACTACTCAACAAAAAGAGGTAGATGTAGATAAGGATGGTTTTTCTGATGTACCTGCTGTGAAAAGCGTTTTTGTACATCCTCGATTTTTTATTTACGGAAAAGACAATGCTACGATCACCTTAGGCTATACTTTTAATTATGAAGATAGAAATGGTGGAGACATGGCTGTATTAAATGGAAAACCATCTCTCAGTCATCAATTTTTTAATCAAAATAAAACATTAAGAAATACAGTAGATGGTGTTTGGGAAAAGAAATACAGTGATGGTGGTATACTTACTGCAAAGGCCAATTATAGTATGATGAATAGAGCTATTATTACTAATGTATTTGGTATGAAGGGTAAACAAGCAAGCTGGTATTCTGAATTGGCCTACACCAAAAAGTATACAGTACATAATATAGTAATGGGTATAAATTTTAATGGAGAAAATTTTACTAAACAATTGCCCGATAGTAGTTTACTTCCTAATGATGCCTTTACTACCATGGGTGGATTCCTACAAGACGATTGGAGAATGAGTGATGTATTGACTCTACAGTCGGGCTTAAGGCTAGACCATAATAATACCTATGGTAATTTTTTATTGCCGAGAATGTCTCTAATGTATAAAGTAAATAGCAAGGTAACCATGCGTATGGGTGGAGGCGCTGGTTACAAAACACCTAGCTTATTTAGTTCTGAAATGGACGAAAGAGATTATCATTATTTGCAAGGATTCCTACCCGGCATAGCATCTGAAAAATCTTTAGGCTTTAATTATGATGTTAATTATAAAACAAGGATCAGTCATTGGGAGCTTACTTTAAACCAAACTGTTTTTTATAACGAAGTGAATCATCCAATTATTTATAATTCAAATAAATACTACCTTCCACTTTACCCGGTTTATCCAGGTTATATTCCAACACCCCCTGTTTATTTATACGAGAATCAAACCAATTCACTTAGTTCTAAAGGGACAGAAACTTATGTACAAGCTATGAAGGCGCCTTATGAAATATATTTTGGCTATGTATATACAGATGCAAAAAGAAATTACAATGCCAGTAATCCTCAATTGCCCTTAATTGCTAAACATAAATTTGCTACTGTTTTTGCCTACGAGTTTAGCGATGCCTTTAGGGTAGGTATAGAATCTTCTTATACAGGTAAGCAATATTTAGACAACGGAAGCACCACAACCCCTTATTTATTAATGGCCCTAATGCTAAGGTATACAGTGGGTAAGGCTATTTTTGTATTGAATGGCGAAAACCTATTTGACAAGCGGCAGAATAAAAATGGCTCACTAGTCATTCCACCTTTAACCAATCCAAGTTTTCCTGAAATATGGGCGCCTTTAGATGGCAGGGTGATTAACTTATCGATGCACCTTAAGTGGTAGCAGACAGCTTCGAATTTTTCTATTAGTTTATAAAATATGCCCTTTAAAAAATAAGGATTGAAGAAAATATAATTATATTTAACCTAGTCCTTTATTTACTTATTTTAAAACGATGCTTATATGAACAGCCGCCGAATTTTTTTAAGAACCGCTGCCATGACTTCTGGAGCTTTAATGACTTCCAATTTATTTGCCAGCAGTAAAATTTTTACCACCGATACTTTAAGAGTAGCGACCATAGGTGTCAATGGAATGGGTTGGGCTAATACCTTAGGTGCTCTTTCCGTTAGTAATGTGGAAGTAGTTGCGCTTTGTGATATTGATGAATCTGTTTTGAACAAAAGAAAAGCAGAATTATTAATCAAACAACCGAATGTTCAAAAAATTGATACCTACAGCGATTACAGAAAAATATTAGATAGAAAAGACATTGACATTGTCATTGTGGGCACACCCGATCATTGGCATGCACTACAAATGATTGATGCTTGTGCTGCAGGAAAACATGTGTATGTAGAAAAGCCTGCAGGAAATTCTATTGGAGAATGCAATACCATGATTGCGGCTAAAAACAGATACAATCGTATTGTACAAGTAGGCCAATGGCAAAGAAGTCAAAAACATTTTACAGAGGCATTAGAAATGGTGCATTCAGGACAATTAGGCAATATTCGTACCACCAAGGTATGGTGTTATCAAGGATGGATGAGACCTCAACCTATTGTGCCTAATAGTGCAGTGCCTGCAGGCGTAGATTATAAAACTTGGATAGGACCAGCGCCAATGCGTGATTTTAATGCAAGCAGATTCCATTTTCATTTTAGATGGTTCTGGGATTATGCAGGTGGCTTAATGACCGATTGGGGCGTGCATTTATTAGACTATGCTATTCAAGGCATGAAAGCAGGTAATCCAAAAAGTGTAAGTGCTTTAGGTGGAAAATTTGCTTACCCAGAATTGGCAGAAGAAACACCAGATACTTTAACTACTTTATACGAATTTGATAAATTCAATTTGGTTTGGGATTCTGCCATGGGTATTGACAATGGTTCTTACGGACGCGACCATGGCATCGCCTTCATTGGCAACAATGGAACTTTGATTTTAGATAGAGGTGGATGGGAAGTGATTGAAGAAAGACAAGCAAAAAATAAAGTAGCCATTCCATTGCATAAAAGAGAAGATGATGGGGTGAATTTACATTGGGCTAATTTTATTGGCGCCATTAGAAACAATACACCCAACAGTTTACATTGCCCTATAGAAGAAGGTGCACATATTGCCACCATTGCACAAATGGGCAATATTGCTTATCGTTCAGGCAAGAAAGTTAACTGGGATACCAATAAAAACTTATTTACTGATGACGACATCAATAAAGAATATTTCACCAAGGCTTACCACAACGGCTATAGCTTACCTAAAATATAAACTTAATAAACAAGTATTAAATACTTTTTTGATAAAAATGGCGTCCACGATTTTTTCTGGGGCGCCATTTTATATTATAGGCTATTAGGCCTAGCAAGGCAATAGCATAAAATGATTAAAAATGAACACTATTGTAAAATGGTATTGCCTTGTAGCATTATTTGATATTGATGTGGCGTAATGCCTTCCATTTTTTTAAATAGGCGCACAAAATAGTTCACATCATTAAAACCACAATCAAAGGCCACTGATTTAATAGCTGCATTGGGAAAAATTAAGAGTTCTTTAGCGTGTTTGATTTTTTCGGATAAAATATATTCCAATGGACTTATGCCAAATTCCTTTTTGAAAGAACGATAAAATGTGGTTTTACTCATACAGGCTTTTTCACTCAAAATACCTAATTTAATATCCTCTGTTATATTGGCTTTGATAAAACCTGTGATATAAGAAAGTGGATGTGCATTTGAATTTTTATTTTCACCCTCTGTTAATTCAAGTTTGTTTTGTACTTGTACAATATTGACAATCAATTCTTGTAAAGACAAATCTGCAATAATATCTTTTAAAGGCATATTACTAGAACAAACAGCAATAATTTTATTGAGCAAGGATGCAATCTCTAAACTATTTTGAAAATGATAATTGTTCTTGCTAAATTTCCAGTAAGTATCTCCCATTCTTGGATACTTGTCATTTAAAAAACTCAAAGTGTTTTCAATTTTTTGATGGTCGATGGCCAGCGCGATGCATTGTGTAGGGTTTTCTACAGAAGCCTCAGGAAAGTCAATATTCATCTCCACGCCTCCTGGCACCAGTACGGTCTCTCCCGGCATATAATCAAAACCTGCATGGTCATACAAATGCATTATTTTTTTTCCCCTTAACATACTAGTGACTACAAAGTCATTGAATGTCAATGGAACTAAGGCTGCTGCCTGATGTGTTTCAAAAACATTCAGCTCACATTTATCTAAGGTGTAGGCGGTTCTATTTTCCACCAATGTTTTCAATGATTTTTCCTTGGTAAGGCCTACTTCTTTCAATTGACTGGATCTAGTCATCGTAGTAATCGTTAATAAATTGTAAATCAACTCATTCCGAAATTTTCATTTTTTCCCAAAATGAGCTTGAATGATTTGTGCTACAATCTGACTTAAATATACTATAAAAAATACAGATTTAAAACTAGAATTACATTCTAAACAAAACGAAAAGCTATGTCAACGATTGTAAAACGTCCTACTTTTAAAGCCAAGTATGACAATTTTATTGGGGGTAAATTTGTACCTCCTGTTAAAGGGGAATATTTTGATAATGTTTCTCCTATTGATGGAAAAGTATTTACCAAGGCTGCCCGCTCTGGCAAGGAAGATGTGGAATTGGCTATTGATGCTGCCCATCAAGCCTTCCCTACTTGGAGCAAATCGGCCCCCACTTACAGAAGCAATATCTTAATCAAAATTGCACAGGTGATTGAAGACAATTTAGAATACCTCGCAACCGTAGAAGCCATTGACAATGGCAAGGCCATTAGAGAAACAAGGGCTGCCGACTTACCGCTTTGTGTTGATCATTTTAGGTATTTTGCCGGAGTGATTAGAGCAGAAGAAGGCGCAATCTCAGAGCATGATGAAACAACAGTAAGCATTATTGTGCATGAACCTATTGGTGTAGTGGGTCAAATTATTCCATGGAACTTTCCTTTATTAATGGCTACATGGAAAATTGCTCCAGCTTTAGCTGCAGGTTGCTGCGTGGTATTAAAACCAGCAGAACAAACACCCACTTCTATTTTATGTTTAATGGAACTCATTGCTGATTTATTACCAGCTGGTGTTTTGAATGTAGTGACTGGTTTTGGTCCAGAAGCGGGAAAGCCTTTGGCTACCTCCCCAAGAATTTCTAAAGTTTCTTTTACAGGTGAAACCACCACCGGCAGATTAATTATGCAATATGCTTCTGAAAATTTAATTCCAGTGACCATGGAATTAGGTGGCAAGTCACCTAATATATTTTTCCCATCTGTAGCAGATCATGATGATGCCTTCTTTGATAAAGCTGTAGAAGGTGCAGTAATGTTTGCCTTGAATCAAGGGGAGGTTTGTACTTGTCCTTCTAGAATTTTAGTACACGAAAGTATTTATGAAAAATTTATGAAGCGTGTGGTGGAAAGAACCAAGGCCATTAAAGTAGGTCATCCTTTAGACGGCACTGTAATGATGGGAGCGCAAGCTTCTAATGATCAGTATGAAAAAATATTGTCTTATTTAAAAATTGGAAAAGAAGAAGGAGCGGAGGTTTTATGTGGAGGTGAAGCCAATAAATTAGAAGGTGAATTAGCAGGTGGTTATTATATTCAACCCACTATTTTTAAAGGCCATAATAAAATGCGCGTCTTCCAAGAAGAAATTTTTGGACCAGTCACCAGTGTCACTACTTTTAAAACTACTGAAGAAGCCTTGGCCATTGCCAACGATACTTTGTATGGTTTAGGTGCAGGTGTCTGGACTAGAGATGCACATGAATTGTATCAAGTACCACGCGCTATACAAGCCGGTCGTGTTTGGGTGAACTGCTACCATGCTTATCCAGCCCATGCGCCATTTGGCGGATATAAAAAATCAGGCTTTGGAAGAGAAACACATAAAATGATGTTAGGTCATTACAGACAAACAAAAAATATGCTTATTTCTTATGATAAAAATAAGCTAGGATTTTTTTAGTGGTCTCTAAAATACTTTTTATCTTACAAAGAACTTTCATGCTTTATGAAAGTTCTTTGTTTTTAAATTCAATGTTATGACAGAAAGAGTTTTAGTAAGTCCAGCGGCAGAAAAACTAATTGCTCAATTAAAAGAAAAGTTTGGGCCTTTAATGTTTCACCAAAGTGGCGGTTGTTGTGATGGTTCCCAACCCATGTGTTTTGAAAAAGGAGAATTTAAACTAGGGGGCAGTGATATTAAAATTGGCACCATTGCAGGTTGTGAATTTTTTATGAGCAAAGATCAATTTGAATACTGGAAGCACACTCAGCTTACTATAGATGTCACCCCAGGAAGAGGTTCCAGTTTTTCTTTGGAAATACCCATGGGCCTTCGTTTTATAGTACATTCTCGTCTTTATACAGAGGCGGAGCTGCTAGATTTAGCACCCACCGAAGATTGCGCATAAAATATTCTCTGTTTGAATTAGAGAAATATTTTTTAACTTCCCTATACAATTCAATTTTATGGCCAACAGACGTAATTTTATCCAACACCTAGGCCTGATGGCAGGTGCATTCTCCGCAAATAGCTTGTTCAATCAAGCGCATGCTGCTGAATTTCAACACCTTAACCTTCAGAAAAAATTAGTCTCTGCCAAAGACTTAGCCATAGATGAGGATTATTGGTCGGTGATTCAACAAGGCTATACTGTTAATCCTGCCTTTGTGAACTTAAACAATGGTGGCGTGAGTCCTAGCCCAAGAATTGTGCAAGAAGCGGTAGATACTTTTAACAAGATGACCAACGAAGGTCCCTCTTATTTTATGTGGCGCATTTTGGATCAAGGCAGAGAACCCCTTAGATATAAATTAGCACAACTAGCAGGCTGCGATCCTGAAGAAATTGCCATCAACAGAAATTCTACCGAGGCATTGAATACATTAATTTTTGGATTGAATTTAAAAGCAGGTGATGAAGTGATTGGTACCAAACAGGATTATCCCAATATGATCAATGCTTGGAAACAAAGAGTAGCAAGAGAAGGATTGGTGTATACGCAACTTAATTTACAATATCCGATAGAAAATGACGAAGAAATTGTGAATGCTTTTGAAAAAGCCATCACCCCAAAAACAAAAATATTTCATATCACGCATGTGGTGAATTGGGTAGGTCAAATTATGCCGGTCAAAAAATTATGTGACTTAGCCAAGAAGCACAATATTCAAACCATTGTGGATGGTGCGCATAGTTTTGGTTTGATGGATTTTAAAATTCCAGATTTTGGTTGTGATTATTTTGGTACTTCCTTGCATAAGTTTTTATCTGCCCCCATCGGCAGTGGCATGTTGTGGATTAAAAAAGAAAACATAGAAAAAATTTGGCCCTTGGTATGTAACGATAACCCTAAAGGCAGCGATATTAGAAAGTTTGAAACCCTTGGTACCAGAAGCTTTCCTATTGAACAAGGAATTGGCGAGGCAGTTAATTTTCATACGGCCATTGGTAGCAAAAGAAAAGAAGAACGCATTCGCTATTTAAAAAATTATTGGGCCACACGTGTTCAAAATATTCCTAAAGTAAAAATTAAAACCTCGCTTAAGGATGCCTACTCCTGCGCTATTTGCGGCGTAAGCATTGACGGCATGACCCCTGGTGAATTAGACAACGCTTTATTTAATGATTATAAAATTCATACGGTGGGCATTGTTTGGGAAAATATTAGTTGCGTGCGCATTACACCACATGTGTACACCAGAATACAAGATTTAGATAAGTTGGTGTATGCGATTGAAAAAATTGCAAAAAAAGCTTAGTTCATTTTTTAACTACCTACAATAAAAAAGCTCGCCTCAATTAAGTTGCGAGCTTTTTTTATTATATAGTATTTTAAGGCTTAGGGCTTTTTTACTGTTGGATAAGTAATTCCCAACTGCTCTAAATAAGTGCCGTATTTTTCTGGCTGATAATAAAAGGGTCTCATTTCTTCTCTATATTTCTGCATGATTTCTTTATTCAAATGAATGGCAGGAGGATCGGTGGCAGAAATAAATGGAATGTATTTCATATCCTTAGTTTGCACATTGGTATAATAGGCTTTGGCCTCTTCAATTAATTTAGGATTAGTAAAGCAATCCAATAAAGTCATGGCTGTAGCTTCTGCGCCAGCCAAAGAACCTTTGTGGGCAATGGGTGTAGCCATGGCAATGGCGTCTGCCCAATGATGCCCTTTGGTCCCAGGAATATTGGCAGGATACCTTAACACAATGGTAGGCACTGCCCAAGAAATATCCGCAATATCATCTGAACCACCACCCCATGAAAAAGCAACAGATCCTTTCAAACTGTCAATGGTTGTTTTTAAACCATCAATCGGTTTACCTTCATTGTCCTTTTTAGGGGCTTCCACCAATACTTGCACTGCCTTAGCCATTTGTATGTCTTTATCGTCCCAAGTAGGCATGCCTACTTTTTTAATATTGGCATACATGGCTTCTGCCAAAGGCTTATTAAAATGTCCTGGCCATGCCGTGCCTAAAATTTGATGCGTCACAGTTGTACCTGACATCAAAGCTGCACCTTCGGAAATTTTAATGCCTGATTCATAGTTGGCTTTAATGTCTTCATAAGTGCGTTCTCTAAAATAATACCAAACACTTGCTTTACTTGGCACCACATTGGGTTGGTCACCACCATCTACGACCACATAATGAGAGCGATTGGTGGGTTTTAAATGTTCTCTTTTAAAATTCCATCCAATGTCCATAAGTTCCACACCATCTAATGCACTTTTACCACGCCAAGGTGCGCCAGCAGCATGCGCCGCTTCTCCATTAAAATCAAAACGCACACTCACTAAACCATTGCCTCCATTGTCTCCATAATTAGAACCAAAGTCTCCACTTACATGGGTAAAAATACAAGCGTCAATATTTTTAAAATAACCATCTCTAATATACCATGCCTTGGTGCCTACTAATTCTTCTGCAACGCCTGGCCAAATAACAATGGTACCTGGCAAGTGCTCTTTCTCCATCATCTCTTTCATGGCAATGGCTGCATAAATTATTACAGCTTGTCCAGAATTATGTCCTTCACCATGTCCTGGAGCCCCATCTACGATTGGATCTTTGTAAGCCACCCCTGGTTTTTGAGAAGCTTTAGGAATACAATCAATATCACTACCTAACGCAATCACCGGACTGCCCGAACCCCATTTGGCCATCCAAGCAGTGGGTACATTGGAAATATTTTTTTCAATAGCAAAACCATTTTTTGCTAAAACGCTGGTTAAATAAGCAGAGGTTTCAAATTCTTGAAATCCTAATTCTCCAAAACTAAAAATTTGATCTACCATTACTTGCACATCTTTAGCATGTCCAGCAACACTAGTAGCTAATTTTTGTTTCATCGAGGCAATGTCTTTATCTGTATATTTTTTTTGTGCAATCACCGGCAAACACATTAAAAATGCAAAGCTTAAAAAACATAAATGCCCAAATCGAGTTATGTATTTTTTCATAGAGTTAATTTGAATTTAAGTTACATAAAAATGCGTTAAGAATGGCTTCTTAGTTTAAAATCTTTTTATCTCAATAAACCCAATTCGTAAAATAATGAATAGCAATAGCTTAGCCTATTGCGAAGAATTAATAACCAATTAAAAAGATACAATTGAACCTAATTTTTAGATTAAATTTTTCGATTGATTTCTAGTATGGTTTAATGTTGTGAACAGATTTTATAAAATAATTTTGATTTATCAATTTATTCATAAATTTTAAAAGAATGTATCAATTATTTTTTCTTTTTCTTGCATTGCTTTTTTCAAAATACAATCATGCACAAAAATCATTTACCGCTTTTGTCAATGTAAATAGCAGCCAGGTCCAACATGAAAATACGGGCATGGTTTGGAGCTTTGGAGAAACTATTTTTACACAAACCTTGGTCCATCCAACAGGTTTTATTTTCACGGGAGGTTTATTGCAGCCCAATAGTGATAGGAATATTGAAGTTTCTACTAGAATGAGAAATATAAAAGTAGGCATCGGACCCAATCCTGTAGTAGATCGTATTCATATTTTTTGCGACGAATTGGGCATCCTCATCAATAGCATACAAGTAGCAGATGCCTTTGGTCAAACCAAGCAGGTATTGAAAGGACCATTTTCTGGCGTCAATTTTAAAATTGAACTGCCAATGCTTTCGGCAAATACGGGGATTTACTTTATTGTCATCCATTATATTGTGGACGATAAATTCAAGAAAATAAAAACTTATAAAATCATTAAAACATAATACCATGAAATATGTTTTTTTTATTGGGCTTGCCCTTTCAATTTTCACTTGGCCTATTTTTTTAAAAGCCCAAAGTAATAAGGGAATAAATTTTCAAGCTGTTGCAAGAAGCAACAGTGGCCTTGCTATCCCTAATAAATTATTAAATGTGCGGGTTTCTATTAAAACTGATAGCAATAGTAATAAAAATGAATACCAAGAAATTGTCCCAGTAACTACCAATGCCTTGGGTTTATTTACAATAGTGGTGGGGGAAATGGAAGCCAATAAAACTATCACCGTGGGTCCATTTGAAAATATCAACTGGTCTAAGTCTGATAAATATTTACAAATCGAAGTAGATACCCTTGGGGATTTATCATTCATTAACATGGGTAGTCAAAAAATTAACTATGTGCCATTTTCTTTTTATGCAGACAATGTGGGTGCTCAAAATATCAATGGTATTATTGCGCTTAGCCAAGGTGGCACAGGTGTTGACAATTTAAAAGACTTAAAAGTATTTTTATCCATCGACAAAATAAACAATACCCCAGACAGCCTTAAGCCCACTAGTACTTTAATCACTAGTTCGCTAAACACGAAATTAAACAAAACGGATACCGCCTCTTTGAGTACTAGAATCAATTTAAAATTAAATAGTGCAGATACACTTAGTTTATCTAACAGAATTAAATTAATCACAAAAACAGATACTAGTTTTTTAAGTACACGGATAGACAGTAAATTAAATAAAACGGATACTGCCTCTTTGAGCAGTAGAATCAATAAAAAAATTAATATAGGCGAAATAGCTAATTTTGATATTACTAGTGCATTGGGCTTTACCCCTATAAGAGATGATTATGGAAATTTTTACGATACGGCCGCACAGCCTGCGCTAGTTAACACGGCCACTGCTTTAAAATTTTCTTATACCGGCTTGTCTAATAATATAACCGTCTCCAACAATACGAGTGGCGCACCAACCAAGATTACGGCATTGCATGCAGGTGTGTACAATGTCAAGTATGCCATTCAAATGTTGAAAAATGAAGTAGGTGCAGACATTGCCAGTGTTTGGATTAGGCGGAATGGTTCAGCCTATCTCAATACCAATGTAAATTTTAATATTACAGGTAGTGGAATTAAAAACTTGCTTACAGGTTCGTATTACGTGGACCTTGGGGCCAATGATTACGTTGAGTTGTATTACAGTGTTAAAAATAGCAATAGCATTCCTACAGGAAGTCTTGTACAATCGACTCCTTCGAGGCCTGCAACCCCCTCTGTTTATTTAACGATAGATAGAATCAATTAACCAAAAGGTTGGTCAATGGCAATACTTTGTTTTGAGAAGAAATGTGCGCCATCTTCAGCGATGTATACACAATCCTCCAATCTAATGCCAAATTCACCTGGTATAGAAATGTTAGGTTCATTACTGAAACACATGCCTACGGTAATGGGTGTTTTATTGCCTTTTACAAAATTGGTCCACTCGTGTCCTTCTAAACCTATACCATGTCCAGTTCTATGAGGTAGGCCAGGAAGTCTGTAATTTTTGCCAAAGCCTGCATTCTCAATCACTGCTCTTGCTGCTGCATCTACTTGTTCACAAGGCGCTCCAATTTGCATTGCTGCAAATGCAGCATCTTGTGCTTTTTTCTCTAAGTTCCAAACATCAATTTGTCTTTGATTTGCTTTACCTACCACAATGGTTCTGGTGATGTCTGAGGCATAGCCCTCGCAACTTGTTCCTCCATCAACCATCACCACATCTCCTTCACGAATAGTTTGTGGTGTGATACTTCCATGAGGTAAGGCAGAATATTTACCCACTTGCACCGATGCGCCTCCGCTGAAACCAAGTTTCTTAAAGGCAGCAGTAATATTATTGCTCAATTCTGTTTGTGACATGCCTGCATGAATGCTTGTAAATGCTGCTTTGTAAGCATCAATAGTGGCATCACTTGCTTTTTGCATTAAAGCGATCTCTGCTTTGGTTTTAATCATTCTACAACCAGCAGTAATGGGTGTTGCATCTACAATATCAAATCCTGTGGCTAATTTTTTTACCCCATTGGCAATGAAGAAACGAACTCTTTCCTCCATACCTATTCTACTATGCACGACGCCCTTGTCTTTGATAATGCCTAAAATAACTTCATAGGGGCTTTCATGTTCTTCCCAACATCTTATTTCATCTCCAAATACTGGTAATATTAATTCCTTTGCTCTATCTTCTTCAAATTTTGGACATACATAGGTAAGCGAACCTTTTGCTGGAATGACTACGCCAAAAGTTCTTTCACTTTGACCCCAACGCATGCCTGTATAATAAAAGCAAGAGACCGTGCCTTCTAAAAAGATGGCATCCATTTTTTCTCTAGCCATTAATTCTTGCGCCTTAGCGATACGTTGCTTTCTTTCTTCTACAGTGATGGGTACGATTCCAGCCACCATGGGTTGTAAATCACGGATGGCCCTAGGTAAATTGGCTTCATTTTCTGCCTCATTTAATCCAGCACCAAAAATACGATTGCTAACGCCCAAGGTACCAGCCGTAAGGGCAGTTAGAGAGATAAATTTTCTTCTATTAAATGACATAGTATAAGTTTTTAAAGTGTCTTAAAGATAAGCTTAATTTAATAATTTAAAAGCATTAAATTTATTATTCGATTGGACAAAAAACATTGCTTTTATCATTTAAATCATACTAGATTGAACCTACTACGTATTCTTTGTTTTCTTAGCTTATTCCTTGGTAATCAAACCATTCAAGCACAAAAAAAGAACGCTAATATTAAATATTATATCCACAAAGCAACGGATGCCATAAAAGTAGATGGGGTAATGAATGAGCAGTCATGGCTTAAGGCGCAATCAGTAGATAAATTCCCAATGGTACTACCCATGGATACCAGTGTATCTAAAGTACCCACAGAAGTGAGAATGACTTACGATGAAAATAATTTATACCTCATTGCTATTTGTACAAAAGTGGGTGATGGCGTAGATATGGTAGAGTCTTTGAAAAGAGACTGGAATTTTGGAAAGAATGATAATTTTATTTTATTCATGGATACCTATGGTGATTTAACCAATGGCTATGCCTTTGGTGCAAGTGCAGTGGGTGCCCAATGGGATGGTACTATGTTTGATGGAGGCGCTGTTGATTTAAACTGGGATAATAAATGGACCTCTGCTATTTACAATGACAGTTCAAAATATGTTTGGGAGGCCGCCATTCCTTTTAAATCCATTAGGTATAAAACAGGTGCACAAGAATGGGGGGTGAACTTTAGTAGAAACGATTTAAAAACAACAGAAAAGTCGAGCTGGGCACCTGTGCCTAGGCAATTTCCTACGGCTTCTCTTTCTTATACTGGATCATTAGTTTGGGATGCCCCGCTTCCAGTACATCAAAATAATTTTTCACTCATCCCTTATTTTAAATCTAGTGTTTCCAAAGAATTTGCTACAAATGATGGTACAAAAATTAATCAAGCTGCTGTGAATGGAAATGTTTACGGACTAGATGCCAAAATAAGTTTGAGTTCCTCTTTGAATTTAGATTTAACAGTGAACCCCGATTTTTCTCAAGTAGAAGTAGATAGGCAAGTGAGCAACCTAAGTCGTTTTGAATTATTTTTTCCAGAAAAAAGACAATTTTTTTTAGAAAATGCAGATCTGTTTTCCAATTTAGGTTTTGACAATGTGCGTCCTTTTTTCTCCAGAAGAATTGGCTTAAATACCAATATTGATTTTGGCGCTAGAATGAGTGGAAGAATTGATAAAAATTGGCGTATTGGTATTATGGATATGAAAACGAGTGATGATAAAAGTACAGGGCTCTTAGCACAAAATTTTTCTGTTGTTGCCTTGCAAAGAAAATTATTTAAAAAATCGAGTATTGAATTATTTTACATCGATAAAACTGCTTTTGATTATCCAACACAAACCAGCACTTCTTCAGCCATAGGCAACCCTTACAACAGAAACTTTGGTTTTGAATTTAATTTAGCGCCTAAAAATAATCCTTGGTCAGGCAAAACAATTTTAATAAAATCATTTACACCTAATAAATCAGGAAATGATTTTTTAAACGCAGGTAATCTACAATACAGTAGCAGAAACTGGATTGTTTCTTGGCAGCACGAAGTGGTAGGCAATAATTACAACGCAGAAGTAGGCTATATTCCTAGAAATAATTATATCAAGTTGATGCCAAGTATTACGCGCTTGTATTTTCCTAAAAGCGGTTCTATCTTAAGTCATGGCCCTCAGCTCAGCACCACTTATTATTATAATTCAAAATTTTATACAACTGATAACACTAAATTGTTTACTTATTTAATTACCTATAGAGACAAGAGTACTTTTTCTACCGTCATTCAAAACGACTATGTAGAATTATTAGCTCCCTTTGATCCCACTAGAATTGGAAAGCAACCCTTGGCAGCGCATACTAAGCATCAATGGACTACGGTTGGTTTTGATTGGATTTCTGCTCCTCAACATAAATTTACCAACTACTTGTCTGTAAGAAAGGGGGGCTACTACGCAGATGGTAAATTATTAAGCATTACTGGCAATATCGGTTATCGTATTCAACCCTATGTCAACTTTGATGTATCCGCCACCTATAATCATATTGAACTACCACAACCATGGGGCAAAAATAATTTCTTTTTAATTGGTCCTAAAGTAGATGTGACCATGACCAATAAATTATTTTTTACTGCCTTTTATCAATACAATGAACAAACAAAAAATATTAATTTTAATACAAGATTACAGTGGAGG
Source organism: Bacteroidota bacterium (assembly GCA_026391155.1). Lineage (GTDB taxonomy): Bacteria > Bacteroidota > Bacteroidia > Chitinophagales > Chitinophagaceae > Sediminibacterium. The sequence continues at coordinate 17,717 of JAPLEP010000039.1, forward strand.
TACAAGCCTGTTTCTGATTTATTTATTGTCTATACCGACAATTATTACATTGGCCCCGTGTTTGTAAAAAACAGAGCCGTGGTCTTTAAATTAACTTATTGGTGGAATTAAAATATAAATTAACCTTAAAACAATAAAAATGAAAAAGTATTCATTATTGATTTTGCTTTTACTAGTTGGATGGATGCAAATGAGCGCAGCGGTTCGCTTGCCTAATATCATTGGCTCGCATATGGTATTGCAACAGAAATCTTCTGTTAAAATTTGGGGCTGGGCGGGTCCTTCTGAAAAAGTAACTATTAAAACCAATTGGGACAATGCCAGTTATGAAGCCATCACCAGCAATGGGGCTAAATGGGAAGCCAGCATTAAGACACCTGCAGCAGGTGGCCCTTATCAAATTACCATTAGCGCTAGCAATACCATTGTTTTAGAAGATGTATTGATTGGTGAAGTTTGGGTTTGTAGTGGACAAAGCAATATGGAATGGTCTGGAGACCAAGGTTTGAAAGAAACTTTAGACGAAGCCCCTAATGCAAACAATCAATCTATTCGATTTTTTTATGTAGCCAAATCAACGGCTAATTTTCCACAAGACAATCTAGAAGGAAAATGGATGGTATGTTCGCCAGAAGAAATGAAACATTTTAGTGCCATTGGCTATTTCTTTGGTAAAAATTTAAATCAAACATTAAATAGCCCTGTAGGTTTGATCAATTCAAATTGGGGCGGTACCCCTGCAGAAACATGGACCCCAGACTATGTCATCAACAATGATGCGATCATAAAAAAAGGGGCAGATTCTTTGAATGAAGCAGCCTGGTGGCCGCATAAAGCTGCTAAGGCTTACAATGCCATGATTTATCCATTAACCAATTTTTCTATTGCGGGTGTGCTTTGGTATCAAGGCGAAAGCAATACCGGTACCCATTTTGCTTATGAAAAATTATTTACCGGAATGATAGATGCATGGAGACATCATTGGAATCAAAATTTTCCATTTTATTTTGTTCAAATTGCGCCGTTCACTTATGGCAATCAACATGTGGGTGCTTTATTAAGAGAAGCCCAAACAAAAGCAGCCAATCACAGCGGTACTGGCATGGTGGTGATTACAGATTTAATTCCAGATACCACCAATATTCATCCTACACGTAAAATTGAAGTAGCCAAAAGATTAAGCGATTTGGCATTGAACAAAACCTATGGCTTGACTAGCATCGCTTGTCAAAGCCCTATTTATCAATCTCAACAAATAGACAAAGACAAAATCAGCATTCAATTTAACAATGCAGCCAATGGATTAGTAGCCAAAGGCCCATCGATTACTTGTTTTGAAATAGCAGGTGCGGATAAAGTTTTTTACCCAGCTCAAGCAAAAATAGAAGGCAGCGCTGTAGTTATTTCTAATAAAAATATTAAAAACCCCATAGCGGTTCGTTTTGCCTTCAACAATACCGATTTGCCTAATTTATTTAATAAAGAAGGCTTGCCTGTGAATTTATTTAGAACAGACAACTGGGAAGTGAATACCGATCCAATCAAAAAATAAAATTAATTGAATCAATGAGAAGAGGTAATGTTTTTTATAAATGTTACCTCTTCTTTATTAAAGGGGGTGCCATCCTTTCTAAATACATCATGAAACCAAATACTTGGTTCTGGCGTACCAGGTTTACTTCCCCAAGGAAATATGGTATTGCTTTTCCCACTTACTAAGCCCCAGTTTATAGCAGCTACGTGGTATCTTTTAAAAATAGGTAAGTGGGTAATAAATTTACTATTATTGGTTCTAGCCATATACTCTGTACAAATAATAGGACGCCCAAATTTTAGTAAAGTGTCTAAGCCTTTTTTAAGTTCCAAGGTATCACCATAATTATGAAATGTAATGACATCAGAATTGTTAAGTTGATAGGCATTGATCAAAGGTTGTTCATTAAACCAAACACCAGTAGACAAAGGCTGTGCAGGTCTAACAGCCCAAGCCCATTCATACATTTTTTTTAATAAGGGAAGTGAACTTAATCCATAACCACTATTTCCTGGCTCATTGTATAAATCCCATAGTAATATTCTATTGTCCTCTTTGAAGCTGATTAAAATATCTTTTACATATTTTTCCAAATCTCCCCAAGCGTTCGGGTCGTTGTGTATTTTCATCGTAGGACTTCTTACCCATCCTGAATTGTGTACACCCGGCTTAGGGTCTGGTTGTTTTCCCAAATTCGCCTCCGGATTCCAGCAATCATCTAAGATGCAAAAAACTATTTTTATTTTATTTTTTTGTGCAATGGCTAAAAATTGATTCATTCTATTTTTAAAGCCCTTTGCGTCCCCCTTCCAAGCAAGGTCATGTAAATACACGCGCATTACATTCATGCCAATACTGGCAGCCATGCCTAATTCTTTGTTGATGGTGGCTGTATCAAAGGATGCCGCTTGCCACATTTCTAATTGATTGATGGCCGTACTTGGTAAAAAATCGGCGCCCACTAACCATCCTTGTTTTTGATACCACTGGTTGGCTTTTTGCACAGGCCATTTTTTTTGCTGACTAAAGCCAGTAAAACTTATCAAACCAACTATTGCTAATAATATTAATTTTTTCATTTTGCTTATTTAATGTGTTGAATAAATTTAAAGCTTTAATTGCAAATAATTGGTTTCCAATTTTTTTAACTGCTGGCTCAAAGCCTGGTACATTAATTTTTGTTGTGAGGTGGGTGCATAGTCGGCGCCCTGTGTTTGACTTTCAGTGGTTATTGCCAATAATCTTTCTAAAATGCGTGCAGGGTTTCTAAATACATCCATCCTCGCCCCAGTCATGTGCAGATCAAACAATTGTTTTTCTATAGCATATACTTCCTGCTCTTTGGCATTGCTTTCTTTGGTATTTAATGTTAATAAATTGGCTCTTTTGATTTCCATTTGCTCAATCAAAGACAAACAGCTGTGAATGCTGGACAACAATTGTTTACCCAATGCATATTGCGCTTCTATGGCCGCATTGTTTGAATTTAAATTGGGATCGTTGAATACTACTATGTTTTGCTTTTGTACTTGGGCGCCAATTTGTAAAGCCACTGTATAAGTACCTGCCGGCACTTTAATGGGCTCCAATCCAGGTCCAATATTTAAATCATAAATAAACATATTTCTATTGCCAGCAGAATCCAAGTGCAGGTAATTTTTTTGATCAGGAATAGTTTTTAAAACAGGCAGCTCAATGGAAGTATGTGCTAAATTCCAATAGACCCTATTGAATCCTTTTTCTTTGGTGCCAATAATTTTATTGATGGTATCTCCTTTTTGATTTAAAATAATCACCTGTGGATTTTCTTTTACGCTGTCTGCGAGATAATAATTTATACTAGCACCATAAGGAGGATTGCTTCCTGTCACTAAAGAGTTTTCAGTATGAATACCAGTTTTATAATTAAATCGATAAGCTTGCTTGGGTGCCAACAATTCATTTTTATTTTTTGTTTGTGCTTGGCTCCATGCTCTAATGGGCGTGATGTCATCTAAAATATAAAAACCACGACCATAGGTAGCCAATACTAAATCACGAAAGTTTTTTTGAATGGCTATATAATATACAGGTGCGGGTGGTAAATTATTTTTTAATTGCACCCATGTAGCTCCATCGTCTGGACTAATGTACAAGCCATTGTCTGTACCAGCATACAATAAACCTTTTTGTGCTGGATCTTCTTTAATACTATGTACAAAAGAACTATTGCTTGCTGGAATACCTGCCCCTATTGCTTTCCAGGTTTTGCCATAATTACTTGTCTTAAATAAATAAGGTTTGAAATCGCCCAATTGCTGATAAGAAATACTAATGTAAGCAGTGCCTGCCTCAAAGTTGGATGGATCAATACTTCGAATCGTGCCCCAAGGGGCGATGCCTTTGATATTAGCAGATACATTGGTCCAAGTTTTTCCTTCATCTTGTGTTACTTGAATTTGACCATCATTGCTTCCTGTCCATAACACTCCTTGCTTCACTGGAGATTCTGCAATCACATATAATGTACAACCATCAAAAGTCATCAGGTTATCAGAATTCATGCCACCTGAATTTTGTTGATGTGTTTTATCATTGGTGGTTAAATCCGGACTAATAAGACGCCAAGACTTTCCTTTATTAGAAGTTTTATGTACATATTGACTTCCTACATAGACCACGCCTTTCTGATGTTTGGATAAAGCCATAGGGAAATTCCAATGCCAACGATATTTCATATCCGCTGGCGCCCAACCATAGCCTGCTTCTGGCCAAGGTCTTACATCATGCGAATAACCAGTGCGCACATCTGTCACATCCAATCCTCCATCATAACATCCAGACCAAATAATATTATTGTCAAAGGGATCGGGTTGCGCAAAACCACTTTCACATCCACCTACGCCTTCCCATAAACCTAAAGGAATAGAACCTTGCATACTTATGGCTGCAGTGCGATAGGAATAGCCATCTTGTCTATTGCCCATCACATGATAAGGAATGGCATTGTCTACGGCCACATGATACATTTGTGCAATAGGTAAATTGATATTGTCCCAAGTTTGTCCTGCATTAAAACTCATGTTCAAACAACCATCATGAGCCACCATAATTCTTTTGGCATCCTTTGGATCAAACCAAATATCATGATTGTCGCCTCCTGGTTCATAAGAACCTTCGCCATTAAAAGTTTGGCCACCATCTTTTGATTCCATAATGGTCACACAGATGGTATATAATTTATTTTCATCTTGTGAAGAAACGCGCACTCTTGTATAATAAGGCGCACGCTGTGCCATGGAATGGCCTTCATACATCAATTTCCAATTTTCTCCTCCATCCATAGATTTGTATAAGCCTGGTACTTTGTCTTCTACCAATGCATAAATGGTCGATGGATTGCTTTGTGCAAAATCGATGGATGTTTTACCGACTGGATGATGGACTCCGCCTGGCAAACCATTTTGCATGGGTTTCCAAGTTTTACCACCATCATTGGTTTTATAAAAACCACTGCCTGGTCCACCACTATTTAAGTTCCATGTTTTAAGTGCTACCTGCCACATGGCGGCTACTAAATTTTTAGGGTCTTTTGAATTTAAAGACAAATCAATGCAGCCTGTATTTTCATCTACAAATAAAATTCTTTCCCAACTTTCCCCTCCATTGATGGTTTTATAAACCCCTCTTTCTTGTTGAGGCCCATGCATATGTCCCATCGCAGCTACATAAACAATATTGGTATCGGTAGGATCTACAATAACTTTACTAATTAAAACTGTTTCTTTTAATCCCTTATTTTTCCAAGTTTTACCACCATCGCTAGATTTATAAATACCATTTCCATTGGCATGTGCAGGACGTATTACAAAAGTTTCTCCTGTACCAGCCCAAACCTGCTGAGGATTTAGTGCTGAAATAGCCAAGGCCCCAATGGAAGAATTGTCCATCTCATCAAAAATAGGCTTCCAATGCACCCCTGCATCCGTAGTTTTAAAAATGCCCCCGGATGCTGCGCCCACATAGGATACCATTGGGTTTCCAGGCTCCCCTACTACTGCAATGGCCCTATTGCCGTCGGGTCCAATAAATCTAAACGGAAGGGCAGAAAACAAGGAGGTACTGTTATTCTGTGCCAAGACCACCAAGCAAAAGCTTAAACTTAAAAAAGTAAAAAATATTTTTTTCATGCTAAAAATTAAATGGAAGTAAGTGAATCAATAGTTGAATTTAATAAATATAACTGGTGCGCACAAACTCAAATAAACAAAGAATTTTTATTTGTATATTTATTGTGAAAAATATTCAATATGGACAAGCTGTATAAAAAATTAACCGCATTATTTTTACTTTTAGTAGCCGTTTTATTTTCAAACAATGCAAAGGCACAAGTAGATCCTGCTTTATTGACAGGATTAAAATATAGAATGATTGGACCACATAGAGGAGGAAGAACTGTCGGCATCACTGGGGTGAACAACGAACCCAATGTTTTTTATATGGGGGTGAACAATGGGGGTGTTTGGAAAACCAACGATTTTGGGCATACCTGGAAACCCATTTTTGATGCTGAGAACACTGGTTCTGTAGGAGATGTAGCAGTGGCCCCTTCCAATTCAAATGTAATTTATGTAGGAAGTGGGGAAGGCATTCAGCGTCCGGATTTATCCATTGGCAATGGATTGTATAAATCTACCGATGCAGGTGCCACATGGACGAATTTAGGTTTACATGATGCACAACAAATTGGCGGCATCAGTATTGATCCCAACAATGAAAATAGAATTTTTGTAGCAGTCCTTGGACATCCTTATGGGCCCAATAAAGAACGTGGCGTGTATAGAAGTGTAGATGGAGGAAAAACATTGGAACAAGTTTTATACCTCAATGAAAACACAGGAGCTGTTCAAGTATTGGTCGATCCCAATCATCCCAATATTGTATTTGCCACCTTATGGGCTGCAAGACAAGGCCCATGGGAAAATGGGGAATGGGATGGCGTAGAAAGTGGTTTGTATAAATCAAAAGATGGCGGTACTACTTGGAATAAAATTAATGGTGGACTGCCCACTACTACACAAGATGGATTAGGAAGAATTGGATTTACCATCGCACCTAGCAATTCCAATAGAATGTATGCAACGGTAGATGCCCAAAAAAATGGAGGTGTTTACAGAAGTGATGATGCAGGTGAAAATTGGTATTTGCTTACCAGTGATAGCAGGTATTGGGGAAGAGGAAGTGATTTTGCAGAAGTAAAAACTGATCCCAAAAACGAAGACCTTGTTTATTCAGCCAATGTGGTGGTATGGAAATCAAAAGATGGAGGAAAAAATTGGGAAGGCATCAAGGGAGCTCCAGGTGGAGATGATTATCACCGTATTTGGATCAATCCAAACAATACTCAAATTATGGCCATTGCTTTAGACCAAGGCGCCACCATTACTGTCAATGGTGGTGAAACATTTTCTAGCTGGTACAATCAAGCCACTGCTCAGTTTTATCATGTAAGCACTGATAATGCATTCCCTTACAATGTATACGGAGGTCAACAAGAAAGTGGATCTGTTGGTATTGCTTCTCGTTCTAATGATGGCAATATTAGTTTTAGAGAATGGCGTCCCGTAGGCGTAGAAGAATATGGTTATATTGCTGCTGATCCCTTAGATCCAAATATTATTTATGGTGGAAAAATTACCAAGCATGATAAAAGAACTGGGCAGATACAAAATATTTCACCTGTTCCGGTAAGAGAAGGCAAAGTAAGATTTATTAGAACCGCGCCCATTTTGTTTTCACCTATTGATCCAAAAACTTTATTTTTTGCAGGCAATCTAATTTTTAAAACTACCAATGGTGGTTCTAGTTGGGAAACCATTAGCCCAGATCTAACCCGTGAAGCCTGGGACATACCAGCTAGTGTTGGTGTTTACACAACAGAGGAAATGAAAAAAATGCCACGTCGTGGAGTGGTCTATACTTTAGCCCCTTCCTATAAAGACATCAATACTATTTGGGCAGGTACTGATGATGGATACATTCATATTACCAAAGACGGAGGTAAGCATTGGAAAAATATTACGCCTCCAAGTATTAGCGCCTGGAGTAAAATTTCAATGATTGATGCAAGTAGATTTGACAACAATACCGCTTATGTTGCAGTGAATAGAATTCGATGCGATGATCAAACGCCACATATTTATAAAACCACCGACGGAGGTATTAGTTGGAAAAAAATTATCAACGGATTGCCTATCGAACCCATCAATACCATAAGAGAAGATGCGGTAAGAAAAGGTTTATTGTTTGCTGGATCAGAAAATGCAGTTTATTTTTCTTTAGATGCAGGAGATCATTGGCAGTCCTTAAGATTAAATATGCCAGCCACTTCTATTCGTGATTTAGTGATTCACGAAGATGATTTAGTCTTGGGTACCCATGGCCGTAGTTTTTGGATCTTGGACAATATTAGTCCACTCAGACAAATCAATGTAAATAAAGAAACTACTTTATTAAAACCACAAAAAGCAATTCGTGTTCGTTGGAACATGAATCCAGATACACCCTTGCCACCAGAAGAACCTGCTGGAGAAAATCCTCCAGATGGAGCCATCATAGATTATTATTTAAAAAATGATAATGCTGCACCACTAGTATTAGAAATTCTAGATGCCAAAGGAAACATCGTTCGTAGTTTTAGCTCTAAGGATACTTTATATACCATTCCACCAGTAAATATTCCTTTGTATTGGATCAGGCCTCAACAAATTTTATCTGCTGAAGCAGGTGCCCACCGTTTTTTATGGGACATGAAATATGCTCCATTGAATTTACCTGCGCAGTATCCCATTGGTGCAGTAGTGCACAATACAGCACCTGAAAGTACCGCGCCTTGGGTTTTGCCTGGTAACTATACTTTGCGCTTGAAAGTAGATGGTAAAATATTGGAACAAGTCATTACCATTGCGATGGACCCAAGAGTAAAAACAAGTTGGATTGATTTAAAAAGACAATTTGACTTATCTATGATTTGTTATGAAGGTAGAAAAAAAGCTCAAGCAAAATATCCAGCCATTTATGAGCAGTTTAGCGCATTATTTAATATATTAGATCATACAGAAATGGCGCCTACGCTTTCTACTGAAAAAGCCGTACTTGAAACACAGGCTGCCTTATTAAAAGAATTAAAAAAATGAAGCTTAAATTATTAAATAGTTTACTTGTTGGTACAGTGGCAATTTTATTTGCCTCCTGTAAGCCAAGTGCCTTATTAATAAAAGAAAGAAAAATTGATGCTATTCTTTCGGCTTATAAGTCTAATAATAATCCAGGAGCCAGCGTATTGGTTTATCAAGATGATAAAATTTTGTTTCAAAAAGGTTATGGCCTTAGCAAGGCGGACGGAGGGGAAAGAATAACGCCTGCTACCAATTTCAGACTGGCATCTTTGACAAAGCAGTTTACGGCCATGTCTGTGTTGATACTAGCGAAGAACAAAAAAATTTCCTTAGAAGATCCATTGACTAAATATTTTTCTAGTTTTCCGGCCTATGGTAAGAAAATTAAAATCAAACATTTACTTACGCATACTTCTGGCCTTATTGATTATGAAGACCTGATGCCTGCTAATCAAGTGGAACAGTTGCATGACACCAATTGTTTGCAATTAATGTATATAGCAGATTCACTTTATTTTCCAGCGGGCACTAAATACAGATACAGTAATACAGGTTATGCTATTTTAGCCTTAATTGTTGAAAGGGTAAGCGGACAAAGCTTTGCTAATTTTTTGAACGACAATATTTTCAAGCCCTTGGAAATGAAAAATACATTGGCTTTTGAAGAAGGCAAGGCCACTATTAAAAATAGAGCCTATGGAAACTCATTAGTGGATGGCGCATGGATACCAACAGATCAAAGCCTCACCAGTGCAGTTTTAGGAGATGGAGGCATTTATACGAGTACCCTTGATTTGACCAAATGGATCAAAGCATTGTGGGAATATAAATTGATACCAGCTGCCATGCAAAAAGAAGCTTGGGCTAGAAAAAAAGTGGAAAATGGTACCTTAATTAATTATGGTTATGGTTGGGAGATTGAAGAGTATAACAATAAAACACATCCACACCACAATGGAAGTTCCATTGGATTTAGAAATCATATCTTATTGTTTCCTGAACAAAAATTAATGGTGGTGTTATTAACCAATAGAAATGAAGGAACACCCATTATAGAAGCGAAAAAAATTGCAGACTTGTATTTAAACTATGATACAAGTCCGCAATAAAAATATTTATGGTTTTGCATTGTCAAAGACCAAATTGCAAAAAGCTTTTACACCTAAAATAAATCCCGACTCTTCTAAATAAAAATCAGGGGTATGGTGTCCGCCTACTTCAGTGGGATTTTTTCCTTTTTGCATGCCTCCTAAACTAAAAAAGAAAGAAGGTGCTTTGTCCCCATAAAAAGAAAAATCTTCAGCAGCAGTTGTCCAACGAGATTCAATCACATGATCAGCCCCAGCTGCTTTATTCAATGCACTTAAAGATTTCTTAGCTAATGTAGGATCATTGTAATTGATCATGGTTTGCGTATTGATCTCAATGGTCGCAGTGGCACCTGCACTCTCTGCAATACGTTGCACCACACGACGCATTTTTTCATGTGTTTCTTTTCTCATCGTAGCATCCAAAGAACGAATGGTACCTAGCATTTCAGCAGACTCTGGAATAATATTAGCTCTAACACCGCTATGCAATGAGCCTATAGAAATAACCAAGGGCGCCTTGGTTAAATCAGATTCACGACTCACTATATGTTGTAAGCCTTCGATAATTTCTGCAGATATAACAATTGGATCGATACTGCCCCAAGGCATGGCTCCATGACTTCCTTTACCATGAACAACAATTTTAAATAAATCTGAAGAAGCTTGTGCAGCACCCGATTTAAAGCCCAGGGTACCTGCTGGCAATTGTGCCGCCATATGTAAGCCAAAAATGACATCCATTTTAGGATTATCCATGGCCCCTTCTTTGATCATTAGTGGCGCACCACCTTCTTCACCATTTGGTGCACCTTCTTCAGCAGGTTGAAACAAAAATACCACCGTACCCGGTAGCTCTTTTTGCATTTGCTTTAGCATTTTTGCAGTAGCCATTAATATAGCGGTGTGCGCATCATGTCCACAGGCATGCATGACGCCAACAGATTGACCATTGTATTCAGCTTTTACTTTTGAGGCAAAAGCAATGGGGGTTCTCTCTAGTACGGGTAGTGCATCAATATCTGCACGCAAACCCACCACAGGCCCAGGTTTGCCCCCCTTCAAAATAGCCACTACCCCAGTTTTAGCCACTGGATAATTTACTTCCAATCCAATTGATTTTAAATAATCGGCAATATAACTACCCGTTTTAAATTCACGGTTAGACAGTTCAGGGAATTCATGAAAATGTTGTCTCCAACTAATTAATTGAGGTTCAACTTCATTCAATAAGGCGGTAAAGTTTTTAGGTAAGTCTTGTGCGCTCATTTGAGTTGATACGAACAAAGCCAAGCCTAGCAATAATTTTCTCATTTTTAATAATTTTTAGAAAATTACAACCATATTCACAAGTATCCCAATATTTTTTTCTAATTTACTTGCATGATTGCATTGAACAAGTCTTTTAAATACTTGACCCCATTTGTATTGTACCTATTGGCCCTACTTGCCTTTAAGGAAACTGGCATCGCTTGTTGGTACACCCTATTGTATACTTTTTTCATCATACCATTTATCGAACTTTTTGTAAAAGCCGATCCAAAAAATTTAGATGAGGTAGAGGAAGCCTTAGCTAAAAAAAATAGAGGCTACGATTTTGTATTGTACGCCGCTGTTGTATTACAATATTATTCTTTATGGATATTTTTTCATGCAGTGCAAGATACCACCATCAGTCATTGGGACTTGGCAGGAAGAATTATAAGCATGGGATTACTTTGCGGTGCTTTTGGCATTAATGTGGCGCATGAATTAGGACATCGTGTAAATAAATTTGAACAATTGCTGGCTAAAATGCTTTTGCTTACCAGCATGTATATGCACTTTTTTATTGAACACAATAAAGGCCACCACAAACATGTAGCTACTAGCGCTGACCCAAGTACGGCTAAATACAATCAATCGGTATATGCTTTTTGGCCTCAAACCTTAATGGGTACTTATGCGAGTGCCTGGAAAATTGCCAATGAAGAATTAACAAAAAAAGGTAAATCTTGGTTTAGTATTAACAACGAAATGTTATTGTTCCAATTGATACAAGTCGCATTTGTGCTTGGCATCTATTTATTTTTTGGTCTGCCTGTTGCCTTGTATTTTTTAATAGCGGCCTTCTTGGGCGTGCTTTTGTTGGAAACCGTGAACTATATAGAGCATTATGGCTTAACGCGTGAAGCCACTGGTGAAAATCAATTTGAAAGAGTACAGCCACACCATAGCTGGAACAGTAATCACATTATTGGCAGATTGATGCTTTTTGAATTAAGCAGACATAGCGATCATCATTACTTGGCTTCAAGAAAATATCAAGTGCTCAGAAGTTTTGATAACGCACCTCAAATGCCTACAGGTTATCCAGGCATGATCTTACTTTCATTGGCGCCGCCCATTTGGTTTAAAGTAATGAACCAACAAATGAAAAAGTATCAATTAAAATAAAAATGCTAGCCACCAAATGGTCACTAGCATTTTAAATATTATCTAGAAAAGTTTTACTGCTGCAATTTTATTACAAAGATACCTGTAGGTGAAATGTCACCGGGTTTCAAATTAGATAAATCTATAAATACATCTTTCCCTTTTTGTTTCCATGGTGATTTTACATCGCTCCCTAAAATGGAGGCAGTGGTACTAGCGGGTAATTTTACATCTTTAAGGGTAATACTTTTTTGATATGCAGGAAGGATGCAATAAAAATCATTTCCCTTCTTGGTAAAAAATGCTTCGATATAAGCAGAATCTTTTTTAGGAACCACCAAATTAGCCACTCTATAATTGGCCATAAAACTAGCACTGCTTTTAGGTGCCTTGATTCCATCTGTCCATTGTGCGGCTTGTTTCCAAGCAGTGGTGCCGTAAATGGCTTCCCCGTTGATGGCCAACCAATCCCCAATATCCGTAAGCCTTTGCTGCATAATGCCTGGAATGGTGCCATCTGCATCGGGTCCGATATCCAATAAAAAATTACCGCCTCTTGAAACCAGATCATTCAACATTAAAATTAATTCATAACTAGATTTATAATCTTTCAATTGTTCATTTCTATTGTACCCATAAGAAAGCCCCACCCCCTGACTTTCTTCCCAAATAATACTGGCATCCATACCGCTACCATATTCAGAAGTAGTGTACATGGCGCCATGATTTTTCTCTCTAGTATTATTGCCCCATCTGTCATTCACCACCACATTGTCTTTTACAGGAGATTCATTGAATAACCAGGCCAACAATGCTGGACTTTGCCAAGCCGTATCAGAAATATCCCATTCTCCATCTGAAAATATAATGGAAGGTTTGTATTTAGTCACTAGATCCTTGAACTGAGGAATCATGTGTTTTTCTACATACTTCTTTTTGTCATGAAGCCAAATAGGATTGAACCATTCGTACAAAGAATAATAATAACCCATTTTTAATCCTGCATTTCTTACGGAGTTTGATAAGTCCCCTAACAAATCACGATGTGGTGTACCCGTAACCGCATTCCATGGTCTATTCCAATCCCTGTCTGCTTCTGCACTATTCCATAAAGTATAGCCTTCATGGTGTTTAGAAGTAAGTACTACATATTTTGCCCCTGATTTTTTAAATAGATCGGCCCATTGATCAGGCTCAAACATCTCTGCTTTAAACATAGGCTCGAATTGTTGATAAGCAAAACTGCTGCCATAATTTTTATTATGAAAAGCCATAAAATCTTTTTGCTTTTCATACAAACGATACCAATACCATTCTGCATAACTATAGCCACTATTGGGCATCACGGGTGCATAAGCCGGAACGGAGTAAACGCCCCAATGAATAAAAATGCCAAATTTATCTTGATTGAACCAGGCTGGAATTTTTCGCGTATTTAAAGATGCCCAATTGGCATCAAATTTTTGGGCAAATGAATTTCCAAGTAAAGTAAAAGTTAAAAGGAGCAAGCAAAGTTTTTTCATAAATATTGTTGAGCGATGAAGTAAAGTTTGTATTAAAAATTATCGGCGTCACGGTAGGCTTTGATCAAGGCCAATTCGCCCTCTTTTCCAGCGCCTGCTTTGCCATGCTCCATCCCTAGTACACCTTTGTAACCTTTACTATGTAAGTGTTTGAAGATATTGTGGTAATTCACTTCTCCGGTACCTGGTTCATTGCGACCAGGATTATCTCCAATTTGGAAATAAGCAATTTCCGACCAGCATCTATTAATATTATTAATCATATTGCCCTCGTTTTTTTGCATGTGGTACATGTCAAATAAAATTTTACATGCGGGGCTATTGATGGCTTTACATATCGCATAGGTTTGATCTGAGTGGCGTAAAAATAAATCGGGTGTATCGCTCAAAGGTTCTAAAACGGTGATTAAATTATTTTTTTCTAAAATTTCTATGCCTGGTCTTAAGCCTTCAATCACATTGCCTGTTTGAATATCCATAGGTAATCTTCTGTCAAAATTACCGGGCACCGTGGTCATCCATTTCGCATTGGTTCTTTTAGCTACTTCTACTGCTTCCTTGCAGGATGCTGTAAATTTATCCTTCCATTCTACAGAACCGGTGGTTAAATTTATTTTATCATTAATGGAAAAATTCACCACAAATACGCCCATATGCATGCCAAGTGCAGCAAGAGTATCTCCAATTTTTTGTTGCATTTCGGGGGTTCTGCCCATCATGCCATTGTCTTCTATGGCAGTGAAGCCAATACTATGTGCATATTTTATTTGATCTATAAAATTAGGCCCAGCCAAATTTTCAAACATGCCATCGTGAATACCATAATGTAATTTGTAAGGGGTGGTATCTAACAAATCATTGGACTTTTTATTTTGAGCCAGTAAACTACTGCCTGCCAATAAAGACCCGCCCACCAAAACATTTTGTTTTAAAAAATTTCTGCGTTCCATGTTGTTGTATTTTTAATAACTTAAATTTAAGCATTAGTATCAATAAGAACAAGTTTGAAAGCTATCATTTACATCGCCCTACTTATTGTATTTTTTACACAGCCTTTAAACGGCCAAAACAAAAAATACTTGTTTACCGAGACTAAAATGGGCTCCCCTTTTAATTTAATTTTAGTAGCCAAAGATTCCTCCCAAGCCCGTTTAATTGCCCGAGACTGTTTTAGATTAATTGATTCCCTAAGCCAGATTTTTAGCGATTATGATTCTAGTAGCGAAGTAAGTAAAATCAATGCCCAAGCGGGTATTAGGTCTGTTAGCATGAGTCCTGCTATGTTGGACCTAGTCCTTCAATCAAAACTAGCCTATCGTAAAAGTCATGGCGCCTATGATATTAGTATTGGGCCACTTAGCTTGCTTTGGAGAAAGGCAAGAAAAAACAAGGCATTTCCAGCAGATAGCAGCATTGATGCCGCTCGAAAATTAGTAGGATTTAATTGGATTCAGTTGGACAAACAAGCTTCTACCATCTACCTTCCTAAAAAGGGTATGCGGCTTGATTTTGGAGGTATTGCAAAAGGATATATCGCTCAGTGGGTCATCGATTATTTAAAAAATAGAGGTATCCAAGAAGCCTTAGCCGATGCGGGAGGTGATATTTCCATGAGTGGGGCGCCTTTAAAGACTAAAGGCTGGTTAGTGGGCGTAAATATCCCCGAAAACACCGATGAATTATTGAACCATAAGCTCCAGCTAGCAAATATATCCGTAGCCACTTCGGGAGATGCTTATCAATACATGGAGAAAAACGGGGTCAAATATTCGCATATCATCAATCCGAAAACAGGCTATGGCGTAAGCTGGCTGCGCAATGTGACCGTGATTGCACCTCAAGGAGCCACCGCCGATTGGCTGGCCACCGCCTGCAGTATTTTGCCTTTGAAAGAAGCAAAAAAAATAGCCTTGGAAAATCACGCCCAATTATTGATCAGCACCCTTCAAAATGGAAAAATAAAATTTTACAGTACACCCTCCTTCAAAAAATATTGGCACCCAATCAACACAAATCAGCAGTAAAAAAATGGTAGTGTTTAAAATATGTTTTATCTTAATAGACTAAAAAAAGATAGTGAAAAAGAAGGCCTTATTAATTTTTATTTTTTCGTTAAGCATCTATGCAAAGCCAATCATTGCTCAACAAAACAATAATCAAACTGATACTGTTAGTTTTATAAATTATAGCCAAAAAATTACGGGTAGCAATTTATCATTTAAGATGGCGCCCATTCCTGCGGGAATTTTTACCATGGGCAGCAATGAACAGGAGAAAGGCAGAGGTAATGACGAAGGACCCCAAAAAGAAATTAAATTAGAAGCATTTTGGATGAGCACCTTTGAAGTGACTCGAGATGAATTAGATGTATTTTTAAAAGATGAGACCACCAGCCAAAATGTAAATGTAGATGCCATCACCAGACCCAGTCCTCAGTACGTAGATTTAAGTTGGGGCATGGGTAAAGAAGGAGGCTATCCTGCCAATAGTATGTCACAACGCACAGCCCTCATGTATTGTAAATGGTTGTATGAAAAAACAAAAGTCTTTTATAGATTACCTACAGAAGCTGAATGGGAATATGCATGTAAAGCAGGTACCAAGACTGCGTATTTTTTTGGCAATGAGGAAAAAGATTTAGACAAGTATGCTTGGTATGAAAAAAATAGTTCCAATACTTTTCACAAAGTGGGGCAAAAGTTACCTAATCCTTGGGGCTTGTATGATATCTTAGGAAATATCACAGAATGGACCTTGGATCATTACGATCCTACTGCTTTTGAAAAAGTAAGCAATCAACAATTAAGTATTGCTCCCAATGAGGCCAAGTATCCCAAAACATTAAAAGGAGGAAGTTATTTAGATGCGGCTATAGATTTAAGATCCGCCAAAAGATTTCATTCCGATCCTATATGGAATCGTCGAGATCCACAAATTCCAAAAAGTAAATGGTGGTTAACTGAAGCAAAGCAAGTGGGTATCCGATTGGTAAGGCCGCTGCATACGCCAAGTGAGGAAGAGATCAATCAATTTTTCAAGTCCTATTTAAATTAATAAACCAAATATTACCATTATGAACACAGCATTTTCGGGAAAAAATTCAAGAAGAGAATTTGTAAAAGGTAGCAGTTTACTTACTGGAGGCTTATTGGCGGCGCCACTATTGTCCAAAGCCAATTTCTTTTCAGGATCAGACGATGTCATTAAAATTGCAGTGGTGGGTTGCGGAGGTAGAGGCACCGGCGCTGCCATGCAAGCCTTATCTAGCAAACAAAATGTAAAAATTGTTGCCATGGCCGATGCCTTCAAAGACAATTTGGACAATTGCCATAAATCTTTAACTGAAGAAATCAATAACAGTATTGGTTCATTGGCACAAAGATTAGATGTGCCTGAAGAAAGAAGGTTCACTGGATTTGATGCGTATCAAAAAGCCATTGCACTTGCCGATGTAGTCATTCTTGCTACCCCTCCAGGTTTTAGGCCCATTCATTTTGCTGAAGCCATTAAGCAAAACAAGCATGTATTTATGGAGAAGCCAGTTGCTACGGATCCTGCAGGCATTCAGAGCGTACTTGCTACTGCAGCCATTGCCAAGCAAAAAAAATTAAACGTAGTGGTAGGTTTGCAAAGACATTATCAAAATTCTTACCGTGAACTATTTAAAAGAAAAGATTTGATTGGAGACATTACTTCCGCACAAGCCTGGTGGGATAATGATGGTGTTTGGGTAAGACCAAGAAAATACAGTCAAACAGAAATGGAATACCAAATGCGCAATTGGTATTATTTCAATTGGCTTTGTGGCGATCATATCACCGAACAACATATCCATAATTTAGATGTTATCAATTGGTTCAAAGGTGGGCATCCAGTAAAAGCGCAAGGCTTTGGTGGACGTCAGGTAAGAAAAGGAAAAGAAAATGGCGAAATTTTTGATCATCATTTTGTGGAGTTTGAATATGCCGATGGTTCTATCTTAAATAGTCAGTGTAGACATATTCCAGGTACGATGAGTAAGGTGGATGAATTATTGGTGGGCACAAAGGGCAAAATATTTTGTGGTGCTGCCCATATTAAGGACCATAGTGGCAAGCTAATTTATCAGTACGATACAAAGTTGGAAAACAATCCTTATCAAACAGAGCATGATGAATTGTTTGCCGCCATTGCCAAAGGAGAATATAAATATGCCGATGCAGAAAATGGAGCAAGTTCTACTATGACTTCAATCTTAGGAAGAATGGCTACCTATAGTGGTCAAGTGATTGAATGGGACAAGGCCATTAATTCAGGCATTGACATTCATCCAAAAGAATACGATTGGAATGCAGCACCTCCAGTACTGCCGAATGCAGATGGATACTATCCAATTGCCATACCAGGAGTGACTAAATACTTTTAGTAGTAAAATTTTACTAGCCCTCTAAATAAAACCCTGAGCTGAAATGGCTTGGGGTTTTTTAATTAAAAGATGAGTAAGAAAGTTTTGTACTGAGCGGCCATGGATTTAATAAAATCAGTAAGCTTGTATTTATTTAAAACTTCTGTTGGTGTATCTGCAGCACCTTGGACTAAACCAACACAGTTTGGTTTTCCGCAGTTACAAACAAACTGCTGTGCCATACGCCATTCGGTAGCAGGATAAAAAAAGCAGAGCTCCTCTCCAGCTTCAATATCATTCAAAGATTCTAATTGCATGGTGCTGGTATTAAATAAAACATTAGGCGCGCAAGAATGATTTACATATTGCAAATATTCAGGCGTTAAATGAATGTGTTTGGTTTCACTTAATTGTACAGTCAAGTAATTAGGGGTATCCACAATTTTAGAGGCATCAAAAGCTACAATATTTTCACCTGCTTTAAAGGGTGCATTGGCAAATAAACCATACTGCTTATTTACTTTGTTTTGTTTTACTTCACAGTTTTCATGTAGGCTAATGGTAACAAAATCATTTGAATTTTGGTGCAAAGACATAAATGAGTAAAGGTTTGGATTACTAATTTATCAATAAATAGCAGCTTACAAAAAAATCAGTAAAATATTTTTTCCACTATTTCTTCTTCGTGACCACTAAGGTAATGTCATCAGGATTGTGCTGGCCTTGCAACCATTCATCCACAGAAGCCATCAAAGCATCAATCATACCCTGGGCAGTGTTATGGCCATTGTCCTGAATAAGCTGCTTTAATCTATCATAATCGTACATATCACCAGCTAAATTAGGTGCTTCTGGAAGCCCATCAGACAATTGTACTAGTACATCTCCCTGTTCAAATTGAATATCTTCTTGAATAAATTGTTCTTGTTTCAAGCCCCCTAGAGGAAGGCCATTATTCATAAAATCAAGTACTGATTTGTTCTTGGCTTTATATAAATAGATAGGAGGCATGGCAGCCGAGCTAAGCAAAATGTTGCTGGTATTGATTTGAGCAATATTTAAGCTCATTCTTAAAGTGCCTAAATCGATTTTTTTAACCACTTTATTTAAGCGTTCCAATATTTTATTGGGCGCTTGAGCATCAATGCCATTCAATCCAGCCTTGGTCACGGATACCATCATACCAGAAGTAACCCCATGGCCAGTCGCATCTCCACATACGCTAAAAATACTGCCATCATCCTGCGGGAAAAAGTCATAATAATCGCCCCCTACTTCAGTAGAAGATCGAATAAAAGCAGCAATGTCTAAATCAGATCTTTGAGGTACTTGTTTGGGTAACATGCTTAATTGCAAATCCCTGGCCGCTTGTAGCTCTTTATTCTTGCGGTCTTCTTCTCTTTTACGCGCACGTTCTTTTTGCTTTTGTTTATTGTAGATTGTATAGCTAGAAAAACCAATGATAAATAACAGGCTAAAACCAATGATTAATTTTTTTCTTCTAGACTCTTCTTCTTCTTTTTGTTTTTGACGAAGCTCTTCGTTTAAAGTAATGTTTTCGATTTCATTCACTTTTGATTTATCAGACAATTCTTCTTTAATTTCATTCGTAATTTTTAAATATTTAAAAGCGCTGTCTGTTTGTTTTTTTTCTTCGTAAATATTTGATAAAAGTTCACTTGTTTTTAAAATTCCGGTGGTATAGGTAAGTTGATTGGCCATTTTAAAAGCAATATTTCCAAAATAAATTGCACTATCATATTGTTTTAAACCGAAAAATGCTTGTGCATATACGTCATAGGCTTGTGCTATATCTTTAAAAATATTATTTTTTACTAAATAAGGAAATCCTTCACGCAGGTAATTAATTGCTTGTTGATACTCTTTTTTATGAACATATGCATCTGAGAGAATATAATAGGTAAACCCATATTTTTTTTCTTGTGGAGCTTTTCTATTATAATCCACAGCCATTAAGCCATATTTTATAGCAGAATCATACTCTTTGATAGCATTATAACTACCTGCAAGCATGGCCACCGGATTCCATAAAACTGTGGAGGCATAAGTAGCTTCCATGATGTTAGCACTACTTTTATCTAAAACTTTTTTTACTTTAGAATAACTACCTAATCCTTGATTACAAAGTAGTTCAATATCCTCTGCTGTCAACCCTATATCTGCATCAAGTTTAAATTCGTCTTGCTCTTTTTTAGCTAAATTAGAATAATATAATGCTAAGGAGTAATTACTCTTTAGCATTACATATATTTGAGCAATATAAATATGTGTATTTACTTGTAATAACTTAAAGTCATTTGATTTAGTATACTCTTCTGCTTTCTTACAGAAATAGATAGCACTATCCCCATTTTTAAAAAAATAATAAGAAGCAGCTTTTAAATATAAATAGGCCTTGTCTTTTGACTCTGGTAAATTGTCTATTAAAGCAATGCTATCTTTAAAAGAATCGGTTAAATCATTAAAATTAAAATCGTATTTTTTCTCTTGTGAAAATCCTTGAATAGACAGAAAAGTAAAAACCAATAAAATCAATACATATTTTTTCATAGTGCGTCTTTTATATTTATTTTTTCTTTGTCACTACCAAGGTAATATCATCTGGATTTCGCTTTCCTTGCATCCACTCATCCACCGATTTTATTAATACATCGATAATTTCTTGTGCAGATAAATGACAGCTTGATTGGATTAAGCTACTTAGTCTTTCATAGTCGTACATCTCGCCTGCTAAGTTTGGTGCTTCTGGTAAGCCGTCAGATAGTTGTACTAGTACATCACCCGCTTCAAATTTTCTGTTTTCTAAAACAAAATCCTCATCTCTTAGTCCGCCTAATGGTAAGCCATTGTTCATGAACTCTTCTACCTGTTTAGTGGCAGCCTTGTATAAATAAATAGGCGGCATGGCGGCAGAGCTTAAGAATACTTCGTCACTCGTGATTTCTGCAATGTTCAAGCTCATTCTTAAAGTACCCAAATCGATACGTTTTACTACGCCATTTAATCTTTGTAAGATTTTATTAGGTTTTACTGGGCTAATCCCATTCAAACCTGCCTTAGTGACGGATACCATCATACCTGAAGTAACCCCATGACCTGTGGCATCTCCACATACACTAAAAATGACCCCATCTGGTTGAGGGAAGAAATCATAATAGTCGCCACCCACTTCTGTAGAAGATCTTATAAAAGTGGCAATGTCTAAATCCGCTCTTTTAGGATTTTCTTTAGGCAGCATACTTTGTTGTAAATCACGAGCAGCTGCGAGTTCATTGTTCTTGCGGTCTTCTTCTATTTGACGCAAACGTTCTCTTTGTTTACGTTTTCCATTGAAGTAAATACCAACGGCCAAGAGCATTAAACCAAGCGCTGTGATGATCAGAATTTTTCTTTGCTTGGCTTCTTGTTCAGCCAATTCTCTTTGCTTAACTTCTTCATTGATGGCCATAGTTTGGGCATCATTAGATTTAACATTGTTAAAAATGGTATTTCTTAAATCCTCTGCTTCTTCTATATATTTTAAGGCGCTGTCCTTATTGCCTTTAATTTTATATAATGAATAAAGTAGCAAGTCATTTTTTAATAAGCCTTCTGTATAGGTAATGACCTTGGCCATTTTTGTTACTTCTGTTGCATAAAATATAGCAGAGTCTATCTTATTTAAATGATAATAGGCAGTTGCAATTCCATTATTACTTTGAAAAATATCTTTATAAAATTTATAAGGAATCGCTAAAGGGATGGTTTTTTTATAAAATTCAATTGCTTTTTCATATTTTTTTGTCGCTAATAATACATCAGCATACATTAAATAAGGAAAACTCATGGTAGATTTTGATGTATCATACATATTCATACCTAATAATGCATATTTTTCTGCATTCACTAAATCATTAATTTGATAATAGGTTTTGCTTACATTAGAGTAGACAGCAATTTTATTAAAGGTTGGTAGGCTATTAAAATCAAAGTTTTGCAAGGTTTTTTCTAAATACTCAGTTGTTTTTGCTTTATTGCCTAGAAAAGAATAAGCACCTGCAATTGAAAAATAACTCGAGCCAAAGTTATCAAAAGCTGAATTGGGAACAGTCAATCCTTTTTGTTTTATGGTTTGATAATTTTTTAGCATTTCAAAAGCATAAAATAAACTTAAAGGGTAATTACCTAATACGCCATTGTAAGTACCAGATAAAAAATAATTAACAAAATAAAGTTCTACATGAAATTCATTCTTGATTGCGATATCCTTTGCAATATTTAAATAGTAAATTGCAGAATCTCCTTTATAATACTCATAATTCTGCCCAATATTTAGAAGTATTCTTACTTTTTCTTTTACATCAGATGTAGCTTCAGCTTTTTTGATAGAGTCCCCAAAATGAAAATTGGTATCAAATTGAGCTTGACTTGTCTTAGCTCCTAATAAAAAAACAATAATACATACAACTACTTTCTTCATAAATCAAATTTTATAAATTTTATTTTTTCTTAGTCACCACCAAGGTAATATCATCTGGGTTGCGTTTGCCTTGCATCCACTCATCCACCGATTTTATTAATGCATCAATGATTTCTTGTGCAGATAAATGACAGCTTGATTGAATTAAGCTACTTAATCTTTCATAATCATACATTTCACCTGCTAAATTGGGTGCTTCTGGTAAGCCGTCTGATAATTGCACTAGAACATCCCCTGCTTCAAATTTTCTGTTTTCTAAAACAAAATCCTCATCTCTTAGTCCGCCTAATGGTAAGCCATTGTTCATGAACTCTTCTACCTGCTTGGTGGCAGCCTTATATAAATAGATCGGTGGCATGGCGGCAGAACTTAAGAATACTTCATCACTCGTGATTTCTGCAATGTTTAAGCTCATCCTTAAAGTACCTAAATCGATACGTTTTACCACCCCATTTAATCTTTGTAAAATTTTATTAGGTTTGACTGGACTAATGCCATTTAAACCCGCCTTAGTGACGGATACCATCATACCTGAAGTAACCCCATGTCCGGTAGCATCTCCACAAACACTAAAAATGACCCCATCTGGTTGAGGGAAGAAATCATAATAGTCGCCACCCACTTCTGTAGAAGATCTTATAAAAGTGGCGATATCTAAATCTGCTCTTTTAGGATTTTCTTTAGGCAGCATACTTTGTTGTAAGTCTCTTGCAGCTGCGAGTTCATTGTTTTTGCGGTCTTCTTCTATTTGACGCAAACGTTCTCTTTGTTTTCTCTTGCCATTTAAATAAACTCCAACAGCAAAAAGAAGTAAGCAAATAGCAGTAATAATTAATTTTTTCTGTTGCTCTTTTTTCTGTTCCTGCAATTCTTTTGCTTTGGTAACTTCGCCCATTGCAATATTTTGTGCTTCATTGGTTTTTGAAGCATTGTATAAC
>JAPLEP010000033.1:0-20992 GCA_026391155.1 Bacteroidota bacterium
AGATTTTTCATCGCCCTTTATTAAATATAAGGGCTCGAAAAATCACTCTTATGATATTTACAAGGCCCCACGAGTAACCGTGGGGCTTTGTTGTTACTTGGGCCTATAAAAATTAGGCCTATTTTAAGCCTAATTCAGCCTTAAAATAGGCATGAAATGGCTAATTCTATTAGATTTGATGACAGTGTATTTTTGGTCAAAAAAGCCCATTTTTAATAAAAAAAGCCCTTTTTTTAGCGATAATCCATAAAAAAACCCCAATTTTACCCAAAATTGCTAAACATGGACTTGAAACAAATTCACGATTTAATTAAGGTAGTTAATAAGAGTAATATCGGAGAAATCAGTATCGAAGATAAAGATGGCAAAGTAACCATCAAGCAAAAAGAAGAGCGTGTTACTGTAAGCTCGGTGCCAGCTCCTACCTATGCTGCTGCCCCTGTTGCGGGCGCTCCTGTAGCCGCTGCTCCAGCTGCCGCCCCAGTAGCCGACAACTTATTGACCATTAAAAGTCCAATGATTGGTACTTTTTATAGAAGGGCTGCACCTGACAAACCATTGATGGCTGAGGAAGGGACAGAAGTAGCGCCTGGTAAAGTGGTATGTATCATTGAAGCGATGAAGCTATTCAACGAAATTGAAAGTGAAATCAAAGGTACTATTGTTAAAATTTTAGTGGAAGATGCAAGTCCAGTAGAATATGACCAACCTTTATTCTTGGTTCAACCAGCATAAGCCTCACCCATTTTCAAACCTAACTAAGAAAAATGTTTAAAAAGATTTTGATAGCCAATCGTGGCGAAATTGCTTTGCGAATTATTAGAACCTGTAGAGAAATGGGCATTAAAACAGTGGCCGTTTATTCCACTGCAGACAAAGATAGCTTGCATGTAAAATTTGCAGATGAAGCAGTTTGTATAGGTGGTCCCAAAGGACAAGAATCCTATTTAAATATTCCACATATCATGGCCGCCTGTGAAATTACCAATGCAGATGCAGTGCATCCAGGTTATGGTTTTTTAGCAGAAAATTCAAAGTTTGCACAAATTTGTGCCGACCATGGCATTAAATTTATTGGACCAACTCCTGATATGATCAATAGCATGGGTGATAAAATCACTGCTAAAGAAACCATGATCAAAGCGGGTGTTCCTGTGGTACCAGGGGGAGAAGGTTTATTGGAAGATGTGGCAGCTGCTAAAAAATTAGCTAAAGAAATAGGTTATCCAGTTATTATTAAAGCCACTGCAGGTGGAGGTGGCAAGGGAATGCGTGTAGTGTGGAATGAAGGAGAAATAGAAAAAGCCTATGATACTGCTAAGATGGAAGCAGGTGCAAGTTTTAAAAATGATGGTTTGTACATGGAGAAATTTGTGGAAGAGCCAAGACATATCGAAATACAAGTAGCAGGAGACCAATATGGTAATGTTTGTCATTTGAGTGAACGTGATTGTTCTATTCAAAGAAGACATCAGAAATTAGTAGAAGAATCTCCTTCACCATTTATGACACCAGAATTGCGTCAGCGTATGGGCGAAGCAGCGATTAAAGCAGCAAGCGCTATTAATTACGAGAGTGTAGGTACGGTAGAATTTTTAGTAGACAAGAATCGTAATTTTTATTTCATGGAAATGAATACGCGTATTCAAGTAGAGCACTGCGTTACAGAAGAGGTAGTGAGTTATGATTTAATTAAAGAGCAAATTAAAATTGCTGCAGGCGAAAAAATATCAGGCCGAAATTACGAACCACAACTGCATGCGATTGAATGTCGTATTAATGCAGAAGATCCTTATAACGACTTTAGACCCTCACCAGGGAAAATTACTGTATTGCATACCCCAGGCGGACATGGTGTGCGTGTCGATAGTCATGTATATGCAGGCTATGTCATTCCTCCCTATTATGATTCCATGATTGGTAAATTAATCACAGTGGCTCAAACCCGTGAAGAAGCTATTAATACCATGTACCGTGCCTTAAGCGAGTATGTGATTGAAGGAGTGAAAACAACTATTCCATTCCATTTACAATTAATGCAGAACGAAGATTTTAGAAAAGGAAACTTCACAACTAAGTTTCTTGAAACTTTTAAAATAAAGTAGTCATATTTTAGTCCCATTTCTTCGAAAAATTAGTATTTAGTATTACGATAATGAATATTCAACTTAATAAAAAAGGCCCCTAGAAAGGGGCCTTTTTTATTTTCATAGCTTTTTTAACTAGCGTAAAAACAATAACTCTCTGTACTTAGGCAAGGTCCATAATTCATCGTCTACCAATTGCTCTAATTTATCAACGTGGTAGCGGATCTTATCAAAGTATTGTGCTTTTACTTTAGCCTCGTATTCAATGGCCTTCTCTCTTGAGTTTACAATGTTGTTGGCTACTTTACGTGCTTCCACCATCGCATCTACATTATCATAAACTTGTTGAATATGTGTGCTTACATCTTTTAATAATGCCAACTGACCTTTGTATAATTTTTCTGGTAAGGCTGCTTCACGAAGTAAGCTTACATTTTTCAATAACTCGTTTTGATATTTAAGTGCTGAAGGAATAATATGATTGGTCGCTAAGTCACCCATAATACGCGCTTCAATTTGTACTTTTTTAATATACTTCTCTAATTCAATTTCATAACGCGCTTCTAATTCACTATGAGAATAAATATTATTTTCTTTAAATAATTTCTTTGCTTTCTCAGTTACCATGGCATCTAATGCAATAGGCGTGGTCTTTAAATTAGGCAAGCCTCTTTTCTCAGCTTCTTTATGCCACTCTTCGCTATAACCATCACCTTCAAATAAAATCTTTTTACTTGACACGATATATTTTTGAATCACTTGCATTATTGCAATTTCTTTCTTATCTCCCTTGTCTGTTAAAGCTTCTACTTCTGCAGCAAACTTGTTTAAAGTATCTGCCACAATGGTATTTAAAATAGTCATTGGATGACCACAGTTGGCCGTGGATCCTACCGCGCGGAATTCAAATTTATTTCCAGTAAAAGCAAACGGAGAAGTACGATTACGATCGGTATTGTCCATTAATAGTTCAGGAATGCTACGGTGTAAATCTAATTTTAATATGGCTTCGTCTTGCTCATCAAACTTAGTCCCCACGCGGCTTTCCACATCATTCAATACCTTGGTTAAGTATTCTCCAACAAATACAGAAATTATAGCAGGAGGGGCTTCGTTAGCACCTAATCTAAAATCATTAGAAGCAGAAGCAATACCTGCTCTTAAGATATCGGCATAGTCATGTACTGCTTTAATCGTATTGACAAAGAAAGTCAAGAACATTAAATTGGTCTTAGGTGTTTTACCGGGTGCTAATAAGTTTACACCAGTATCGGTAGCCAAACTCCAGTTGTTGTGTTTACCACTTCCGTTGATGCCTGCAAATGGTTTTTCATGAAGTAATACCACTAAATGATGTCTTTTAGCCACACGACTCATTACATCCATTAATAAAATGTTATGGTCCACAGCAATATTCACTTCTTCAAAAATAGGGGCACACTCAAATTGAGCAGGCGCTACTTCATTATGTCTTGTTCTTAAAGGAATACCTAATTTATAAGATTCATTTTCATAGTCACGCATAAAAGCGTACACTCTCTCTGGAATAGATCCAAAATAATGATCTTCTAATTGTTGTCCTTTCGCAGGGGCTGCACCAAAAACCGTTCTTCCGCACTGTACTAAATCGGGTCTTGCATTCACCAAGGCTTCGTCAATGACAAAATATTCTTGTTCCCATCCTAAAGTTGGGGTTACCTTATTTACATTTTTATCAAATAAATTACAAACAGTCACTGCTGCTTTATTCAAAGCCTCTGTGGCTTTCATTAAAGGTGCTTTGTAGTCCAAAGATTCTCCAGTATAAGAAACGAAAATGGTAGGTACACATAAAGTTTTACCATTGCCAATTTCAATAATGAATGGGGGAGAAGAGGGGTCCCATGCAGTATAACCTCTTGCTTCAAAAGTAGCTCTCAATCCACCACTTGGAAAACTGGAAGCATCTGGTTCTTGTTGTATTAAAGCAGCGCCATCAAATTCTTCAATGGCAGTTCCGTCCGATTTTAAAGTAAAAAAAGAATCATGCTTTTCTGCAGTACTGCCTGTCAAAGGTTGGAACCAATGTGTAAAGTGCGTTACTCCTTTTTGTTCTGCCCAAGCACGAATGCCGGTAGCAATTTGTCCAGCTACATTTCTTTCAATTTTTTTTGATCCTTTTATACTATTGATTAAACTTTTGTAGGCTTCGTCGCTAAGGTATTCTCTTGCGGTTTTTATATTAAAAACACTTTCCCCAAAAATGGCGGTAATTTTTTGTGAATGCACTTCTGGATTATTGATCCTTTCATGGCTCACATGATTGATGGCGTCGAATCTTAATGACATATTAGGTGTTTTTATATTTGAGAATTAATCAAAGGTAGGGGCATTTGGGTAGGAGTAATCAACAAAAAATCCCCCATCCAATCTAATAGGAAGGGGGATTTTTGACTAAATCCATCTAAATATTACTAAAAAACTAAACTTTTGCAGTTTTAACCGTCTTGATAATTCTAGCGGCAACCTTATAAGGATCAGCTGCAGAATTTGGGCGACGATCTTCCAACCATCCTTTCCATCCTTTTTCTACTGCGCCAATTGGGATACGAATGGAGGCACCTCTGTCAGAAACACCGAAAGAGAAATCATGAATAGAAGCTGTTTCATGTTTACCAGTTAAACGTAAATGGTTGTCTGCTCCATAGACTTCAATATGTTCTTTAACAAATGGGCGGAAGGATTCGCAAATAATATCATAAGTTTCTTTCTTACCACAAGTTCTTAAAGTAGTGTTAGAGAAGTTGGCATGCATTCCAGAACCATTCCAATCTAAGGTACCTAATGGTTTACAATGCCAGTTAATAGATACGCCGTAAGTTTCACCTATTCTTTCTAATAAGTAACGTGCAATCCAAATTTGATCTCCTGCTTCTTTAGCCCCTTTTGAAAAAATTTGAAATTCCCATTGTCCTGCAGCTACTTCTGCATTAATACCTTCTATGTTCAAACCCGCGTCAATACAAGCGTCTAGATGTTCTTCTACTATATTTCTTCCGTAAGCATTGTTCGCGCCTACTGAACAATAATAAGGACCTTGAGGACCTGGGTAACCACCTTCTGGGAAACCTAATGGCTTATCAGTGGCGGGATTCCATAAAAAATATTCTTGTTCAAAACCAAACCAAAAATCATTATCATCATCTTCGATAGTTGCTCTTCCATTGCTTGGATGTGGGGTGCCATCTGAACTTAATACTTCACACATAACTAAGTAAGCATCTCTACGTCCTGGATCCTTACAAATAAAAACTGGTTTTAATAAACAGTCACTTGATCCACCTGGTGCTTGTTCTGTAGAAGAACCATCAAAACACCACATATCGCAATCTGCTAATTTGCCACTGAAGTTTTTTTCAATTTTTGTTTTACTTCTTAAAGATTGAGTTGGTTTGTAACCATCTAGCCAGATGTACTCTAGTTTTGAAACTGCCATAGGGTAGGTATTTAAATATTAATAAAATAAAATATATGAATAAATAGGGTAGGAATTCTATATTTTGGCACGAAAATAATAAAGAATTGCATTATTTTAAAAAAATCATTAGAATTATAATTCAATTTATGCATAAAATATAAACATATAATTATTATATAATATAAATTTTATAGCTAATTCCTTGATCCTCAATTAAAATTGGGATTACACATTTTTATTGATTTGATGTTGGTAATTCAAGCCCTTGCTTACGAGGCACTTTTGTACCTTCGCGTCAACTTAAAAGAATAAGTCAATTACAATGGAAATAACTGTTAAAACCGCACAGCAACTTAGGCTCACTGAAGAAGAATTTGAAAGTATAAAAGCTAAATTAGGTCGTACCCCCAATTTCACAGAGCTCTGTGCTTTTAGTGGCATGTGGTCTGAACATTGTAGTTATAAAAATTCTATTAAATGGTTAAAAACTTTACCGCGTGATGGTGGAAGAATGTTGGTGGCTGCTGGGGAAGAAAATGCAGGATTGATGGACATAGGCAATGACTATGGCGTGGTATTTAAAATTGAATCCCATAATCACCCAAGTGCATTGGAGCCTTTTCAAGGGGCGGCCACTGGAGTGGGTGGTATTCAAAGAGATATTTTTACGATGGGGGCAAGACCCATTGCTTCTTTAAATAGTTTGCGTTTTGGTAATTTAGAAGACAAAAAAACAAAAGGTTTATTGGCTGGCGTGGTGCATGGTATTGGTCATTATGGAAATTGTTTTGGTGTACCTACGGTGGGTGGTGAATTGTATTTTGAAGATTGTTACCATACCAATCCTTTAGTGAATGCAATGAGTGTAGGCATTGTGAAAGCAGGCAAAACAGTGAGTGCCATTGCATTGGGCGAAGGCAATCCGGTTTTCTTTGTAGGTAGTGCCACGGGTAAAGATGGTATTGGTGGTGCAAGTTTCGCCTCTGCAGAAATTACGGCAGACAGTGTAGAAGATTTACCTGCGGTTCAAGTAGGAGATCCTTTCCAAGAAAAAAAATTATTAGAAGCTTGTTTAGAAGTCATAGAAACTGGTGGCGTAGTGGGTATGCAAGACATGGGTGCGGCAGGTATCATTTGTTCTACCGCAGAAATGAGTGCCAAGGGTCAAGTGGGCATGCGCATTGATTTAGATAAAGTGCCTACACGTCAACAAAACATGAAAGCATGGGAATTGTTGTTAAGCGAAAGTCAAGAAAGAATGTTGATGGTGGTAGAAAAAGGAAAAGAAGCACAAGTGCTTGCTGTATTTGAAAAATGGGATTTGTCTTGTAGCAATATTGGTGAAGTAACTTCTGATGGATTATTAAACTTTTATATGCACGGAGAATTAGAAGCTTCTTTACCTGCTTATGAATTAGTCTTAGGTGGAGGTGCGCCTCAATATACTAGAGCGTATAAGGAACCCGCTTATTTAGCAAAAGTGAATGCTTTTGAAATGGCCTCTGTTGCTGATGTAACCAACTTACAAGAGACCGTAAAGCAAATGGTAGAAATTCCAAACATTGCTTCAAAGCGTTGGATCTATACACAATATGATAGTATGGTGGGTGCTGCCAATACATCTACCAATGCGCCAAGTGATGCATCAGTAGTGATTGCAAAAGGAACAGGCAAGGCCTTGGCTATGACCGTAGACTGTAATAGTAAATATGTTTTTGCCAATCCTGAAGTAGGTGCCATGATAGCAGTAGCAGAAGCTGCAAGAAATATTGTTTGTTCTGGTGGCGAGCCTATTGGAGTTACGAACTGTTTGAATTTCGGTAATCCTTATGATCCTGAAGTGTATTATCAGTTTGTAAAATCGGTAGAAGGAATGGGTGCTGCTTGTAGAAAATTCAATACACCGGTAACAGGGGGTAATGTAAGTTTCTACAATCAAAATCCGGATGGTCCTGTATTTCCTACACCCACCATCGGCATGGTAGGTATTGTGGAAGATATGAAAAACAGAATGACTTTAAATTTTAAAAATGCAGGAGATGCCATTGTTTTATTGGGCACCCAAAGAAATGATATTGGATCTTCTGAATACTTAAATAAAATAAAAGGAGTGACACATTCTCAAGCACCTCATTTTGATTTAGAAGAAGAGTTTGCCTTGCACCAATTGGTGGCTGGTTTAATTAAAGACCAAAAAATTAAAAGTGCACATGATATTAGTGAGGGTGGTTTAATCATCACTTTATTAGAATCTGCATTTGTAAACAATAAAGGTTTTGAAGTAAGTTCTAATGCAAGTAGTTTAAGAAAAGACGCTTATTGGATGGGCGAGGCACAATCTAGAGTAGTGGTTTCATGTACAAGCGCGCAGTTAGCAAGTATTGATGCGGCTGCTAAGAAATTCAAAATTGAATTTACTGTTTTGGGTCAAGTAACAGAAGGTGCTATAAGTATAGAGGGAGAAAATTGGGGAAGCATTGCTAGTTGGAAAAATGCTTACGATACGGCCATTGAAAAAAAATTAGCTTAATACCATCATGTCAAAACAACCCACCATCGTCGTAACTGGAACCGCTGGCTTTATCGGTTCTGTGATGGTGCAGTATTTAAATGAAAAAGGGTTTACTAATTTATTATTGGTAGATGATTTTGGCGTGGAAGCAAAAAGAAAAAACTGGGAACAAAAAAAATACACCAAGGTTATTGAGCGTCAGGCTTTTTTAGATCAATTAATCAATGATGAACATGAAATTGATATCATTGTACATTTAGGTGCAAGAACAGATACCACCGAATTTAATTATGCCATTCATGAGGAATTAAATGTGGAATATTCTAAATCTATTTGGCAGTATGCTACTAGAAAGCAAATCCCGCTCATTTATGCTTCCTCAGCCGCTACTTATGGTAGTGGTGAACAAGGGTATGAGGATAGCCATACCATCTTAGATCAATTGGTTCCACTCAATCCTTATGGGGTAAGTAAAAATGAATTTGACAAATGGGCCGTTGCGCAAGTTGAGCAACCCCCTTTATGGACTGGTTTGAAGTTTTTTAATGTCTATGGTCCTAACGAAGGGCATAAAGCCAGAATGGCTAGCGTTATTTTTCATGCCTTTAATCAAATCAAAGCATCCGGTTTAGTGAAATTGTTTAAAAGTCACCGTCCCGATTTTAAAGACGGCGAACAACTAAGAGACTTTATTTATGTGAAGGACTTAGTGAATGTAATCGGATGGATGATGCATGAGATTTTTGCGCACCATTGGACTCCTGCAAAAAATGGTTTGTACAATTTAGGAACAGGAAAGGCGAGAAGCTTTTATGATTTAGCGGCTAATACTTTTATAGCACAAGGATTAAAGCCCAATATTGAATTCATTGATATGCCTTTAGATATTAGAGATAAGTATCAATATTTTACAGAAGCCAATATGCATAAGCTTCGCAGTGCAGGTTATACAATACCATTTACAAGTTTAGAAGAAGGCGTGAAAGATTATGTCGCCAATTATCTTGTAAAAAATCAATTGTATTAGCTTAAATAGTTCCATGAAGCCGACATAGGTTCGTGCCGCGGAGGCGAATGGAAGCTATTTAACAGTGCAATAATATTTTCTCTTATTTATATTAATGTGCTTTCAAAAATGCAATCGCTTTTGTATAAGCATCTTCTTTAGCAGCAGCATTATAACTTGGATTGCTTGGGTTCGCAAAACCATGACCTGCTTCATATCTATTCACCGCTAAATTCTTACCAGCCTCTTTCATATTTTTTTCAAAATCATTCACCATCATTGGCGAAGGGCTTTGGTCTAAGTTGCCAAAAAATCCAATGACATCACATTGAATAGATTTTAATTTATCCATATTGGTTTCTGGTCTACCATAATACATAACCGATCCTTTTGCTTGTGGTCCAGCAAGTATGGCAGTTTGTAAACTCCACATACCACCAAAACACCAACCTACACTATATATAGCTGCATTGCTGCCTGCCTGTTTAATGGCTCCTTGAATAATGGCTGTCATTCTGCCCATATCGGCTCCACGCATTAATTTCATCGCACTGTCTGGTGTAGCAGCTACTTTGCCATCATACATATCTACTGCAATTACATTCACGTCTCCTAAGTCGCTATAATATTTATCTGATTCCATTTTCACATTATCATTTAAACCCCACCATTCTTGAATCACTATTAAATATTTATTGGATTTCTTTTTAGCTGCAATAAAATAAGCATTGGCTTGCTTACCATCGGCAGCATCAAAAGACATCATTTTCCCCAATAAGTTTTCTGGATTCACTACTATGGGTGAAGGGTGCATGGCAGCAAAAGCCGGGCTGCTAGCCTCTAATTGATAAGCTTGTTGTGTTTCCATATTCAAACAATCAATTACTTCCGCTTTTTCTACTGTTGGGTGTTGGGTTTTGGTCCAATTCCAGCTGATTAAACTAGCGGTCAAAAGGACGCTAAAAAGGACGTAAAAGGCTTTTTTCATTGATTTTTATTTATTTTAATTGAAGATGTTCACTTTTATATAACAGTTATAAACATTTTTTGTTGAGTCCTAGGTATCATTTTGTTGCCCCCCTTTTTTGGCGTAGGTTTGTACGACCTCTAAGAATTTTTCCAAATAAAGATAGGTCCTAAAAAGTAAAATAACCATTTTGAAATTGGTTTATGCGCAATAGAATTTTTCTATTGGGTATATCCTATTTTCGAAAAAGAACTAATGTAATTGTATGGCAAAGTATGTATTTGTAACAGGTGGTGTAACGAGTAGTTTGGGTAAGGGCATTATTGCTGCTTCGTTGGCGAAATTATTGCAAGCCAGAGGCCTTACTGCAACCATACAAAAATTTGATCCCTATATCAATGTGGATCCAGGCACTTTGAATCCTTATGAGCATGGTGAATGTTATGTAACAGAAGATGGGGCGGAGACCGATTTAGATTTAGGCCACTATGAGCGTTTTTTAAGCACACCTACTTCACAAGCCAATAATGTAACTACTGGAAGAATTTATCAAACAGTTATTAATAAAGAAAGAGCAGGAGAATTTTTAGGTAAAACAGTACAAGTGGTACCGCATATTACCGATGAGATTAAGCGTCGTATGTTATTACTAGGACAAGATGGTAAGTTTGATATTGTGATTACTGAAATTGGCGGCACCGTGGGTGATATTGAGAGTACTCCTTTCATTGAAACTGTGCGACAAATTCAATGGGAATTGCCAGAAGAAGATGTGATGGTGGTGCACTTAACTTTAATTCCTTATTTAAATGCAGCCAAAGAATTAAAAACAAAGCCGACGCAACATAGTGTTAGAATGTTAAGTGAAACAGGCGTGCATCCCGATGTAATTGTTTGTAGAACTGAACATCCTTTGAATGATGATATCAAAAGAAAAATTGCTTTATTTTGTAATGTAAAAGCAGGCAATGTAATTGAATCTCTAGATGCTAGTACTATTTATGAAGTGCCTTTGTTGATGCAAAAAGAACAATTGGATTTAATTGTTTTAAAGAAATTAAATATTCAAAATTTCAAAGAGCCTGATTTAACAAAGTGGAATGTATTTTTAGATAAATTAAAACATCCAAAAAGCACGGTGAATATAGGATTGATTGGAAAGTATATTGAATTACAAGATGCTTATAAGTCGATACTAGAAAGTTTTATACATGCAGGTGCAATGAATGAGGTGAAAGTAAACGTAGTGAATGTGCACAGTGAAAATATTTCTGATGAAAATGTGAATGAGCAATTGTCTGGATTAGATGGTCTATTAGTGGCCCCTGGTTTTGGCAATAGAGGCATAGAAGGAAAAATTGTGGCAGTAAAATATGCAAGAGAAAACAAATTGCCTTTCTTTGGTATTTGTTTAGGCATGCAAATGGCCGTCATTGAATTTGCACGCAATATTTTACATTTAAAAGGTGCGCATTCTGTAGAAATGGATGCCAATACAGAACATCCTGTGATTGACATGATGGAAGATCAAAAAAGAATCACCATGAAAGGGGGCACCATGCGTTTGGGTTCTTATCCATGTACCATAACTAAAGATACTTTGGCCTATAAAATTTATGTTGAAACCAATATTAACGAACGTCATCGTCATAGATATGAGTTCAACAATACTTTCTTAAAATTGTTTCAAGAACATGGAATGGTCACTAGCGGTGTGAATCCAGAATTGGGATTGGTGGAAATTGTAGAATTACCTAATCATCCATTCTTTATTGGGGTTCAATATCATCCTGAATTAAAAAGTACAGTAGAGCATCCAGCGCCTTTATTTGTGCATTTTATAGCTGCTGCAAAAGAACTTGCTTCCAAAAGATAGTAGCCCTAATTTCAGCTTTAAATGAAGGGTAAAATAGGACCCCAAAACTAGTTTTTTGGCCTAAAAGGGGCTTTTTTGTCCGCTATAAATCAACAATAAAAAACATACCTTTGCTCCTCGTTTAAATACGTTTAAAAACTGATTATGAATACGGATAAAAATACGATCACCGGGTTTGTCTTATTAGCTGGTTTGTTTTTTTTGTACTTCTGGTACACCAATAAACAACAAACAGAATTAGCTTCTTATAAAAAGCATTTTGATGATTCTGTAGCGATGGTCAAAGCAACTGCCGATAAAGCAGCAGCTTTAAAAAATCCAATCAATGCAGACAGTGCTTCAGCGGCCATTGCCCAACCAGTAGATTCTGTAAAAGAAAGCTTCTCTTATCTAGAGAATGAAGTGGTGAAAGTAAAATTGAGCAATAAAGGCGGACAGGTAGTAGGCGTAACTTTAAAAAATTACACCAACTATAAAAAAGAAAAAGTGTATTTGGGGGACAGTAGTTCTTTGAATTATCCAATCAATTTAGGCAACAATCAAACCGTTCAAATTAATCAAGTATTATTCCCCACTACTACTATTTTGCCTAGCGAAAACGGTGTCCAAAAAATTGAATATAGTTATACTACTCCAGCAGGTAAGACAGTGCGTCATCAATTTGCTTTGCAAGCCAACAAATACAATATTGATTTCAATATTAAATTAGATGGAACAGATCAATTATTGACTAACAATCAACTGAACTTGGTTTGGGATGTACATGCTTATCAACAAGAACGTACTTCGGTATATGAGCGACAAATGTCCAATATCTGTTTTTCAGAAGGGGGTGAATTTGATTATATTTCAAGTAAAACTACTAAGGCATTTGAGAAGCCCATTCAATGGGTGGGTTTGGTGCAACAGTTTTTTACCACCACTTTAATAGCTAAAGAAGGCTTTGCTAAAGGAAATATCAATTGGCAACGCAAAATAGACAGCAGCAATGGATTGGCAGCTTTGCAAGCACAAATGCAATCAAAATTAAATGGCAACAATGCAAATATTGCATTGTCATTATATTATGGGCCTAATGATTTTCAAATTTTGAAATCGCAGGCACCTGAGATGGAGAAAATTGTCAACTTAGGAAGAGACTTATATTCTTTTGTACGCCCAATCAATAAGTATATTTTAATGCCTGTATTTGACTTTATCGCAGGCTTTGTCAAAAATTTTGGATGGGTGGTTTTATGGTTAACAATATTTATTAGATTAGTCACTTCTCCACTTACTTATTCAAGTTATTTGAGTAGTGCCAAGATGAAAGTATTGAAACCTGAATTAGACGAGATTAAGAAAAAATTAGGTGATGATCAACAAGGCTTTGCTATGGAGCAAATGAAATTGTTTAGAGAAGCAGGAGTAAACCCATTAGGTGGTTGTATCCCCGCTTTATTGCAAATTCCTATCTTCTTTGCTTTGTATAGTTTCTTTAATTCAAATATTACCTTAAGAGGGCAATCGTTTTTATGGAGCCAAGATTTATCTAGTTATGACTCCATTGCGACACTTCCCTTTACCATACCTAGTTTTGGTAACCATATTAGTTTATTTACCCTTACTGCAGTTATTACTAGTTTGTTAATGTCTGTTTATAATATGGCCATGACGCCTACGCAAGACAATCCTGCTTTAAAATACATGCCTTATATATTCCCATTTGTATTATTATTTATTTTTAATGGATTGCCTTCGGCCTTAACTTGGTACTACACAGTTTCTAACGTGATTACTTTATTGATGCAATTAGTAATTCAGAAATTTATTATTAATCATGATAAGATTTTAGCAGGTATTGAGGTAAAACGTAAAACACCAAAGAAGAAAAGTAATTGGCAGTCTAAGTATGAGCAAATGATGGAAGCGCAGAAAAAAGTACAGAACTTAAAAGATAAAACAAAAAAATAATTAAGCTTTGAGCACCCGTCTAAAAGGGTGCTCAATTTTTAGCGTTCATGAAATGTAAAATTACCCCCCTAATTATTAGCATTTTCTTTACGATTGCTAGCGCCCATGCACAAATCAAAGTGGTAGGGGAATGTACACTTCAATTCGAAATTTTGGAACAGCAAGGAACTCAATGGATGGCCATGGGTACTAAAAATGTATGGATCAAGGGTAGTCAATGTAAAACCATATTCACTTCGCCTCAATTGGTGCAAGCCTTAATTTTTAATACGCAATCAGACAATGCCCTCGTCTTAAAAGAAATTGGACAAAACCATTTTCTACAAGAAATAAAATACCCGCCTAGCAATATGCCCACCATGCTTTCAATCAAAGCAGTGTCGGACTCAGCCATTTCTATTTTGGGCTACTTGTGTAAAAAAGTGCAAGTAATTTGGAGTGATCAGACTATTTATGAAATTCAATACACTAGCGAAATTGCAGCTTCTGTAAATGCTTTTGAACTGGCCTTCAAAGACATTCCTGGTTTGGTCTTAGCGTATACCATTCTCCCTGCGAAAGGGAATGCTGTTCAATACTTGGCCAGCAAAATTGATTTAAGTCCAATTGCATTGAGTCAATTTAATGTTAACAAAGACTTATATCAAATCATTGATTAATCTATAGCAGATTAACGCTATTCAATAAAGCATCAATAAAAATTAGTAATTAAGGTTGAACTGGGGAAGGGGTCTTGAACTTAGACAACAAAACATTGTATCTATAAGGGATTACATAAGAAATATTTCCCTTGTTGAATTTAATGTAATTGCTATTGGCATCCGCATTCACTGTATTAGTAGAGAATCCTTTGAATACCAAACTAGATTTTAAAGCATTAAAAGTGGCAGTCTTATGGGTAAGATTACCAATATTTTTTAAGCTATACTTTTCTACTAATTTTCTTGCTTCCAAATTGTTGTTGATGACAATGGTAGAAGAAAAAGTACTTGTAGAAACTAGCAATAACATTGCTAAACAAGCGGTATATAATATCGTTTTTATAGTGGACATGATCTATTCAAAGGTAGACAATTTAATAAATCTTTAAAAAATTTATTTTTAACCTTTTTATAGGCTTATGTGAAGAACAAATTATTGATTATTAATAGGTTAATTGTACATTTATTTAAAGCAAAGAGGAATTTTACCTTTTGAGTTAAGGTATTGAAAATCAATGCTTTATTCCTAACCCATAAGCAAAATACCATGTTCGATAACCATCGTGACGAGGAGGGCGGAGACATTCAAGAGCTAATGCAACGCTTTCAAAACCTTAAATTAGGTCGAACCAACTCTTATATAGAAGAAGATGATTTTGAAAGAATCATAGAGCACCTGGATGAAAAGGATGAAATGGCAGATGCCCTGGAAGCGGCCAATATGGCTTTGAATCAATACCCCCATTCTTCTTTATTGATGATTAAAAAAGCCGATCTGCTTTTGGCGACTAGAAAATACAAAGAGGCTTTGAAATTATTAGATGCAGCTGCCTTGTATGATCATAAAGACATGAATTTATTCATACTTAAAACTGATGCATATTTGGCATTGGATCAACCAGAAAAAGCCATTGTCTTATTGCAAGAAGCGCTTCATTTATTTGAAGGTGCAGAACGTACCGAAGTCTTGTTTGAATTAGCCGATGTCTATGACGACCACGAAGCATTTGACAAAGTGTTTGATTGCTTGCAATTGGTTTTAGAAGAAGACCCCACCAATGAAGAAGCTTTGTACAAAATTTGTTTCTGGACCGATTTCACAGGAAGAAACGAAGAAAGTATTCGATTGCATCAACGCATCATTGATGAGCAACCATACAATGCTTTGGCTTGGTTTAATTTAGCGGCCGCCTATCAAGGAATAAAATTGCATGAGAAAGCCATTGATGCATATCAGTATGCGATTGTCATAGATGAAAAATTTGATTACGCTTACCGCAATATGGGGGATGCTTTTTTGCGCTTGAGAAAATACAGGGAAGCTATTGAAGCATTAGAAAAAGTATTGGAACTCTCCAGGCCCGAAGATGTGATCTATGAAGCTATTGGGCATTGTTACCACAGAATGAAAAATTATGCGCAAGCAAGATTCCATTATAAAAAAGCAGTGCACTTGAATCCGGATGACAGTAGGTTATACCAAAAAATTGCCGGCACTTACATGCAAGAAGAAAATTGGGAATTGGCCATCAAACAATTGGAGCATGCACTAAGAATTCACCAACACATTAATGAGTATTATATTTTAATGGGGGAGTGTTACATGCACTTAAATCAATTTAGAGAAGCGGCTCAATTTTTTGGCACCGTGGTAAAAAATAAACCTAAGCAAATTGCAGGATGGGAATCATTAATCAAATGCTTGGTAGCCAATGAACAATTAGATCTAGCCTTAGAGCAAACCGAATTGGCCTATATGTCTACCCAGGGAAAAGTGACTTTTATTTTTTATAGAAGTGCCATTTTATTTATGATGAATAAAGCTGCCGAAGGGTTGCTTCAATTAGAAATGGCCTTATCTAAGTCGTCAAAATTATTGAAAAAATTTATTAAGTTTTATCCCGAGATCGTGCAGGATACGAAGGTGGCTGAATTGATTGGTCAATACAAGAAGAAAGGAAAAAAATCTTAAGCAATTGAGTTACCTTTAGGGTATTATTTATAAAGAACGACTATGATGAATTTTAAAATGTCTCAAATTCCAGAGCGAACAGCCAAGCCAAGAAAGAGTGGGTTAACCATGGTCATGGACAAGGGCTTGAGTTATGCAGAAGCAGAGAATTTTTTGAGTGTGGCTGGCGTGCACACCGATTTAATTAAATTAGGTTTTGGAACTTCTTTTGTAACACCCAATTTGAGAAAAAAAATTGAATTGTACCAAGCACATGGCATCCCAGTTTATTTTGGGGGTACTTTGTTTGAGGCATTCATTATTAGAAATCAATTTGATGATTATGTGGCTATTTGCAAAGACTATAAAATAGATTTGATTGAAGTAAGCGATGGATCTATTACCATACCACACAGTGAAAAATGTGGCTACATTGAAAAGATTGCAAAATTTGCAACGGTATTAAGTGAAGTGGGAAGCAAAGATGCAGCGCATATCATCCCGCCTTATCAATGGATCGAACTGATGAGTGCAGAATTAAGTGCAGGATCCACCTATGTCATTGCAGAAGCAAGAGAAGCAGGTAATGTAGGTATCTATAGAGGTAGTGGAGAAGTGCGTGAGGGATTAGTGCAAGAAATTTTAACTAAAATTCCTGCAGAAAAAATTCTTTGGGAAGCACCTCAAAAAGCACAGCAATTGTATTTCTTAGAATTGGTGGGCTGCAATGTAAACTTAGGCAATATTGCCCCCTCTGAAGTAATTCCATTGGAAACAATGCGCATTGGGCTAAGAAGTGATACTTTTGATTTATACTTAAATAAATAATTTTGCGCCAGTTTGGATTAATAGGATATCCCTTGTCACATTCTTTTTCAAAAGGATTTTTTGCTGAAAAATTTTTGAAAGAAAACATTGCGAATACGCAATATGAAAATTATCCTATTGATACCATACAAGCATTTAGTGCACTTTGGGAAAATGAGCAGCTGGAAGGATTAAATGTAACCATCCCCTATAAAAAAGAAGTGATTGCTTTTATTCAACATCCTTCTACTGTGGTTTCAAAAATAAACGCTTGCAATTGTATTCGTAAATTCAACAATGAATTGTATGGCTACAATACCGATGTGGTGGGTTTTGAACAATCTTTGTTGCCGCTTTTACAACCAAGTCATAAAAAAGCATTGATACTGGGCACCGGCGGCGCAGCTGCAGCAGTAGAATGGGTTTTGCAAAAATTATCCATACAATATCAATTGGTGTCTAGAAACAATCAGGCGAATGCTTCTCTATTGAATGCACCAGTACTTAGTTATCAAGCATTGAATGAAGACATTGTACATGAGCATACATTAATAATTAATACTAGCCCTATTGGCATGTATCCTAATGTGCAGGAAGCGCCATTAATCCCCTATGAATCCATTGGCGCTGCTCATTATTTGTATGATTTAGTCTACAATCCTGCGGAAACTTTATTTTTAGCCAAGGGGAAAGAAAAAGGAGCAGCCATCAAAAATGGTTTGGATATGTTGCATCTTCAAGCTCTAGAGAGTTGGGCTATTTGGAATGCGGCCACACCTCCAGTTCAATAAAAAATAAGTATAATTTTTTAAAGACTTTGTAGAAAAGTGAAAAGTTGGGTGACCGCTTTTTGTCGGTGGCTATAATTATTTTTTTCTTGCATAGTCATTTCGGCAAAACTTTTAGTAGCGCCTTCGGGAATAAAAATAGGATCGTAGCCAAATCCTTTTGCTCCATGCATTTGTTTGGTGATCGCTCCTTTGCAAATGCCTTCGAAATAATATTCTTTATTTTCCCAAATCAAACAAATCACAGTTCTAAATTGTGCAGTTCTATTTTCAGTGGTAGTTAACTCTTTCAACACTTTGTCAATATTGGCTTGAAAATCTCTGTCTTCGCCTGCATACCTTGCACTTTTTACCCCAGGGGCGCCCTCTAGAAAATCAATTTCCAAACCAGTGTCTTCGCTAAAACAATTTTGTTTAGTGAGGCTATGAATGGTCCTTGCTTTTTCTGCCGCATTATCTTTTAAATTGTCATGTGGCTCGGGAATGTCAATATCAATACCCGCTTCTTTTAACGGAATGATGTGAAAGTCTTTGCCTACTAAGGATTGTATCTCTTCTACTTTGTGTTGGTTGTTGGTGGCAAATACGAGGGTATACATGGGATCAAACTAAATTACAATTGAAATATTTGTTTTAAGACGCCCCATAATTTTGCTTTCTCTTGTTTGGCATTGGCATCCGTGCCTTGCATACTAGTTAAAGATTTACTAAACAATAAATTGCTTTCGCCCAGTGGAATGACTTTATATAATTGTGTAGGCAATTTTATTTTTAATGCTTTGCTATCTAATTCAAAAACGATCACCAATTTGGAAGGAAGTAAGTTGAGTATTTGATGAAGCCCTGCTTTTTGATGGCCTAAGTTCACAAGCGCGATGTCTGCAATGGTTAATCTGCAGGCGTTTAAAATAGAAGTCAATAAAATAAAATCTGCTTCATTTAAATAAACCGATGCAGGGTCATTCACCAGTACCACTATTTTTTTATGGTGGTCTCCTAAATATTTGAAGTTGGTGAGTGCTTCCATGGTTTCTTCTGGAACGGCTGTTACTTCAGTTTCTTTGGATTCAATAATAGGCTCTTTTTTATTATTCTTTTTTGCAAAGGCTTCTTGATCTGCGGCTAAATTTGCATTTTGCTGCTCAATTATGGCGGGGTTTATTTTATTTTCAGGTAGGACCAAGCTATCTTTGAACAAAGAAACTAGAACTGCAGGGGGCAATATTGTTTTGTTTTCATCCATTAGATTGGAAAATTAAATGAATTGGTTCAAATTGAAAAATAACACTTGTAAGTTTTCAAAATTTTCGTTTCTTTGTACTCTTGATCCTATTTTAAATTAAGTTTATGTCTACACCTACTATCCCAGTTACTAAAACCACCCATTCTAATTTAGCCAATTTCAATATGAATGAAATTGCTTTCGGAAAACACTTTACAGATCATATGTTAGTCGCTGACTATGAAGATGGGGAATGGAAGAATGTAGCCATCAAACCTTTTTCACCCATCTCCTTAGATCCATCAAGTGCAGTTTTGCATTATGGACAAACAATTTTTGAAGGGATTAAAGCATTTAAAAATGACCAAGGGGAATTTGTCATTTTCAGACCCGATCAAAATTTAATACGTTTTAATGTTTCTGCAGCGCGCATGGAAATGCCTCAGGTACCTGAATGGCTTTTTATGGAAGGGATGAAACAATTAATTAATGTAGAATCTGGCTGGATTCCAACTACACCAGATTCTTCTTTGTACATACGTCCATTTATGATTGCCACCAATCCTTATTTAGGTGTGCGACCATCACTTACTTATAAGTTCATGATTATTTTAGGTCCAAGCGGTCCCTATTTTTCTGCCCCAATGAAAATCTTAATTGAACAAAAGTATACCCGTGCAACACCTGGTGGTGTTGGTTTTGCAAAGAATGGTGGAAATTATGGAGCAAGTTTACATCCTGTAGAATTGGCTAAGAAAAAAGGCTTCGATCAAATTTTATGGACCGATGCCAACGAACATAAATATGTTGAAGAAGTAGGGGTGATGAATGTGATGTTTGTCATTGATGGAAAAGTAATTACCCCAAGCTTGGAAAGAGGCACCGTTTTAAAAGGAGTCACACGTGATAGCTCAATAATATTATTACGTGAAATGGGCTATGAAGTGGAAGAAAGAAATTTATCGGTGGATGAAATTGTAGCGGCACATAAAAAAGGGCTATTCCAAGAAATTTTTGGGGTAGGAACTGCAGCCGTTGTTTCCATGGTGAAGCAATTGGCCCATGGTGATTACATCATGGACTTTGATCCTGAAAATATGCCCATTGCAAAAGCTTTAAAACTAGAATTGCATGAGATTCGCATGGGTAGAAAAGCAGACAAGCACCAGTGGATGGCCAAAATTTAAGTAATTCCCTGATTTTTAATGGAATAAGCAATAATTTTTAGCTGAATCCCAGCTAAAAAAGGGCATTTCCTTTATTTTTTTAAAATTAGCGAATAAACATTTTGGTAATTGGGCTACAGCCATTACCTTTGCCGTCCGAATTTTTTATAAACAGAAAGTGAAAAAAACAGCATAATAAATGCCTACTATTCAACAATTAGTGAGAAAAGGCCGTGAGATCATCAGGGCAAAAAGTAAATCAAGAGCATTGGACGCATGTCCTCAGCGTCGTGGCGTTTGTACTAGAGTGTATACAACTACACCTAAAAAACCAAACTCTGCGTTACGTAAAGTGGCCAAAGTGCGTTTGACAAATAAAATTGAAGTTATCGCGTACATTCCAGGTGAAGGGCACAACTTACAAGAGCACAGTATCGTTTTAATACGTGGTGGTCGTGTGAAAGATTTACCAGGGGTTCGTTATCATATTGTACGTGGA
>JAPLEP010000022.1:0-60610 GCA_026391155.1 Bacteroidota bacterium
CCTAATAACATAGTGGACATGGAGCGTTCGACTAAGGGTTAGGTCACCTCCCTTTCACGGAGGTAATACGGGTTCGAATCCCGTACGCTCTACAAAGCCCCCCGAGTACTCGGGGGGCTTTTTTAATGCGACACAATGACGAAAGCTCGCTTTCGAGAGTTGGGGAGCATTAAAAAAGCCAAACAAACGCTTCGCGTTTGTTTGAAAGGCTCCCGAGAAATCGGGACAAGTTTTGGGTAAGGAGCCCATTTGGGATGACGGCTCATTTCATTCGCCGTCATCCCAAATGGGCTTGTGCGTATTTATACTTAAAATTCAAACCTTACTATTTATTAATATAGATGCTGTAAATAATATTAATAAAATAGTTGCCCTTTTGGGCAACTTAAATTAACTTTGAAATTGAATACAAATAAGAAATTTAGAACCGCTGTATTTTATAAAGATTATTTTGAGCAGTTCTTTGTAAAACAA
This sequence comes from Bacteroidota bacterium, assembly GCA_026391155.1. Lineage (GTDB taxonomy): Bacteria > Bacteroidota > Bacteroidia > Chitinophagales > Chitinophagaceae > Sediminibacterium. Next base: position 475 of record JAPLEP010000022.1, read on the forward strand.
AATAATAGAGTAAAGGAAAAAATAATATGGACAATTAGATTAGTTGAAGATGTTGAAGTTGTTCATTCTATTTATTTAAAGAGTATAACAGGAACAAATGGTATATATGAAATAAGAATTCAAACAGGATCTGATATTTTTAGGATATTTTGTTTTTTTGATAAAGAGAATATAATAGTTATTGGAAATGGATTTCAAAAGAAAACTCAAAAGACGCCTAAAAATGAAATCATTAAGGCAATTCAAATAAAATTAAATTATGAAAACGAAAAATAATACTATTTCACTAGATCAATTTGTAGAGAATCATTATGGCAAAATTGGAACTAAAAAAAGAGACTCTTTTGAAAAAGGATATGAAAATTTTAAGCTTGGTGCTATGCTACAAGAAGCTAGACTGAGAAAGGGCTTGACGCAAGAAGCATTGGCTTTGAAACTAGGCACCACAAAATCTTACATTTCAAAAATTGAAAACGATATTAAGGAAATACGCTTATCAAATTTACAAAGATTGGTTGAAATTGGACTTGAGGCTAAACTTGAATTAAATATTCAGTTCTTAGATAAATGATTTTCTGCTACTCCACCGCCTTCTCTAAATCGGCAATAATAAACTTAGACATTTGTAAAAATGCATAGGTTGCCTTGGGTGCAGTGGCCGGATTGGTCATGAACTTTCCTAAACAACTAGGTACCACCTGCCAGCTAATGCCAAATTGGTCTTTTAACCAACCGCATCTACCTGGTGCCCCCTTATCGACTAAAGCATCCCAATAATAGTCTATCTCTTCTTGTGTATCAACAGTAATAATAAAAGAAACCCCTTCATTAAAACTAAATTCATGTGGGCCTGAACTGTCCATGGCTCCAAAGGATTGTTCATTTAATTCAAACTGTGCATATTTAATATTCCCTTCTGTATCGGGTTCGCCTTTTTGATAAGTATCTATTTGAATAGTAGAAGCACCTTTAAATAAATTGGTATAAAATTCAATCGCCTGTCTTGCTTTTCCATTTTGGTGACCAGTAAAAAATAGATTAGGCATGATTTTAGAACGACTCTTATGTCCAAACATCAATTGCCAATTCACTCCATACTTATCTGCACACCATCCATACTTTTCACTCCATGGATATTTATTAAGCGGCATTAAAACTTTACCATCCACCATTAATTTTTCCCATGTTGCCTCCATTGCTGCTTCATTATCCATGCCCAGAAAAAAAGAAATAGATGGATTAATAGGATATCCTGGACCACCATTTAAGTTCATGAACCTACGGCCATAAATAGTATAGACCACGGCCATAGGATTTTCTGAAAGTATTTCTACCTCGCCAAATACTTCTTTATAAAAAACTGCCGCTTCCTTTGCTTTGCCATCCAACCACAAGCATGTGCCTATCTGATTCATCTTAAAAATATTTTTACAAATATAATTATTGTGCTACTAAATCAAAAAGTTCCTTGTCTAATTGTGGCAATACTTCGCATTTGTTATCGAAATGCATCGTAGCCGTTTTAGTAGCATCGTATTTTGGCCAAACAGGTAAACCTTTATGATTCGGATTGCCCGTTCTTGCAAAATTAATCCAAGCATCGCTCATTTTTGCAGCTAAAGCAATGGCTTCCTTTCCTCCACCTGTCATTTCTTGACAACGCTCTACATTGTTGAATACAAATGGAAGTTCTATACAATGTACTGCCTTGTATTTGCCATCCAAAACAGGCGACTGCCAAGTAAATAAATACATATATACAGGCGCTGCATTCAATGCCGATTTATCATTGGCTTGACGAACCGCCCCTGGTCTAAACATTACATCAACATCCATTAAATCGGTAGGTTTAGTATCCTTTGGATAGGCTTTTTTTACAGCCGCCATATAAGCATCTGCTTTATCCTTTTGTTGCATTTTGATAATGGCTTTCACCTGCTCTAAATTGGCATCTGATTTATTTGTAAATAAAGAAGTCATGAATTCATTTTTAACAGTGCCAATCATTAACGGAATATCCTTTGATAATTCATAAGCTTCTTTGGACGCAATTTGATATGGTAAATCCTCACCATCCATACTTGGTCCCCAACTAGCATTCATCATCGCTGCTAAACCAGCTCCCCCTGCATTGGCTTTTGCATTTACATTTTTTAAAGCTTGTATCCCAGCATCACTTAATTGTTGAAAAGGAATTGTTTGTAAACTATCTACTTGACCTGCCTGTAAATGTAGTAAGTTCAAAACTTCTGCTGCTACTTCCTGTGTATATTTTTTATCTTTGATGGTAGATCTGAAAGAGCCACTTTCGTTGATGGCTTTGTGGAATAAGCCTTTAGCTGATGGCATGGCCATTAAGGTATTTACTTTGGCACCACCACCTGATTGGCCAAAAATGGTAATATTACCTGCATCCCCACCAAAATTTGCAATATTGGTTTTAACCCATTCTAATGCCGCTTTTATATCTAAGATGCTTACATTGGCTGAATGTTTGTATTTCTCACTATAGGCGGATAAATCTAAAAAGCCCAATACATTCAATCGATGATTGATGGATACTACGACCACATCCCCTCTCTTGGCTAAATTTTCTCCATCGGTAGAGGGCAATTCTTGAGAAGAACCAGAAGCAAATCCACCTCCATGTATCCAAAAAAGAATGGGACGTTTTTTCCCATCATTGATACCTGGTGTCCATACATTCACTCTCATGCAATCCTCATTGGTATAACCAAAACTATGATTGTAGACAAATTCACTTTCATCTTGTACAGCAACGGTAGGTGTTTGCAAAGGTGCCACCGGGCCATAAGTCAAAGAGCTACGCACACCTTGCCATGGTTTTGGTTTATGTGGCGCCTCGAATCTTTTTGCTTCTGCATATGGGATGCCTTTGTAAGTATAGATTCCATTGTGGATAGACCCTCTAACTTTGCCAGCATCTGTATTAGTAACTGCGGTATTGGTTCCTGTTTGTAATTGTGCAAAAGCTAATTGACAAAAAGTAAAAAGGCTCATTAAAAAAACGGTAATTTTTTTCATAGTTTCGGTTTATAGAAACAATTTAGTAAATAACTTGAATAAAAGGAACCAGATTTATAAATAACTTTGCAATTATGTGTTATGTGGTAGGTATAAAAATTCCAAAGAAACAAACCATCAAAATTGGACATACCCAATTAGACTTGGATGCCCTTGAGATTCCTGTTCAATCAGGCTTTGCTTATGAGGGCTGGCCGGTGATTTTTAATGAATCTGATGAAGCAAATGCCCATCAACAAAAGCTCAGACCTGGCCTCATGCATTGGGAATTAATACCAGCCTGGGTGCGCAACGAAAAAGAATTAATTGAATCCAGGAAAAAATATACCACCCTTAATATTAAAGCGGAGACAATCTTAAGTAATAAAGTGGCGCAAGTCACTATTCACACCAATAGATGCCTGGTCTTGGCTTCTCATTTTTTTGAATGGCAACAAATAGAAAAAGAAAAATACCCGCATTGTATTTTAGTGAATGAAAAACCAATTTTTTATATGGCTGGGGTTTGGAATACCTGGACCAATCAAAATACAGGGGAAATAAAAAATAGCTTTGGCATCATTACTACCGAAGCCAATGAACTAATGACAAAGATTCACAATGTTAAAAAAAGAATGCCTACTATTTTAGATGAAGCTGCAGCCAACAGTTGGGTGAATGATCATTTAAATGAGGTACAAATACTAGAATTGGCAAAAACAAAAATTGATGCGAATAAAATGAGCGCTTATACAGTGGCTAAAAATTTCCAACAAAGTCCTAGCCCCTGCGAAAAAAAAGAGTACAAAATATTTACGCCGCAATCTTTATTTTAAGATTGTATTATTAAGCAATAGCATGCGTCTCATGCATTTCTGGCACGATCACATCTTTAAACCCCTTTTTACGTAATCTTTCTGCAAAATGATCCTGCACTTCGGCCTCCCCATGCACCACAAATATTTGCTTCACTAATTCAGGACTTTGGCAGCCTAAAAATTGCATTAGATCCTCGTAATCGGCATGTGCACTCATGCTTCTAATGGAACCTACCGTAGCAATCACAGGATATTCCTCGCTGTATATCTTCACCATTTTGGCACCATTCATTAACCTGCCTCCCAATGAATGCGGTTCACAATAACCCACTAATAAAATCGTATTCTTGGCATTACTGATATTATTTTTAATATGGTGCTTTACCCTACCCGCATCGGCCATACCAGAGGCTGATATAATTACCTTCGGATGCATGTCCTCATTCAAGGCCTTACTTTCTTCCACCGATTTTATATAACGAAGGCCTTCAAAATCAAATGGGTCATCATCTACCTCTAATATTTTTTGAATTTTTTTATTAAAGTATTTAGGGAACATTTTTACTACATCTGTAGCTTCAATACTTAAAGGACTGTCTACATATACCGGGATATGTGGTAGCCTTTTTTCTAAGGACAACTGATTGAGTTCAAATAAAATTTCCTGTGTACGTCCCACACTAAAAGCGGGAATAATTAAATTTCCTTTTTGTGCTACACATGTTTTTTCTATCCACTTTAAAATATCATCGGGTGTGGTATGAATAAGGTCGTGTAGTTTATCGCCATAGGTACTTTCAATAATAATAGTATCGGCTTGTGGAAAATTAGATGGTGAGCGTAAGATCATGTCTCGATACCTTCCTACATCTCCACTAAATGTGAGTGTTTTAGTTTCTTTACCCTCTTTGATGCTTAAACTCACTGCAGCACTTCCAATAATATGTCCTGCATCGGTATATAATAATTCAACGGAATCTGAAATTTTTGTAAGTACGTCGTACTCCACCGCCTTTAGCAATGGTAAAACCAAATTAACATCATCCATATCATACAAGGGTTCAATGGGAGGCAAGCCCTGCTTGGCTCTACGCTTATTGCCATATTTGGCATCATCTCTTTGTATCATCGCAGAATCTTCCAATAAAATTTCAACTAAAGCCTTGGTACCTGGGGTACAATAAATATTTCCTTTGAAACCTTCTTTAGCTAATTTAGGTAGCAAGCCAGAATGATCAATATGTGCATGCGATAAAATAACAAAATTTACTTTAGTGGCATCAAAACCAAAACTTGCATTAAGCGAATCGGTATCTCTGCCCATTCCTTGAAACAATCCACAGTCCAATAAAAAAATTTCTCCGTTGGCTAACTGAACTAAATGTTTAGATCCAGTGACCGTGCGTGCTGCACCATGAAAGCTTATTTTCATTCGATAAATTTGTACTACTAAGTTAGCTTAAATAGCAATGGCAGCCACTAAATAATCGGCGATTAAAATAAGTATACAACTTACTACTACTGCTCTTGTGCCTGCTCTACCAATTTCCAAAGCGCCTCCTTTAACATAGTAACCAAAATAACAAGGCACTGTACTTATAATAAATGAGAAAATAAACGATTTATAAAAAGCAACCAACGCATAATTAGCATCAAACCCTTTTCTAATACCCATAATAAAAATTTCGGGAGCAACAGAGCCAGTTAATCCGCCCACAAAATAACCACCCCAAACGCCAATCACTGCAGATATACCAACCAATAAGGGTACAATGGTAAAACAGGCCAATATTTTAGGTAAGATTAAGAAGTTCTTGGTATTGATGCCCATAATTTCCAATGCGTCTATTTGCTCACTAATGCGCATATTTCCTAATTCACTGGCAATCTTAGAGCCTACCACACCAGCTAGTACAATACTTAAAAAAGAAGGCGCAAATTCCAATAACATACTATCCCTCACTACAATGCCAATGGTGGTAATCGGAATTAATGGATTCACAAATTGAGCCGCGGTTTGCACCGTGATTACTGCCCCCAAAAAAAAGGAAATGATCACTACAATGGGCAAGGACCCAAAACCAATGTCCACACATTGTTTGATGTATTCTTTCCAGAACATTTTTTTGTTCTCGGTTTTTGTAAACATCCCTTTCAACATATAGATGTAGTTCCCAAAATGGGTAAAGATATTCATCCTGCTAAATTAACTTATTTCTTTCTCTTTTTCATACGGTTCCACCAACTTACTCTTTGAACTTCCAAATTGGTGTCTACCCTTGTTTTTAATTGAGCATCTACCACAGCTACAGTGGCCATATTAATGATATTTCTCACTCCAGATCCTAACTGAAGTACATTCACTGGTTTTTTCAATCCCAATAATATGGGACCAATAATATCTACCCCGCCAATTTCTTTTAATAAATGATATGCAATGTTTCCAGAAGTTAAATTAGGGAAGATGAGTACATTCACTTGTGCATCTACCAAGTCACTGAACGGATAATTCTCTTTTAAGATTTCTTTATTGAAGGCCATCATACCTTGAATCTCTCCATCTACAATTAAGGAGGGATTGCGTTGCTTAATAATTCGAGTAGCTTCTGCCACCATTCTTGCTTCTGGCGTATCGCTACTTCCAAAATTAGAATAACTCAACATGGCAATTCTTGGTTCCATATTAAAATTACGCACTTCTTTGGCCACTAGTAAAGCAATGTCTGCTAACTCTTCTGCATTGGGATTAATGTTCACTGTAGTATCTGCTAAAAACAAAGGACCTTTTTTAGTCAGCAATAAATACATACCGGCTATTTTCTTTACTCCTTCTTCTGTACCTATGATATGTAAGGCGGGTTTAATGCCATCGGTATAATTTCTTGTAAGGCCAGACAACATTGCATCGGCTTCGCCCGTTTCCACCATCATGGCACCAAAATAATTTTGAGTACGCATTAACTTTAAGCTCTCATATTTATTAATTCCTTTACGTTGTCTTTTTTGGAATAAGATAGATCCAAAGAACTCTCTTTTTTCTTCCATTTCATCGCTTCTTACATCGATGATAGGCAAATCACTTATATCAATGTTATTGGCAGCTGCAATATTTTTTATTCTTGTTTCATTGCCCAATAAAATCGGATAAGCAATGCCATCGTCATATACAATACTGGCCGCCTTTAATATCTTAATATTTTCTGCATCAGAAAAAACTAAACGTTTTGGATCGCGTCTTGCCTTGTTGCTAATCAAACGCATCAATTGATTGTCTAAGCCTAATCGTTTATTTAATTGCAATTCATACTCCTCCCAATTGGTAATGACTTGTTGCGCCACACCCGAGGCTACGGCTGCTTTTGCTACCGCTGGCGCCAAAGTACTTAACAACCTTGGATCTAATGGTTTAGGAATAATGTATTCAGGACCAAAGCATAGGCTTTGTTGATTGTAGGCCATATTCACCGCATCGGGTACAGCCGACTTTGCTAATTCTGCCAAGGCATTGACGGCAGCCAACTTCATGGCTTCGTTGATTGATTTAGCACGCACATCTAATGCCCCTCTAAATATATAAGGGAAACCTAAAACATTGTTCACCTGATTCGGATAATCAGAACGGCCTGTGGCCATGATGATATCTTTCCGAATTGATGTCGCTGCTTCATAATCAATTTCAGGATCGGGATTCGCTAAGGCAAATACGATCGGATTTTTGGGCATAGAAGCCACCATTTCTTTGCTTATAATATTGCCCACACTTAATCCTAAAAACACATCGGCAGTTTTAAAAGCTTGCACCAAGCTCATATTATCAGTCTTGATGGCAAATGGTTTTCTGTCTTCTCCTAAATCAGTTCTGCCTGTATGTAAAACACCATCTTTGTCAAACAAAATAAAGTTTTCATAACGCGCTCCTAAAGCCACATATAATTTTATACAAGCCATGGCTGCCGCGCCTGCACCACTTACCACAAATTTTACTTTGTCAATTTTTTTCTTTTGTAATTCTAATGCATTTAATAAAGCAGCACTACTAATAATAGCGGTGCCATGTTGATCGTCGTGCATCACTGGAATGGACATGGATTCTTTTAATTTTTGTTCAATATAAAAACACTCAGGTGCTTTGATATCTTCTAAATTAATTCCACCAAATGTGGGTTCTAGTGATTTTACAATTTCTACAAATTTATCTGGATCGGTTTCGTTAATCTCAATATCAAATACATCGATGTCTGCAAAAATTTTAAAAAGTACCGCCTTCCCTTCCATCACTGGCTTACTGGCTAAAGGACCAATATTGCCTAAACCCAATACCGCTGTTCCGTTGGTAATGACCCCCACTAAATTTCCTTTGGCGGTATACTTAAATACATCCGCTGGATTGTTTTTTATTTCGGTACATGGAATGGCCACGCCTGGGCTATAGGCTAAGGATAAATCTTTTTGGGTCTTGGCTTCTTTGGTGGGAACCACTTCAATTTTACCTGGTCTGCCACTTGCATGGTATTCTAAGGCCTGTTCCTTTCTTAAGTTTTCTTTATTCGACATGTAATAAATTTATAACGAATGTTAGTTTTCAAGATAGACAAAGCTACTGAATATATACAAAACGAGGTTTTTGTACTATATATTGTTGAAATATAAGGCTTTAGGCGAATAATTGGGTGCCTAACCAGGCCATCATACCCACGCCATTTTCAATGGCCGCTTCATCTATATTAAACTGTGGGGTATGTACATTGTGTATGATGCCTTTGGCTTCATTGCGCACACCTAGTCTATAAAAGCATCCAGGGATCACTTGTGAATAATAGCCAAAATCTTCGGCGCCCATTCTTTTTTCAGTTTCTTCAACATTACTAGCCCCCATATAAGTATCTGCTAATTGCCAAGCAGCCTGGGTAATCATTGGTTCATTATCTACAGTCGGATATCCCACATCTACTTTAAAATCTATTTCAGCACCAGTAGCTAATGACAAACCTTTGGCTTGTTGTAACATTAATTCATGTGCTTTGAATCGCCATACTTCATCCATGGCCCTGAAAGTGCCCATTAATTTTACTTCAGTTGGAATAACATTAGTGGTATTACCACCATGCACAGAACAAATAGATAATACAGATGGATTTTGTGGATCGCGATTGCGTGCTATAATGGTTTGTAAACTTGTAATTAATTGTGCAGCTACTAAAACAGTGTCTACTGTTTGATGCGGTGTAGCTGCATGACCTCCTGGACCTTTGATAGAAACATACAATTCATCGGCACTGGCCATCACACGTCCTTTTCTAAAACTTAATTTTCCTAGGTTCAATCCTGGATGCACATGCAAACCTACAATGCCTTGTGGCACTGGGTTTTTCAAGGCACCGTCACGAATCATATAACTTGCGCCACCCGGATTTTTTTCTTCTCCTGGCTGGAATAATAATTTAATCGTGCCTTCAAATTCTTCACGTAAAGTCCATAAAATTTTAGCAGCACCTAATAAGATGGTGGTATGCACATCATGTCCGCAGGCATGCATCACGCCTTCCTTGGTAGAAATATAATCGACTTTATTTTCTTCAATAATAGGTAGTGCATCCATATCGGCACGAAGTGCGATAATTCGCTTGCTTGGATTTTTTCCTTCGATGATGCCTAAGACACCTGTTGTGGCAATAACGGTAAATGGTATGCCAATCGCTTTTAACTGCGCTTGCACATATTTACTCGTCTCAAATTCTTGATAGCTTAATTCAGGATTTGCATGCAAATGTCTGCGTATAGAAACATTTTCTGCTTGATGCTGCTTGGCTAATGATTTGATTTTTTCTAGTAACATGATAAAGTAAAGTTAATAATTAGATTTTACATTATCTGCAATAGCACCTGATACAATGACCACCCCTGCACTACAACCTATGCGCGTCGCACCTGCATCTATCATTAATTTTGCCGTGGCATAGTCTCTAATACCGCCCGAGGCCTTTATTTGTACTTGATCTGGTAAATGTTTTCTAAATAATTTAACCGCTTCTACGCTAGCTCCTTTTTCTGCATAGCCGGTAGATGTTTTCAAATAATCTATCCCCGCAATTCCGTAAATATCGCAACACTTAATTATTTCATCATCGGTTAATACCCCCGACTCTATAATTATTTTTACTACCTTATTTTTAGAACGAATAATGGGTAGGATATGATTGATTTCATCAGCAATGGCAGACCAATCGCCATTTTTTATAGCAGAGATATTTGCTACCACATCTAATTCATCGGCACCATCCACCATGGCTAAAATAATTTCTGCAATTTTTGCTTCGGTAGCACTGTATCCAAAAGGGAATCCAATCACCGTAGCTACTTTTACAGTAGAACCTGCCATTTTTTCTTTGGCTAATTTTACAAAATTTGGAGGCACACATACTGCTGCAAAATCATACTGCTTTGCTTCGGCGCATAGTTTTTCTATATCTGAAACCAAACAAGTAGGTTTTAATATCGTATGATCGATGTATTTATTAAGCGGCATCTTTCCCATGACAGGCTTTGTATTTTTTTCCACTACCACAAGGGCATGGATCGTTGCGTCCAATTTTTGGACCTACTTGCACAGGTGCTTGTTTTTGTTCACTTGGATCATTGTATGTCTGCGATCCACCATCCTCAGTTCTATTGGCACTTAATTTAGATAGATCTGTTTTTTGTTGACGACCTTCTTTTACCCCATCTTCAAAAGGCAAATGGGCATGACATAAAAATTGTACCAGTTTATGGTTAATTTCTAAATCCATTCTTCTAAATAATTCAAAAGCTTCCATCTTGTAAATGACTAGTGGATCTTTTTGTTCATAGGTCGCTGTTTGCACTGATTGTTTTAAGTCATCCATCGCACGCAAATGTTCTTTCCATGCATCATCAATAAAGCTTAAGGAAATATTCTTCTCGGCTTGCGCCACTAGGGTAGCGCCATTGGTACTTACGTTTTTATCCAAGTTCACTAGAACATTGTGTACTATTTTTCCATCGCCCACTGGAACAATTACATTTTCGATATGGCTGCCTTGGTCTTTCCTAATGTTTTTGAAAACAGGAATGCTTTGTTGCATCATTTCGTTTCGCTTGTATTCATAATGCGCAATGGCTTCCTGATACACTGCTTCTACCAACTGATTGTCCACGGTTGACTTAAATTGATCTGCAGTAATTTTTGTATCAAATCCTGCATGCACAATCAAGGCCAATTTCATTGCCTCGTAATCGTTGTTAGTTTTATGCGACAAAACCAATCCTTCTACTACTTGATAAAATGCATTGTCTAAGTCCAAAGCCAATCTTTCTCCAAACAAGGCATGACTTCTTTTTTTATAAATAACGGTTCTTTGTTTATTCATCACATCATCGTATTCCAACAAACGTTTTCTAATACCAAAGTTATTCTCTTCCACTTTTTTCTGTGCTCGCTCGATAGATTTAGTAATCATACTGTGCTGAATCACTTCTCCTTCTTTGTAACCTGCAAAGTCCATCACTTTGGCAATACGCTCACTACCAAACATGCGCATTAAATCATCCTCCAAAGAAATAAAGAATTGAGAAGATCCTGGATCTCCTTGTCTTCCTGCACGTCCACGTAATTGTCTGTCTACACGACGAGACTCATGACGCTCTGTACCAAGAATGGCTAAACCACCTGCAGCTTTCACTTCAGGGCTTAATTTAATATCCGTTCCACGACCTGCCATGTTAGTGGCAATGGTCACAGCGCCTGTTAAACCTGCCTCGGCCACCACCTGTGCTTCACGCGCATGTTGTTTTGCGTTTAATACATTGTGTGGAATATTTTGTTGACGCAACATTCTACTTAATAATTCACTTACCTCTACAGAAGTAGTTCCGCATAAAACAGGACGGCCTTGATCTCTTAAAGTAACAATGGCTTCAATAACCGCTCCTAGTTTTTCACGCTTGGTTTTGTACACTAAATCTTGTTCATCTTTTCTGATGGCTGGAATATTCGTTGGTATAGAAACCACATCCAATTTATAAATGCTCCAAAATTCTGCAGCTTCTGTTTCGGCAGTACCGGTCATCCCTGCCAACTTATGGTACATTCTAAAAAAGTTCTGTAAAGTAATGGTCGCATAGGTTTGTGTGGCGGCTTCAATCTTCACATTTTCTTTGGCTTCAATGGCTTGGTGCAATCCGTCTGAATAACGACGCCCTTCCATGATACGGCCTGTTTGCTCATCTACAATTTTAACTTGCCCTTCAATCACTACATATTCTACATCATTGTCAAATAAAGTATAGGCTTTCAATAATTGATTCACGGTGTGAATGCGATCGGCCTTGATACTATAATCGGTGATGATGGCTTCTTTTTGTTGTAATTTTTCTTCCGCTTTTAAAGCTTCATTTTGATCAATGGCATTTAAGGCAACACTGATATCAGGCAATAAAAAGAAATTAGGATCCTCTCCTTGTTTCGTAATTAAGTTTAATCCCTTATCGGTCAACTCTACTGAATTATTTTTTTCATCGATATGGAAAAATAAATCCACATCTACATGCGGCATTTCTCTTTGCTGATCGGCTAAATAATAGTTTTCTGATTTTTGCAATTTCACTCTAATGCCTGGCTCACTTAAATATTTTATGATGGCACTATTTTTAGGCAAGCCTCTAAACGCACTGTACAAGGCTTTTCCACCATCTTTTGGATCGTCATTGCCTTCTGCAATTTTCTTTTTGGCTTCAATCAAAAATTGGTTCACCGTTTTTCTTTGCATCTCTACCAATTTTTCAATTCTTGGTTTCAATTCAAAAAATTGTTGCTCTCCAGTTTGATGTCCAATGGGACCAGAAATAATTAATGGGGTACGCGCATCATCAATCAATACACTATCCACTTCATCCACCATCGCATAATGATGTTTGCGTTGCACCATTTCTTCTGGTGTTTGCACCATATTGTCTCTTAAATAATCAAAACCAAATTCATTGTTGGTGCCATAGGTAATGCCAGCACGGTAGGCATTGCGACGCTCTTCTGAATTGGGTTGATGTTTATCGATACAATCCACGGTAATACCCAACCACTCAAATAAAGTTCCATTCCATTCGCTATCTCTCTTCGCTAAATAATCATTCACGGTTACGATATGCACCCCTTCACCAGCTAATGCATTTAAATATGCGGGCAAAGTGGATACCAAGGTTTTACCCTCGCCCGTTGACATCTCGGCAATTTTTCCTTGATGCAAAACAATACCCCCTAACAACTGTACATCGTAGTGCACCATGTTCCAAGTGATGGGCGTACCTGCAGCCTTCCAAGTGGTTTGAAAAACAGATTGATCGCCTTTTATATTGATGTACTCTTTTTTAACTGACAAATCTCTGTCTAGTGGAGTAGCAGTGGACACCAATTCCTCTTCTTCGGTAAATCTGCGCGCGGCCTCTTTAACCACTGCAAAAGCTTCTGGCAAAATCTCCCATAAAGCCTTTTCAATGGCTTGGTCTCTTTCTTTTTTTAAAGCATCTATATTTTCATAGATCTGGTCTCTGCCTATAAAATCGCTCAATGGCAGGGCTTCAGCTCTTTCTTGTTCTTGGGCAATTAATTGGTCAGTGGCTGACAAATGGGCTTTAATGCGCTCTTTAAATTCTTCTGTTTTAGCTCTTAATTGGTCGTTGTTCAAGGATTTATACCCTTCAAAATGCCCGTTAATCACTGGCACCAAATGTTCAATTTTCTTGACATCTTTCTCACTTTTTGAACCCCCAAATAGCTTACTTATAATTTGCAACATATTCCTGCTTGATAATTGTGTTAAAACCTATACTCAATAGGCGTGCCAAAGTTAAGTAATTGGGGTGAGTTTGAGGGTTTTAAGGGGGTTCCAATATAAAAATTAACATGATTGGCCTTAAAATTGAAAAATGGACGAAAAAATGATACCTTTGCTCGCCTTTGAATCCCTGCGATTTTAACAGGCTTTCACTAGAACTTTAGAAACTAATAAATGCTATGGCAGGTCAATTAAACGAAGTTAGAAATAGGATTAAAAGTACTCAAAGTACCCAACAGCTTACCAAGGCCATGAAAATGGTGAGTGCGGCTAAATTGCGTCGTGCGCAAGATGCAATTACCCAAATGAGACCTTATACACGTAAGTTGCAAGACATGCTTAGCAATATCATTGGAAGTTTGGACGGAGACATGAACTTGGCTTTAGCCGAAACTAGACCCGTGAACAATGTGCTATTGATTGTGATTACTTCGGATAGAGGTTTATGTGGTGGCTACAATGCCAACTTGGTAAAATTAGCCAAGACTACGATCGCTGAAAAATATGCCAACAAGAACATCACTATTTGGAACATTGGAAAAAAAGGTTTTGAAAGTTTATCTAAATCTGGCTACAAAACCAATGCCGATTACAAAGACATCTTCTTGAACTTGAAATTTGAAAATGTACAAATAGCCGCGAAAGCTGCCATGAATGCATTTGCGAATAAAGAGTTTGATGCGATAGAAGTGATCTACAGCGAATTCAAAAACGCAGGTACACAATTGCCAACAGCAGAACCTTTTTTACCTATTCCAAAAATTGCAAAAAAAGCAAATCAGAAAAAAACTGATTTCATTTTTGAACCGCATAAAGAAGTATTAGTGGCCGAATTGATGCCAAAAATTTTAAACACGCAATTGTTTAAAGCCGTGCTAGATGCCAATGCCAGCGAGCATGGTGCAAGAATGACTGCGATGGATAAAGCAAGCGAGAACGCCAACGAATTATTAAAATCATTGAAATTATCATACAACCGTGCACGTCAAGCGGCTATTACCACAGAACTTACCGAGATCGTGAGTGGTGCTGCAGCGTTAAACGGTTAAGCCCAATACCCTTATGGAAATCAGTCAAATTATTCCGCATATTGAAGCCCTTATCTTTGCCAGTGAAAAAGCTTTAAATGCCAACGATATTACCGAGCTTATTAATAATGCTTTTGGATTTTTAGAAGAGCGCATTAGTTTGGATCAAGTAGAAAGTGCCCTGAATGGTATTCAAGAAAAATACAGTACTGAATTTTACCCTTTTGAATTAAAACAAAGTGGCGGTGGCTGGCAGTTTTTAACCAAGCCTGACTTTCACAAAACCATTGCACAATTAAATGGAGATAAATTTTTAAAGCGTTTGTCCAATGCGGCTTTAGAATCCTTGGCCATCATTGCCTATAAACAACCCATTACCAAGGGGGAAGTAGAAGCCATCAGAGGTGTGAACAGCGATTATTCTATTCAAAAATTATTAGAGAAGGAATTAATCACCATCAGTGGTAGAAACGAACATTTACCTGGTAAACCTTTGGTCTATTCTACCTCTAAAAACTTCATGGATTATTTCGGCATCAACTCCACCGATGATTTACCTAAAATAAGAGAGGTTTTGGCCGACCAATTGGTAGAAGCCACCATCATCAAGCCTGAAGATTTCACTGACAACAGCGTTTTTGATCAAACCGAAGAGGGGGATGAAGCAGAAACACCTAATCTTCCTGAAGAGACAGATGGGTTCGAGGCGGAATCTAATGAAGAAGATGCCAGCCCTGAAAGTCCAGTTGAATAAGATTTAGCAGCTTTTCCATTCCTACTTTTTTTCAAAATTATACTGTTGATATAATCAGCGAACCTAGTTCTCATTGTATCTTCGTGCAATGAATTCTAGTTTGACCTACGCGCAATTAAATGAAGCTGCCCAAACCTATGGCAGCCCTTTGTATGTGTACCATGCAGAAAAAATGGTAGACCAATATAAAAATTTAATTAACCACTTTTCTAATAAGTCGGTTTGCTTTTTTTATGCATGCAAGGCCTTAACCAATATTCATGTTTTAGACGTTTTTAAAAAAGCAGGTTGCAATATTGATTGCAGTTCTATCAATGAAGTTAAGTTGGCCATTCATGTGGGCTTTGACCCTTCTAATATTTTGTACACTAGCAACAGTGTTGACTTTGAAGAAATTAAAGAAGCCGTAAGCTTGGGCGTGCATGTAAACATTGACAGCCTTTCTAATGTAGAAAAATTTGGAATGACCTTTGGTGGTAGATACCCAGTGGGTATTAGAATAAGACCTGATATCATGGCAGGTGGCAATTTAAAAATTTCGACTGGTCATGACAAAAGCAAATTTGGTATCCCTGCCAAACAAATCAAAGAACTAAAGGCTTTGCAAGAAAAGTATAAAATCAATATTGCTACTTTACATATTCATACAGGCAGTGAAATAAAAGATGTTGCCGTGTTTCTTCAATCTGCCCTGGTCTTTGAACAACTATTGCCCGATTTTCCTACAGTGAATATTTTAGATTTTGGTGGTGGTTTTAAAGTGCCTTATCAATCCAATGAAAAAGGAACCGATATTGCTTTATTGGGTCAAGAAGTAAATAAAGTAATGGCTGAATTGTCTGCTAAAGTGGGCAGAAACCTAACCGCTTGGTTTGAACCAGGTAAATATTTAGTGAGTGAGGCCGGATTCTTTATTACCAAAGTAAATGTGTTAAAACAATCTGGCGAGATACATTTTGCAGGCATCAATAGTGGATTAAACCACTTGATTAGACCCATGTTTTATGATGCCTACCATCATATTGATAACTTAACTGCCCCTTCCAAAGAACTAAAGCAGTATGCAGTGGTGGGCAATATTTGTGAAACAGATACTTTTGCATGGGACAGACCCATACCTTCAATTACCGAAGGAGATTTTTTGTTATTTTACAATGCGGGGGCTTATGGCTATGAAATGTCTAGCAATTACAATGCAAGATACAAGCCTGCACAAGTATTGTTTGAAAATGGGGCACACCGATTAATTAGCAGGCCTGATACTTTTGAAGATTTATTGTCATTACAAATGCCCCTTAACCAATAAGCATGATTGAGATTCAACATATCAGTAAAAAATTTGGTGATCGTGTAATCATTGATGACATCAGCGCCCAGTTCAAACCTGGTATATGTAATTTAATTATTGGCAGTAGCGGAAGCGGCAAAACAGTTTTGGTTAAATGTATTGTGGATTTACTAAAAGCAGACAAAGGTGAAATTCTTTTTGACAATAGCGCTTTGTCTAAAATGGGAAAAGAAGAACGAAAGGAATTGAGACAAAATTTAGGCATGTTGTTTCAAGGCAATGCCTTATTTGACTCTATGACGGTCGAAGAAAATGTTCGCTTCCCTTTAGATATGTTTTCAGCATTAAACTTAGAGGCGAAAAAAGCAAAAGTGAATGAGATTTTAGCCCGCGTTCAATTAGAAGGGGTAAACAATAAATTCCCTGCTGAATTAAGTGGGGGAATGAAAAAAAGAGTGGGCCTGGCCAGGGCATTAGTAATGGAGCCTAAGTATTTATTTTGCGATGAGCCCAATTCAGGCCTAGATCCACAAACCTCCATGGTCATTGATAAATTGATTCACGAATTAACCGTTGAATTTAACATCACTACCATCGTGGTGACCCATGACATGAACAGTGTGATGGAAATAGGCAATTACATTATCTATTTGCATCAAGGGAAAAAAGAATGGGAAGGTTCTAATCAAGACATCATCTACAGTCAAAATCAACTTTTAAATAATTTTATATTCGCTTCTGAATTTTTGCAAGATGCAAAATCGATGCGCATGTTAGAACAAAAAAAATAATCAACACAAAAAACAAAGCCTACCTATGAAGCATTTATTAACTTTAGTATTGAGTGTACTATTTTTAACTCAAATTCAAGCTCAAGAATCCACCGTAGACCCTAATGCCCCTTATTTAAAAGAGAAAAAAATACCTTTCTTTTCTTTGGTTGGCGTAGATGGGAAAGAAATTACCAACAAACAAATTCCGAAGTCCAAATATGTTTGCATTATTATCTTTAGTCCTGATTGTTCTCATTGTGAAAAAGAAGCAGCAGATTTAAACAAATACGCAGATAAGTTTAAAAATGTTGTTTTTGTTTGGGACAGCTATAGAGACATGGAACTTATTAAGAAATTTGCCGAAAAGTACAATTTAATCAATCGCCCCAATGTGCTCATTGGTCGCGACCCCAACTATATGTTACCTACCTTCTTTAGACCAAGAATGACCCCTTTTATGGCCATCTACCTTAAAGGCAACTTATTAAAAGTTTATGAACAAGGTGCAGATGTCTTCGAATTGGCGAAATTAATAGAAAGCAATTAGTTAACTTTGCCCCTGAAAAAATAATACATCCATTAAAAATAACAAGATATGAAAATTACTGTAGTTGGTGCAGGCGCTGTAGGTGCCACTTGCGCAGACAATATTGCCCGTAAAGAATTGGCCACTGAATTGGTTTTATTAGACATCAAAGAAGGATTTGCAGAAGGCAAGGCCCAAGACATGATGCAAACAGCAGCCTTATTAGGTTTTGATACAAGAATAAGTGGTAGCACCAACGATTATTCAAAAACAGCCAACTCCGATGTAGTTGTGATTACTTCTGGCTTGCCTCGTAAACCAGGCATGACCCGTGAAGAATTAATTGGCACCAATGCGGGTATTGTAAAAGGCGTTTGTGAAAATATATTAAAGTTTTCTCCCAATGCCATTATCATTGTTATTAGCAATCCAATGGATACCATGACTTATTTGGCATTGCAATCTACTGGACTAGCTAAAAATAAAATTATCGGAATGGGCGGTACTTTAGATAGCGCTCGTTTCAAATATCAATTAAGCACTACTTTAAACTGCAGCCCTGCAGATTTAAATGCTTTGGTAGTAGGTGGACACGGTGATACCACCATGATTCCTTTAATTAAGCATGCTACTTGGAACAGTATTCCAGTCACTAAATTCTTAGACGCTGCACAACAAGAAAAAATAATCAATGATACGATGGTGGGTGGTGCAACTTTAACCAAGTTATTGGGCACTTCTGCTTGGTATGCACCAGGTGCTGCCGGAGCTGCCTTGGTAGAAAGTATTGTAAGAGATGAGAAAAAATTATTTACTTGTTGCGTTAGCTTGAATGGTGAATACGGTCAAAAAGACATTTGCTTAGGCGTACCTGTTGTCATTGGAAAAAATGGCTGGGAAAAAATCGTTGAAATGGATCTGTCTGCAGACGAACAAGCAGCTTTCAACAAAAGTGCCGATGCAGTAAGAAGCATGAATGATGTTTTAAAAACATTGTAAGTCAAAAATAAATAAGTAATTATTTTATAGGGAAGCCTTCTACGATATAAAGTGGAAGGCTTTTTCTTTTATACCAAGGTTTATCATTTTATAAATAAGCCTTTACTTTGGCTGCGATTAAATCGGTGTCTTGCAATTGCATACAGGCAAAATGGCCTTGTGGACATTGACCAGACCCTTGTTTGCTGCAGGGTTGACAATTTAAATGAGGGACCAGGAAATTAAAATGCGCAGGTGTATTTTCACTAGGATAATAAGCTTCGAACTGTAAGGCAGGACTGGTGGCGCCCCAAATAGTGATGCTTTGTTTTTTAAAAGCAGCAGCCACATGCAAAAATCCGGTATCATGCGCCACCACTAGTTTAGACATTTGAATGATCCTCGCTGATTCCATTATGCTATACTTTCCGCAGGCATTGTATATGCTACTTGTATTGCTTGCTGCAATTAAATTGGCAACCTCTTGATCTTCCTTGCCCCCAATAAGCACAATGGGCATTTTTATTTTTGCAGCTAACTGTATCCACTTAGCTGCAGGCATTTTTTTATTGAAATAAGAAGCCCCAATCACAAAGGCTATAAATCCAGCCTGATGACTGGTGGGCAAATTGGCTGAGGTAAATGAATGATTGCTTGGGAAAAAATAATCCAAGCCCTTCCCGTCATTCACCACATTAAAATGCTGGAGGGTGTCGATGTATCTTTCACAAACATGTGTTTTGGGCAATAGATTAATATGCAGTTTAGCCAACAATAACTTTTTTAAACTTAGCTTATGGTAACTAAAAGCCTTTACCCCCAAGGCCTTTTTTATTTTCCAAGACCTAAGGTTATGATGCAGATCAATGATGTAATCAAATTCATTTTTTTTCAATCCGGCGATGGTTGCCTCAATATCATTGTCTAAATAATGGCATTGATGGATGTAAGGATTAGAGGCCACCAAATCCTGCATCGATTTTTTAGTGAGAAAATGTATCTCCACCCCAGGGATTTGTTCTTTTGCGCAACGAATTGCAGCCGTGGTCAGCACAATATCACCAATAGAAGAAAAACGTATAAATAATAAACGCATACTTTAAATACTAAGGAAGTGGTTGATCGTATTCTAAATAATCCAAATCCTTATGGTAGGTTTCTTCGGTAAAAACAAAAGCAATTAAGGTAATCAACATGACTGTAGCTCCTGTGAATATGCCACTTTGAATAATGTTCCAGCCCAATTTCTTTTGTAAAATGTCAAGGAATAAAAAATTAATCAATGGCAAGGCGCCTCTCACCATATTAGGAATGGTGGTGGCAGCAGTGGCTCTTAAATTGGTACCAAATTGTTCGGCGGCCATGGTATTGAAAATGGCCCAGTACCCTGTGCTAAAGCCCAATAATCCACAAATCAAGTACATGCTATTGTCATTTGTATTGATGCTGCTAAAAAAGAAAATCATGCAAACAATATTTAAAGAATAAAAAACCAACAAGGCTTTTTTTCTGCTTTCAAAATATTGACTCACATAACCAATTAATAAATCACCCAAGGCAATACCAATGTAGGCAAACATCACCGCCTTGCCAGAATCAATTAAATTTACACCATACAAACCGCTTGCAAATTTATTACTGTAATTGACCATCACTCCAATCACAAACCAAGTGGGTAGCCCAATTAAAATGGCTTTGATGTATTTTGAAAAACGTTGGTAAGAACTAAAGAACATTAAAAAATTTCCTTTAGAAATATTCGCCAACTTAGCCGACTCAAACATAAAGGACTCGGCCACTTTCACTCGAAGAATCAATAAGAAAAATCCAAGCACCCCTCCTATTTGATAACACAATCTCCAATCGGAAGTGACTTTGAAAGTAAAATAAGCAAACACTGCACCAAACAAACCAATACCCGCTACCAAGGAAGTGCCAATGCCTCTTTTGTTTTTGGGCAACATTTCAGAAACCAAGGTAATACCTGCGCCCAATTCTCCAGCCAATCCAATGCCACCAATAAATCTGCAATAAGCATATTGATCTACGGTTTGTACAAAAGAGGTTAAAAAATTTGCTACAGAATAAAGTATGATGGACCCAAACAGAACTTTTAATCTGCCTTTCTTGTCGCCCAAGACGCCCCATAAAATTCCACCAATCAATAAGCCTGACATTTGCCAATTGATGATATGTGCACTATCCACAATAATGGTTTCTGCTGTGGCACCTAAACTCATCACACTGGGTTGCCTCACAATGGTAAATAATAGCAAGTCATACACATCCACAAAATAGCCTAAGGCGGCAACAAAAACAGGTAATGACAATAGTCCGATTTGTTTGTTAGTAGTCATATGCGTTTAATAAAATTTTATTTATTGGAACGATGCTTTAATACTTGATAAATTACTGGGGCTGTGGTTACAAAAACAATCCCAATTACAATTACCTCAAGGTGTTTCTTTAAATCAAATTGAAAATGATTTAAAATATAAGATTGTAAAAAATGTCCGGCACAAAGCATGGTAGCTACCCAAGTAATACAACCCACGATATTATAATAAACGAATTTATTCTTATCCATTTTTACAATGCCTGCAACAATGGGGGCAAAAGTGCGTACTATTGGAATGAACCTGGCAATCACAATGGCTCGACCTCCGTGCTTCTCATAAAAAGAATGTGCTTGTATCAAATACTTTTTCTTAAACAACAAGTTTTCTTTCCAATCATACATTGCAGGACCCACTTTGTTTCCGATAAGATAACCCACATAGTTGCCAAATATACCTGCCACAGTAATAAAAGAAAAGATGATGAGTAAATTGACCCACTCATTTTCGCTCACAAAAATTTGTGCAGCTAGTGGTGCACTATAGATGCCTGCTACAAAAAGCAAACTGTCTCCAGGTAAGAAAAATCCGAAAAATAATCCAGTTTCAGCAAAGACCACAAACAACAATAACCATAAGCCACCATTCTCAATATAATATTGTGGTTGCAATAATTGACTCCAATGAAAAGCATCTAATAACTGAATCATAGTTTTATATTATGCTTGCGTAGGTGTGTCTAAAGCGCCTTCCCATTTGCTTACCACGGTGGTGGCTAAACTATTGCCGAGTACATTGGTAGCAGAACGGAACATATCGCAAAAATGATCGATGGGTAAAATTAAAGCTATTCCTTCTGGAGGAATGTGAAACATGGCACAAGTAGCGGTCACCACTACTAAGGAAGCTCTTGGCACACCAGCAATTCCTTTGCTGGTCAACATCAATACCAATAACATCGTTAACTGTGTGCCAATATCCAAATGAATGCCATAAGCTTGCGCAATAGCCATACTTGCAAAAGTCATATACATCATGCTTCCATCTAAATTGAAAGAATAACCTAAGGGCAAAATGAAAGAAACAATTTTATCCTTACAACCAAAACGTTCTAATTCTTCTGTTAATTTAGGAAACACGGCTTCACTACTGGTGGTACTAAATGCAATCACTAAAGGTGTTGTAATATGTTTTAACAAAGCGGGTACTCTTTTTCTTAAAATCAAAAAACCTACGCCTAACAACACTATCCATAAAGTAGCAATGCCGATCAAAAAGAAAAATAAATATTTACCATAAAAAATAAAAATGGCCAAACCTTTACTTGCAATAACGGCAGCAATGGCGCCAAAAACACCCAAGGGTGCAAAGTTCATAACATAGCCTACCATTTTCAAAATGATGTGCGCCACTGTATCCAAAGCTTTAACAAAACCCTTGGCAGTATCTCCCAATGCTGCAGCAGCCACGCCAAAAAAGATACTAAATATGACTATTTGTAAAATTTCATTATTGGCCATCGCCTCCATCATACTTTTTGGAAATACATGCTCTACAAAATTGATTAAACTAAATGCCTGTGTTTTACCCATTAAATCTTTAGCCCCTGTAACATCTGCATTTGATAAGGCAATGCCTTCTCCTGGCTTGAAAATATTAACTAGTATTAATCCAATTAATAAACTTACTAGTGATGCGGTCACAAACCACAACAATGCTTTGCCACCCACTCTGCCCACTGTTTTAAGATCGCCTAATTTTGCTATGCCAACCACTAAGGTGCTAAAAACCAAAGGAGCGATAATCATTTGCACCAACCTTAAAAAGATGGTGGTGAGTACCTTTAAATTCTTGGAGTAGCTATCAATGTTTTCAGGACTTTGAGTCTCATGAATATAGTAGCCCAAAATTGCACCTGCAATCATGGCGATGACAATATACAAAGTGAGCTTATTGGATTTTTTCATAAGATTAGATAGTGATGCAATATAAGACTTAAGTACTAAAAAAATACCCCATTCGGGACCTGTATTTTTATAAAAAATGCAGTTGAAATTGCAAAAAAAGTGGTATTTTTCAATCTAAATTATGTTGTTCATAAACAACTTATACTAAATCATCACCTTGCTTTAGTATTGAACACTGAAACCTACTAATTATGAGTTTATTTAGAAAAAAGGATTTGACAGCCATGTTGGCACAAGCCGATGACGGTGGAAAGGGTTTAAAACGCACTTTGGGCGCCGGCAACTTAGTTGCATTAGGCGTTGGAGCCATTATTGGTGCTGGCTTATTTGTAAGAACTGCCGCCGCCGCTGGACAAGCTGCAGGACCAGGCGTTACTTTATCCTTTATAGTAGCAGCCGTAGGTTGCGCTTTTGCAGGTTTATGCTATGCAGAATTTGCTGCCATGATTCCTATTTCAGGAAGTGCTTATGCTTATTCTTATGTCACCATGGGCGAAACAGTTGCTTGGATTATTGGATGGGCTTTAATTATGGAATATGCATTAGGAGCAGCCACTGTTTCTATTGCTTGGAGTGAATATTTAAACAAGCTGCTGGGAGGATCTATACCTTATGAATGGAGCCACTCCCCGCTGGAAAGTATAACCGATTCAGCCGGTGTACTTCATCATGGAATGATTAATGCACCTGCCTTAGTTATTTTATTATTGTTAACCTTATTATTAATTAAGGGAACGCAAGAGTCTGCTGTAGTCAATGCAATTATTGTATTTGTTAAAGTAGCCATTGTAATTTTATTTATCATTTTAGGCTGGCAATTTATTCGTCCAGAAAATCATACTCCTTATTTAATTCCAGCTAACCAACCACCAGTAATAGATGCTTCTGGTAAAGTAATTGCCGATTACTCCGGCGCCTTCAAACATGGCTGGGGTGGTGTTTTAGGTGGAGCCGCTATTGTGTTTTTTGCCTTTATTGGTTTTGACGCGGTATCTACAGCAGCTCAAGAAGCAAAGAATCCGAAAAGAGATATGCCAATTGGTATCTTAGGTTCATTGGTGGTATGTACTATTTTATATATTTTATTTGGTCACGTATTAACTGGTGTTGCTAACTGGAAAGACTTTGTGGATCCTTTAAAAGGTCGTGAAGCTTCTGTAGCCTATGCTATTTCTACTTATATGACAGGCTATGGTTGGTTAGCCACTGCGGTAACAGTAGCTATTTTAGCAGGATTTAGTTCTGTTATATTAGTGATGTTGATGGGTCAATCGCGTGTATTTTATTCTATGGCCAATGACGGATTATTACCAAAAGTGTTTTCAGAATTGCATCCTAAATTCAGAACCCCTTATAAGTCTAATTGGATTTTATTCATTTTCGTAGGCGGATTTGCAGCCTTTATTCCAGGTAATGTAGCAGGTGATTTGACCTCATTTGGTACCCTATTTGCCTTTGTACTAGTAAGTGCAGGTATTTGGATTCTACGCAGAAAATCACCCAATATGGAGCGTCCATTTAAAACTCCACTAGTACCATTGGTGCCTATTTTAGGAGCGGTTATCTGCTTAGCGATGATCTTTGCCTTAGATTCCCAAACGCTTAAAGTTGCTTTTGGCTGGATGGCCTTAGGCTTAGTAGTTTACTTTGTTTATGGAAGAAAACATAGTAACTTGAACAAGTAAAAACATCTAATTGATATAAAATAGTCCTGAGCAATCGGGACTATTTTTTTTACCTTATTTTTGCAGTCCTTAATACTTAATGAAATGGGAAGAATATTTGAAGTAAGAAAAGCCACGATGTTCAAAAGATTTGATCGTATGGCCAAACAATTTACCAGAATAGGTAAAGAGATTGTAATTGCAGTAAAGGCCAGTGGACCTAACCCAGACGATAATCCTGCTTTAAGAAGATGTTACCAGAATGCAAGAAGTGTGGGCATGCCAAAGGATCGTGTAGAAGCGGCCATTAAAAGAGCCATGGGTAAAGACACCAGTAACTATGAGGAAATATTGTACGAAGGTTATGCACCCCATGGTGTGGCCTTGCTAGTGGAGTCTGCTACAGACAATCATGTTAGAACGGTGGCCAATGTAAAAAGTCATTTTAATAAAGGACATGGCACTTTGGGTAATTCCGGAAGCGTAAGTTTTCAATTTAAAAAAATGGGCGTGTTTAAGTTAAAGCCTGAAGGATTGAATATGGACGATTTAGAATTAGAATTGATTGATCATGGCTTAGATGAATTAGGCGAAAGTACAGATGACAATGAGAATGCCATTATTGTTTTGCGTTGCGCTTTTACCGATTTTGGAAATTTACAAAAAGCTTTAGAAGATAAAAATTTGCACCCCATCAGTGCTGAATTAGAGTGGATTCCAACTACCACCGTTCCTGTTACGGATGAACAAGCAGAAGATATTAGTAAATTGATTGAAAGATTAGAAGAAGACGAAGACGTGAACAAAGTATTTCACAACATGGGGTAGCGTTTACTACTCACTCATCATGTCCTTGATTACTTTAATTACTTCTTCAGTATTGGGCTTTGAAAAATAATCTCCATCACTTGCAAAGGCTGGACGATGTGCTTTGGCACTCAATGTTCTTGCAGCCACATCCAACCAGCGATAGCCCCCTTGTAATTCAATGACTTGCTGGTACATATAAGCACTTGCGCCGCCCGGTACATCTTCATCAATAAATAAAATACGGTTGGTTTTTTTAAGTGAGCTTACAATTTGGTGATTGATGTCAAAAGGCAATAATGTTTGTACATCTATAATTTCACAATCAATACCCATTTCTTGTAAACGAAGGGCAGCATCTTCAATAATTCTTAAAGTAGAACCATAAGAAACAATGGTAATGTCTTTTCCTTCTTTCAATATTTCTGGTTTACCTAAGGGTACAGTAAACTCGGTTATATTAGAAGGCATGGTTTCTTTTAATCGGTAGCCATTTAAACATTCAATCAATAATGCAGGATCATTGCCACGGAGTAAAGTATTGTACATACCCACCGCTTGTACCATATTTCTTGGCACACAAACATACATCCCTCTTAAGGCATTCACGATCACACCCATGGGAGAGCCACTGTGAAATATCCCTTCTAAACGATGGCCTCTGGTTCTTATAATCACAGGACTTGATTGCAAACCATTGCTACGATAATGCAAAGTGGCAATGTCATCACTCAGGGTTTGTAAACCATATAATAAATAATCTAAGTATTGAATTTCAGCAATGGGTCGCAAACCTCTCATCGCCATGCCATGCGCTTGTCCAATGATAGATTGTTCTCTGATGCCTGTATCAAAAATACGATCTACCCCATGTTTGAGTTGCAAACCTGCAAAGCCCTGATTCACATCTCCAATATTTCCTAAATCTTCACCAAAAGCATAGACCAAAGGATTTTGCTCAAACAGTAAATCAAAATAATGATTCAATACTTCATAGCCATTTAAAGTAGGTGCATCTGCTGGATATACAGGATCTACCTGTGATACATTCAAAGTACTTAAAGGACCTTCGTTATATAAATCCTTGCTATAGAAAGGCGCTTCTTGTTGATAATAATTTTCTAAGAAGGCTTGTATGGATTTCGCATTCGGATGATGAGGAATTTTTTCAAGAATCAAATTCAAGCTTCTAAAAATATCTCTTTTCAATGGCTCTCTGGAATGTACTAATTCATGTAATAGTTCAATGGCCGTTTTTAAATCTGATTCATTTAATCCTTTTTGCACTAGCTGCACCCCTTGATTTATTTTTTCTTTAATAGGGGCAATGTATTTTTCCCATGCAGCTAATTTTGACAAACGCACTTCTTGTTTTACTTCTGACTCCATTGCCTGTAAAGCCTCTTCGGTACTGAGTTCATTCAACAAAAGCCATTCTCTCATTTTCTTATTGCAATCCCAGTCTCTCTCCCACTGAAGACGATCCGATGTTTTATATCTTTCATGACTTCCGCTGGTAGAATGGCCTTGCGGCTGGGTCATTTCTCTAACATGAAATAAAACAGGGGTATGGGTTTCTCTAGTATAAGCAATCCCTTCTTCAAAAGTTTCACACAAAGCGGCATAATCCCAACCCTTCACCGTATATATCTTTATACCATTGGTTCCCTTTTCTTTTTCGAATCCTTTCAACGCATCAGAAATAGAACCCTTGGTGGTTTGTAAATCGGTGGGTACAGAAATACCGTATCCATCATCATAAACAAAAATAGCCAAAGGCACTTGCAAGACCCCTGCAGCATTTACTACTTCCCAAAAATGACCTTCCGAAGTACTCGCATCTCCAATGGTACAAAAACAAACTTCATTGCCATTATTGCTTAAATTTGTCAGTTGTGCTTTGTGTTTTGAACTTCTAAAACAATTGGAAGCAAAAGCCAATCCTAAACCACGAACCATCTGTCCTGCAGTGGGCGCGATGTCTGCAGAAATATTATAACTATCCACTAAATTGGACCACGCTCCTTTTTTATTGACAAACTCAGTGGCAAAATGCGCATTCATGTTTTTTCCTCCACTGTAAGGATCGTTGTTCACATCAGAATACAATTGGGAAAAATAGTCTTCCACATTGGCCACATCTATGGCAAACATGAAGGTTTGATCTCTATAATAACCACTTCTAAAATCTCCTTTTTGAAAAAATTTGGCAAGGGCAATTTGTGCCACTTCTTTTCCGTCTCCAAAGATCCCAAACTTAGCCTTGCCTGTCAACACCTCACGTCTGCCCAACAAACTTACTTCACGGCTC
Organism: Bacteroidota bacterium; assembly: GCA_026391155.1. GTDB lineage: Bacteria > Bacteroidota > Bacteroidia > Chitinophagales > Chitinophagaceae > Sediminibacterium. The sequence continues at coordinate 28,597 of JAPLEP010000022.1, forward strand.
ATCAGTGCCATTCGGTAGTCGGCAATGACAGAAGTCCGAAATGCCTCAAAGGAGAGCATGTCTTGTTCAGCAACAGCGTCTAGGGTGGATTCCATTTGACAAAAATAGGGGTCAAAATGCATATAAAGTAAAGAAATAAGTAAAATCAGCTTTTTACCGATTTTTCAATAATTTCGTACACCTGTTTTACTAGGATTTTTTACGGATGATCAACCATAATACTATGAAAAAAATCACCTTATTCATCGCCTTTTTAGCTTTGACTTTGTCTTTTAAGCAATTAAATGCACAGGCCAAAGTAGAGGATGTATTGAAGTTTAAAAACGATCAATATGATTTTGGCAAAATTAGCTTTGGCAAGCCTGCTACCTATACTATTGAAATTACCAATATCAGCAAAGATACCATTACCTTAATTACAGCTCGACCAGGTTGTGGTTGTACGACCCCTAATTTCAAAGCCAATCAAAAAATGGGTCCAGGCCAAATGGCAGAAGTAGCCATTACTTTTAATGGGTCTGCCATGGGATTGTTTAGCAGGTATACCGACTTGGAATTTTCAAGTGGTTTAAAAAAACAAACTAAATTTACCGGAGAAGGAGTGGCCATTACCAACAATACACCAACCGCCCCTGTCATTAACAATACAAGTACCAACCATTAAGCATAAAAAAATATTTATCTATGAAAATACAAACTCTAGTTTTTTGCCTACTTATCTCAGCGAGCAGCTGGGCTCAAGCATCTATTCACTTTGATAAAACAGCACATAGTTTTGGAAAGATTAAAAAAGGGATTCACAAGTCTGTAATTTTTAATTATGTAAATACTGGTACAAAACCTGCGGTGATTGAATTTGCGAATGCAGAATGTGGTTGCACTCAACCAGAATATAATCAAAATCCTATTTTAAAAGGTCAGAAAGGCAATATAAAAGTGACTTACACAGCTCCTTTTAGTGGCGTATTTAAAAAACGCGTCACCGTTAAATTCGCTGGCGAAAAACAAGTTACAGAACTCATCATCGAAGGAGAAGTGATTTTATAAACTACCAATTGTTCTTAAAATAATTACAAAAAAAACGTCCTCAATGCCGGGGACGTTTTTTTTTGAGGTAGTGCTTGCCTATCTTTGCTGGAATGATAAGTATAAGCCAAAGAGGCGCTCAAATGCCTTCCTCTCCTATTCGGAAATTAGCCGCATTTGCAGATGCAGCAAAAAAAGAGGGTGTTAAAGTTTACCACTTAAATATTGGACAACCAGATATTGAAACGCCAAACATTATGATGGAGGCGGTAAAAAATGCAGATTTAAAAGTATTAGAATATACAGACAGTGCGGGCATATTAAGTTTTAGAAAAAAATTAGCGGCTTATTATATTACTAAAGGCATCAATGTTAGCTATGAAGATATTTTAATTACCATTGGCGGGAGTGAAGGTATTTTATTCGCTTTTATGGCTTGCTTGGATGCAGGAGATGAAATTATAGTCCCTGAACCATTTTATGCCAACTACATTGGTTTTGCGATGGCCGCTGGCATAAAAATTATTCCTATCACTTCTAGCATCGAAACTGGATTCGCTTTACCGCCAATTGCCTCTTTCAAAGAAAAAATTACTTCCAGAACAAAAGGAATATTTATTTGCAACCCCAACAATCCAACGGGCTATGTCTACAGCGAAAAAGAATTATTGCAAATCAGAGATTTAATTAAAGAGAAAGATTTGTATTTATTTTCTGATGAAGCGTATACCGAATTTAGTTATGAAGGAAAAGTAAAAAGCACACTTACATTAGAAGGTGTTGAAGACCATGTGATCATGATTGACACTTTTAGTAAAAAATATTCTGCTTGTGGTGCAAGAATTGGCGCCTTGGTCACTAAAAACAAATCCGTCATTGAAGCCGTCATGAAATTTTCACAAGCAAGATTAAGCCCTCCTACCTTGGAACAAATTGCTGCAGAAGCTGCTTTAAGCTTGCCCTCTTCTTATTTTGATGGTACAAGAGCAGAATACAAAAACAGAAGGGCCACCTTGGTTCAAAGGCTCTCCAAAATGGAAGGTGTTTTTTGTCCAGCCCCAAGTGGTGCTTTTTATGTGATGGCAAAACTTCCCGTAGACAATACCGATGCTTTTTGCAGGTGGTTATTGACCGATTTTAGGTACAAAAACGCCACAATCATGTTGGCGCCCGGCACTGGATTCTACACTAGTCCAGGCTTAGGGACCAATGAGGTTAGGCTGGCCTATGTTTTAAACGAAACAGCCATCAATGAAGCCATGGACTGTTTGGAAGAAGCTTTGAAAGCTTACCCCCACAAGACTTTATAGCGCAGCATCCCCCCATTTAGATTTAACAATTAATTGATAATGCGCCATGAGTATAGCCATTACCTTCGTGCAACCTTTGAAAGGTTTTATTTGAAGGTTTTTAAGCAAGCAATCGTTAATCGCCCACCTGATTCCTCAGGAGGGCTTTTTTTTAAAAAAAAGCGTAAGTTTAGGTATTAAATTAAAAGCTTATGAAATTGTTGATTCGCTCCATTCAAGTTTTACTACTTTGCTTTTTTTTGCAAGTAGCCAATGCTCAAATCGCACCCGCGCCTGATAGAAACGAAGGTGGTGGCCCTTACGCACAATTAATCATTAGAGGAGTCACCCTCATCAATGGAACTGGTGCGCCTGCCATTGGACCAATAGATATTGTTATAGAAAACAATAGAATTGTAAAAATTGTAGTGGTCGCCAACGAAGGAAATCCAATCAATTCTGCCCGTAGACCAGTATTAGCAAAAAACGGAAAGGAAATTGATGCCAATGGCATGTTTGCTTTACCAGGTTTGATAGATATGCATACCCATATTGGCGGTAAAGAACAAGGTACACCAGCTGAATATGTCTATAAATTATGGATGGCCCATGGCATTACCACAGTTAGAGATGTATCAGCAGGCAATGGCTTGAGTTGGGTATTAAGTGAAAAGAAAAGAAGTGCAGAAAATAAAATTGTTGCACCACGAATTCTTGCCTATACTGGATTTGGACAAGGAAGTAAAAAAGAAATTGTCACTGCACAAGATGCTAGAGATTGGGTGAATGAAAATGCAAAAAATGGTGCAGATGGTATTAAATTTTTTGGCGCATCCCCAGAAGTAATGGACGCTGCCATTAGAGAAAATAAAAGAATTGGATTAAGATCCTGCTGCCATCATGCACAAACAGATGTTGCTAGATGGAATGTACTGAATTCTGCTAGAGCAGGTATGACCAGTATGGAACATTGGTATGGTTTGCCTGAAGCCTTATTTGAAGATAAAACAGTTCAGAATTTTCCTTTGGATTACAATTATACCAATGAGCAAAGCAGGTTTGAAAATGCTGGTAAATTATGGAAACAAGCAGCTGCACCTTATTCTGAAAAATGGAATAAAGTAATGAACGAATTAATCGCCTTAGACTTTACCTTGGATCCAACTTTTAATATTTATGAGGCCAACCGTGATTTACAAAGAACAAGAAGAGCAGAATGGCATGAAAAATACACCCTACCTTCCCTTTGGAAATTTTATGCGCCAAGCAGAAATTCTCATGGCTCTTATTGGTTTGATTGGGGCACAGAACAAGAAGTGGAGTGGAAAAACAATTATAAATTATGGATGGCCTTTATCAATGAATACAAAAATAGAGGAGGTCGTGTAACCGCAGGTTCAGACAATGGTTTTATTTATCAAACCTATGGCTTTGGATTTATTAGAGAATTAGAATTGTTAAGAGAAGCAGGATTTCATCCGCTAGAAGTGATTCGTTCCGCTACCTTAAATGCTGCACAAGCATTGGGCATGGATAAAGATTTAGGTTCAGTGGAAACAGGTAAATTAGCCGACATTATTATTGTAGATGCCAACCCTTTAAAAAACTTACAAGTATTGTATGGCACTGGCGCTATACATTTAAATCAAGATGGTACTTCTGTAAGAGTAGGTGGAATTAAATACACTATCAAAGATGGCGTTGTGTATGATGCGAAGCAATTACTGAATGATGTTAAAGTAATGGTAGATAAAGCCAAAGAAAAAGATAATTTTAAAATTACCCAACCAGGATTGGATTGGTAGAATATTTTTTTACCAATAGCTTTGAAAATAAATCAACGGCTGTACCCTTGAAAATAGGAAGTACAGCCGTTGATATTTATAAATTAGTGTTATTTTAGTAAATGGCTTTTTGCAAAAGAAAAACAAGTAGGCCGCTAAAAAAGCCAAGCAAAGCCATCCAACTGATCTTTTTAAAATACCATATAAAATCCATTTGCTCCATACCCATTACTGCAATGCCAGCGGCAGATCCAATGAGTAAACAAGAGCCTCCGGTGCCCGCTGCATAAGCCAGTAATTCCCAGAAATAATGATCAGTTGGATAACTGCTTAATGGATACATATGCTGGATAGCTGCTATTAAAGGAATATTGTCCACAATAGATGAAAATAAGCCAATACCCATGGCCACTAAATTTAAATTATTTCCAACAGCATTGTTTAATTGAAATGCCAATGTGGGTAAAATACCTGCCGCATCCAAGGCAGCAACAGAAAGTAAAATAGCAAAGAAAAAAACAAGTGTGGACCCATCTATTTTATGTAAAAACTGCCTAAGTGGGAATACTTCGTTTTTTTTATGGTGTATAAAATTCCAAAGTATCCATGTAATCAATACCATTAAGCCTACCCCAAGCAGCATACCCAAAAAGGCAGGTAGGTCGAAAGCCCATTTAAATATTGGAATCAACAAAAAACAAGCCATCCCGGTAAATAGAATAGAATTCTTATGTGTTGAATTAAATTCAGTCTTGTCTGTTTTTTCATCCAATACATTCAAGTCTATTTTACCCCTTAATTGCCATTGGATAAGAAGTGCTGGTAGCAACATACTCATCAAACTAGCTAAAAAAGTTTGCTTCATAATTTGATAAGGGGTGATTTGGCCACCCATCCATAACATGGTGGTGGTAATATCTCCAATAGGACTAAAAGCGCCGCCAGCATTGGCTGCAATGATGACTAGTCCCAACAATAACCATTTTGTTTTTTGATGACTAATAATTTTATTCAATATAGTAACCATAACAATGGTTGTTGTCAGGTTGTCTAAAAATGCGGATAAGAAAAATGTGAAAAATCCAATAGCCCAAACTAAATATTTTTTTGGAAGCAAGGTCAGGGCTTTACCAATGGGCATAAATCCACCTTGTAAGTCCATCAAAGCTACCATGGTCATGGCACCGAATAAAAACAAAACAATTTTAAAAGTCTCCGCCATAGAAATCGCCAAATGGCTAAAAAGCGAAGGACTATCTTGGGTGCCAAGCCCTAAAGTAGTCCACAATACAATGGCAGTAATTAGTGCAATGCTAGCCTTGCCAATGCTAATAAAGCTTTCAAAAGCAATGGCCAAATATCCCAATAAAAATATACTAATTAATAAAATGACCATAAATAAACTGATTCTTTCAAAGATACAAATACTAGATTTATTTTATAACTTTAAAACCATGAAAGTGCAGTTTCAGAAAAATAAAGAATCGAAAAATATTATTAGTTTTTTAAGAGCTGATAAGAGTTCCACCTGGACCAAAGGGGACGATTTTTTAGTGCTGCATGATTTGAGTCATTATACTATTGAAACAACACTTCATTATACCACTGCTTTTTATGGCATTATTAAAAGCGGAATGCGCTACAAGATTTCGAAAATAAGGCCATAAGAGATCAAATGAAACTAAGCAATGAAGCTTGGTATGCCGAAACCTTGGCCAACCTATTCCTTATTGAATATACCCAAAACCCATTTGAAAATTTTAATCAAGTAGTTAAAGAAAGCTTACAAAAAACCAACCCAGATCTTCCATCATTAATGATCAAGGAAACCGATCTGCTTAAAATGAGAAAGCTTTACAAGGATTTAATTACAGAATGGAAAGAAGTTCCTGACAAAAAAACCATGGAATTAATTTTTTAAATCCTAACTTAGAACACCACAATATTGAAAATACTTAACCCTAATTTCCTATGAAAAAAATTATATCTATTTGCATTTTTTTGGCCGCTTTTAATTCAGTGATGGCTCAAAAAGAATTTATTGGAAAATGGTTATCCCCCAGTAAAAAAGGAATTGTAGAAACCTATACCCAAGGCAATAAATTGTATGGAAAATTAATTTGGGTAAAAACAGAAAGAAAAGATATTTACAACAAGGACGAAAGCTTAAGAAATAGAGAGGTAAAAGGATTGATTATTTTTAGTGATTTTAGTTGGGAAGCCCCTCAATGGGTCAATGGAAAAATTTACGATCCCGCTAATGGATCAACTTATAGTTGTAAAATGTGGATGGATGACAATAAGGATATACTATATGTAAGAGGTTATATAGGCATCGCATTACTTGGCCGCACAGAAAAGTTTTCTAGATTCAAGTAAAAAAAAATACGATGAAAAAACTACTTCTATTTTCATTGCTTAGCCTGTATTTATTTCAAGCAAAAGCACAATCTTATTTAGCTTCCAAAAACGAGGACAATATTAAGGTAAGCGCTGCTATTCCTATTCAAGCATACGCCTTCCCTATTTCAACAATTACCTTACTAAATGGCCCATTTAAAAAAGCCATGCAACTAGATAGCGCCTATTTGATTAGCCTTAGCCCCAATAGATTATTGACTCGCTTTTATATGAATGCTAGCTTACCCACCAAGGATTCTGTGTATGGCGGTTGGGAATCTACAGGATTGTCGGGGCATACGATGGGCCATTATTTATCGGCTATTTCATTGATGTATGCCAGCACGCATCAAGATAAATTCAAAAAAAGAGCAGCCTACCTAATAGATGAAATTGCGCTTTGTCAAGAAAAAAGAAATACAGGCTATGTAGGTGCCATCCCAGAGGAAGATGCCTTATGGCAAAAAGTACGCAATGGGCAAATTAAATCTTCGGGCTTTGATTTGAATGGCGCTTGGTCACCTTGGTACACAGTGCATAAATTAATGGCAGGCTTAATGGATGCTTATTTGTACTTAGACAATAAAAAAGCATTGGAGGTAGTCACTAAAATGGCAGACTGGACCTATGATTTAATGGTGCCGATGCCGGATTCTGTGCGCAATAAAATGTTGCTTTGTGAATACGGGGGCATGAATGAAGTGCTTGCCAATATTTATGCAGTCACGGGCAATCAAAAATATTTAAGGGTATCTAATTTATTTGAAGACGATTTTGTGATGGGCAAATTAGCGCAAAAAATAGATCCAATGCCAGGCAAGCATTCCAATACCAATGTGCCCAAGGCCATCAGCGCAGCTAGGCAATACGAATTAACAGGCAATGAAAAAGACAATACCATTGCCAGTTTTTTTTGGCAAACCATGGTGAATAGTCATTCTTATGTAATTGGAGGGAATAGCAATTATGAATATTGCGGCGATGCAGGAAAATTAAACGACCGACTAAGCGACAATACCTGTGAAACCTGCAATACCTACAACATGCTTAAGTTAACAAGGCATTTGTTTTCTTGGCAACCCAAAAGCAATTTGATGGACTATTACGAAAGGGCCTTGTACAATCATATACTTTCTTCGCAAAATTCAAAAACGGGTATGATGACTTATTTCATGCCACTAAGAATGGGTGCAGCCAAAGAATTCAGTGACCAATTCAATACTTTTACTTGTTGTGTAGGAAGTGGCTTAGAGAACCATGCCAAATATGCGGAATCCATTTATTTCGAAGGGGCGGATGGCAGTTTATACCTAAATTTATTTGTGGCCTCTAGTTTAAATTGGGAGCGCAATAAAATACAAGTAATACAGCAAACGAATTTTCCTTTTAAAAACCAAACCAGTTTAAAATTTATAGCCGCAGCAAAAAAACAATTTAAACTTAGAATCAGAAAACCTATATGGAATGAAGGTCCATTAAAAATAAAAGTGAACAATCAATGGGTGAAAGCAGTCACAGACGAAAATGGATATGCCATCATTGATCGAATTTGGAACCCCAACGATAAAGTCATTATTGATTTTAACATGCAGCTGACCACTGAAAGTATCCCAGACAACAAAAATAGAATTGCCTTTATGTATGGTCCCATTGTCTTAGCTGGGGTTTTAGGCAATAAACTACCCGATCCAGTATTTGGCACCCCTGTGATTATGAACAATGAGCTGCCTGCAAAAAATATTACAGCAACGAATTTAAATAAATTACAATTCAAGTGGAATCATTTAGGCAAACCTTTTGATGTGACGATGGCTCCTTTATTTACCATCAATGATGATTTTTATAGCGTTTATTGGGATAAGTTTACCAATATCGAATGGGAAGCAAAAGAAAAAGAGTATCAAGCAGAAAAACAAAGATTGAGTGCCATTTATAATAGAACCATTGACGCATTTAGAATTGGAGAAATGCAACCTGAAAGAGATCATCATTTACTCGCTACCGAAAAATCTTATGTCACTAATGCGGTGGGCAGAATGGGCCGAGAAGCCAGATTGAACAATGAATTTTCCTTTGATATGAAAATAATACCCGCTTCACCAATTAGTTTATTGCTTACTTATATTGGGGATGACAAGAACAGTATTTTTGATATTCTAATTGATGGGAAAAAACTGACTACCGTTAATTGGGAGGGTGGTCAAAGCAACCGTTTTTATGATATGGAATACCCTTTGCCTGCCGGATTAACAGCAGCGTCCATCAGGATAACCATTCTGGCCAATCATGAAAAAACGGCTGGCCGTATTTTTGGTGTAAGTATTTTAAAAAAATAAGCTAGGCATGGGCTTTTTAAGCCTAGAGCGGCTTTAGTCATTAATTATATTAGTATCTTTAAAAATAATGATTTTGAGCTATGTCTAAAACCAGTTATGTAATAGGAGTTGACTACGGAACAGATTCTGTCAGGTCCATTTTGGTGGATGCTTCCAATGGATCAATTGTTCAATCTGCTGTGCATTATTATGAAAGATGGTCCAAGGGCTTGTACTGCAATCCTGCTATCAATCAATATAGACAACATCCACAAGATTACATAGATGGCTTAAGCATTACCATTAAAGCCTGTATAAAAAATTTAGATAAAGCTATTGTAGAAAATATTGTTGGATTATCCATTGATACCACAGGCTCTACTCCTATCGCTGTCAACCAAGAAGGAATCCCCTTGTCATTAACCGCAAAGCATGCAGAAAATCCTAATGCGATGTTTGTGTTATGGAAGGATCATACGGCAGCAGCCGAAGCCAAAGAAATAAATGAACATGCAAAAAAATACACCACCAACTATTTAGAATTTGTTGGAGGCATTTATTCGAGTGAATGGTATTGGGCCAAACTTTTGCATATTTTAAGAATTGACAAAACGGTGGAGGAAGATATTTATACCTGGGTAGAACATTGTGATTGGATTCCCTATTTATTAACAGGAGAAAAGCAGGCCAGTAAAATAAAAAGAGGTGTTTGCAGCGCAGGGCATAAGGCTTTATGGGCCGAAAAATTTGGCGGCTACCCTCCTAGTACATTTTTTTCCGAATTAGATCCCAAACTAGAAAAAGTGGTCAGTTCGCTATCTAAAGAAACCTTTAGTGCCGCTGTTTCCGTAGGTACAATTACAGCTCAATGGGCTGCGGAACTAGGTATTCCAGTCACTACTACAATTGGGGTGGGTGCTTTTGATGCACATATGGGTGCCGTGGGTGGACAAATAGAACCCTATTATTTAAGCAAGGTAATGGGCACTTCTACCTGTGATATTTTAGTTGCCCCAACCAAGGAAATAGAAGGTAAATTAATCAAGGGCATTTGTGGCCAAGTCAATGGCTCTGTGCTTCCTGGCATGGTGGGTTTAGAAGCAGGGCAATCAGGATTTGGAGATATTTATGCTTGGTTTAAAAATATTTTGGCCTGGCCATTGCAAAATATTTTATTAAATACAAAAATTGGCAATGGGTCTATGGATGAAACGGAGGTGGATGCCCTTGAAGAAAAAATATTAGTACAGTTAAATGAAACTGCTAATGCGCTTCCATTAAATTCCAATGATCCTATTGCACTCGATTGGATGAATGGAAGAAGAACCCCCGATGCCAATCAATTATTAAAAGGAGCCATAGAAGGTATTTCTTTGGCCACGAGTGCCCCTATATTATATAAAAGTTTAGTGGAAGCCACTTGTTTTGGGGCCAAGGCCATAGTAGATAGATTTATAGAAGAAGGTATTCCCATTAAAGGAATTATCGGACTTGGTGGTGTGGCCAAAAAATCTCCATTTATTATGCAAATGATGTCAGATGTGATGGACATGCCTATAAAAATTCATAAAAGTGAACAAACCTGTGCCTTGGGAGCTGCTATGTTTGCGGCCACTGCAGCTGGTGTATACGACAAGGTTGAAGATGCTATGAAGGCGATGGGACAGGGATTTGAAATTACTTATCAGCCAAATAAAGAAAGGGTTAATTATTATAAAGAACGCTACTTAAAGTATATTGAATTTGGAAAATTCATAGAACAAAAGACAAATTAAAAAGCCAAAACCATGAGCTCAAAATTTCAGAAAATAAAGGAAGAATGTTACTTGGCCAATTTAGAATTACCAAAATTAGATTTGGTTTTATTCACGTTTGGCAATGTAAGTGTGGTGGACAGAGCCCATCAAGTATTCGCTATTAAACCTAGTGGTGTACCCTATGAAAATTTAGCTGTCGAAGATATGGTGGTGGTTGATTTTGATGGGCAAGTAGTAGAAGGCAAATTAAAGCCCTCTTCGGACACGCATTCTCATGCCGTATTGTACAAACATTGGGTGCATATTGGAAGCATTGTGCATACGCATTCTACCTATGCCACCGCTTGGGCGCAAAGCTTGAGAGACATTCCTGTTTATGGCACAACCCATGCAGATTATACCATTGCCGCAATTCCTTGCGCTGTTCCTATGAAAGATGAAAAAATTAAAGGGGATTATGAAATTGAAACAGGGCATCAAATTATAGATTGTTTTAAAGAAAGAAATTTAGATTATCAAGAACTAGAAATGATTTTAGTAGGCAACCATGCGCCTTTTACCTGGGGCAAGGATGCAAAAAAAGCAGTGCACAACAGCGCTGTGTTAGAATTCATCGCAAAAACTGCTTTACTTACAGAACAAATTAATAAGGAAGCAAGTCCTATGAAAGATTCCTTAAAAGAAAAACATTTTCAAAGAAAACATGGCCCCAATAGTTATTACGGTCAATAAAAAATAAAATTAGTATGATCCCAGATTTAAAAAAATTAGACGTTTGGTTTATTACAGGTAGCCAAGATTTATACGGCGAAGCAACTTTAAAAAAAGTGGCAGAACATTCCAATACCATTGCAGGTTCATTGACGGCTTCTAAAACCATTCCAGTGAATGTAGTATTTAAGCCGGTGGTAAAATCTAGCGAAGAAGTATTGAAAGCCATGCAAGAAGCTAACAATGATAAAAATTGTATTGGCGTTGTTTGTTGGATGCATACTTTTTCACCCGCCAAAATGTGGATCAATGGACTTAAAATTTTAAGCAAGCCCCTACTTCATTTTCATACACAGTTTAATAGAGACATTCCTTGGGAGACCATTGATATGGATTTTATGAATTTAAATCAGAGCGCACATGGAGATAGAGAATTTGGTTTTATCACTGCAAGAATGAATATTCATAGAAAAGTAGTGGTGGGCCATTGGCAGGATGAAGAATCCTTAGAAAAAATAAATGGCTGGGCTAGAGCCGCTGCAGCTTGGCATGATTGGCAGGGTGCTAAGTTTGTGCGCTTTGGAGACAACATGCGTTATGTGGCAGTAACAGAGGGAGACAAAGTAGAAGCAGAAATAAAATTTGGTTACAGTGTGAATACTTATGGCATTGCTGATTTAGTAGCCGTGGTGGATCAGGTTTCAGCAAAAGAAATTGATGAATTGGTGGCTATTTATGAAAAGGAGTACCAGCTACAAGCCAGCTTACTAAAAAATGGCGCGGCACATGATTCCTTAAGAGCCGCTGCTAAAATTGAATTAGGTATTGAAAAGTTTTTAGTGCAAGGAAATTTCAAGGGTTTCACTGATACTTTTGAAGACTTAAATGGCCTTGCACAACTACCAGGTATTGCTGCACAAAGATTAATGGCCAAGGGTTATGGTTTTGCGGGCGAAGGAGATTGGAAGACCGCAGCTTTAGTGAGAGCCATGAAAGTAATGGGCGCTGGTTTAGAAGGAGGCAATTCATTCATGGAAGATTACACTTATCATTTTCAACCCGATAATAGAATGGTTTTAGGCGCACATATGTTGGAGATATGTCCAAGTATTGCAGAAGGAAAACCAAGTTGCGAAATACATCCATTGGGTATTGGTGGCAAAGCAGATCCAGTAAGATTGGTTTTTAATACCACGCCTGGCGCAGCCTTGAACGCCTCTATTGTGGATATGGGTAATCGTTTTAGGTTATTGGTGAATGAGGTCATGGCGGTTAAACCAATACAAGCCTTGCCTTTATTGCCTGTTGCAAGAGTATTGTGGAAGCCTTACCCTAATATGCATACAGGATGTGCTGCTTGGATTTTAGCAGGTGGTGCCCATCATACTTGTTATAGCCAAAACTTAACTAAGGATCATTTAGAAGATTTTGCAGAAATAGCTGGAATAGAATTTACTTTGATTGGAAAGAATACCGAATTAAGCTCCTTTAAAAATGAATTAAAATGGAGTGATGTCTATTATAAAATAAGCCACTAGTGGTTAGTGGCTTATTTTATTTTTTGAAGTATCATTTATTTTAAACTTTTTAAGTAGGCCAAACTTAAAGGAATGTTTTCCATTTCATGATCGCTTTCATCTTCGATAAAGCAATGCACCACTCCATATTTTTTTGCCAACTTAATAATTTCTTTCCAATTGCCCTGACCCATCCCAACTGGCACATCGTTTTCAGCAGGTGTGCCTCCAGTCAAATCTCCTTTGACCCCTTTTTTTAAATCTTTCAAGTGCATTAACTTGAAACGGCCTGGATATTTATTTAACAAAGTCACGGGCATGGTTGCTCCACCCCCATGCATTACCCATAACACATCCATCTCAAAAGAAACATATTTAGGATTGGTCGATTTGATTATGTAATCCAAAAGCGTTCCATCTTCATAGGGTTGAAATTCAAACCCATGTTCATGGTAACACAAGGTCAATCCATTGTCACTTAATATTTTCCCTGCATTATTAAAAACCTGAACTGCATTTTTAGCATTCTCTAAATTGAACTGACCTTTTTGATGAGGTATCCAAGCACACATCACAAATTTGGCGCCTAAAATTTTAGCCTTAGCTACCACTGCCATTGGGTCTTTCAATAGTTCATCGTATTCGGCACCCGTAGATGGAATGCTTAAGCCTTTGGCATCACAAAGTATTTTATACGCTGTTTCGGTCATTCCCTTAGGGGCATTGCCTTCAATTTCGGTAAAGCCCAAGCTTTTAATTTCATCCAATGTTTTTTCAACCCCCTTTGGAAAATGATCTCTGAAAGTATAGGTTTGAACGCCTATTGGATAAGTAAACAATTTTTGTGCATTCACCCCTACAACAGAAAGTGCAGCAACTATTAAAAATAGTAATGGTTTCATGTAAGAAAATTTTATGGTTAAAGAATTTAATTAATCAGTGCTATTCCATGTATTGCTTAAAAGGCGCAACCAATTCCCATGCATTATTTTTTCACAATCATCGGCAGTATAGCCTCTTTTCATCAGTAAGTTAGGAACAATTTGCAAATCGGCCACAGAATTTATATCATAAGGACATTGTTCTTTACCAAAGGCCCCATCCAAATCGGTACCCATACCAATGTGATTGGTATTGCCCGCTATTTGACAAATATGGTCCATATGGTCAATCATCTTTTCTAAATTACATTGCATACCCAAAGGTGTGGAAAGTCCTCTTTCCCAATCAGGCACCATCATCCAAGCATCTAAAGCAGCACCAATGACTGCATTTTTTTGGATCAATATTTTGATCATCTCATCGCTCAGTTGTCGATTGTGATTGACCAAGGACCTGCAATTGTGGTGACTGGCCCAAATGGTTCCTTGGTATATTTCTATGGCCTCCCAAAATGCATCATCGCATAAATGAGTCGCATCTAAAATCATATTTAGCTTGCCCATTTCTTTTAGCAAAGCTTTTCCTTCTTCATTTAATTTACCTGTAGCATTGGTGCCATTGGCATAGCGGCCAGGCCCATAATGCGCTGGACCCAAAGCACGCAATCCATATTCATAAGCGGTATGCAGGTAATCCAAATTGACAATAGAATCAGCCCCTTCTAAACTAAGTATATAACCCACTGGCTTAACTTGATTAGGCAATTCATTGTTCCATAGTAAAAGATGTGCTGCTAAATCTTGGTTGTTTTTGATTTGAACCATTTCGCCTGCTGCTTCCATGGATTTATACCATTCTAATTGCAATTGAGTTTGATTCCAAGCTGCCTGAGGGCTGGCCCAACCTTTGATGCCTGTGCCAGGCGTTTCTACGCGTGCAATTTGTGTGGCAACTACCAAACCAATATTGCCTGCTCTCAATTCAGGCAAAGCCACTGTGCCATTGCCTCTGTCTGGTTTATCTTTCATCCCTTTTTCCAATAATCGAATGTTTGCTACCGTTTTTTGTAAATCACGGTTCCATTCCACAGCATTCATGGCTAAATCCAAATGAGCATCTACTATGAACATAAATGAAATAAAATTAAATCGTAATTTTTCTTCTGCGTGCAATAACCTCCCATTGATCCACCACTTGGTTGCTTTGCACCACATTAGCAGTGTCATACAATGCTACCGTGGGACAAATATGCACAGGTACTCCATACCAAACATCACCCACCTGATACAAAGAACTATCCGCTACTTTCACTACCAAGTGCTCTTCGCTTTGCCCGTTTGGTTCGGCTTGAGGCGCATTTAAAAAATGAACTCTTGGCATTGGATTTTCAGCAGCCACTGCTTTGTGACCTAAATCCGTACAAATTGTATACGCATCAATAATTGAAATAATTCTGGTCACTACCAAGGCAGCGAATTCAAAAGGCAAATCGGGAAATAAATTTTTATAGCCCCAGTCCCAAAAAACAAAAGTGCCAGGGCTAACTTGTAGGTCCTTTCTTTTAATATGCGAAGAAAAAGAACAAGAACCTGCAACAATCAATGCTAAGCTTTCATTAGAGAAAGCTTCTATTTTTTTTCTCAGCCTGTCTGCATTTTCAAAAGCTTCATCTGCCAAAATATTTCTTTGGTCTATATTAGTTTCACGAATATGTCCATCATAACAATGCAAGCCAATGATTTTTATATTGGGTAGCAATGCAATGGCATTAAATAATTCAATGGCTTTTTCTGTAATAACTCCAGAACGGTTCATGCCAATATTTACATCCATGTACACTTGCAAACTCATCCCCTCTGCTGCAAAAAGTTTTGAGATGGATTGAGCTGTTGCAAGATGATCAATGAGACAAGAAAATTTTGTTGAAGGGAAAGTTTTAATAAGTGTAATCAATCGATCCAACTTTGGCCCCATCAATTGATGAGCAATTAAAACATCTGGTGTTTTGAGCCGGCCAAGCATTTCTGCTTCGGCAATAGTGGCGCATTTATAGTTTTGGATGCCTTTATCCATCATCAACTGACAAACCTCTGCAATTTTATTTGTTTTCACATGTGGCCTTAATTGATCCACACGTCCATCCACCATTTTAATCAATGCATTGATGTTTTCTTTGATCCTATCCGAATACAATACCAAGGAGGGAGAATCAATTTGCGCTATATTTTTTATTTCGTACCAATGCATCTTTAAAAAATTAAATGTTTTCGTTCAATTCAAACATGGCCTCAATTTCTACAGGAATATTTCCCGGAAGCGACCCCATGCCAACTGCACTTCTAACACCCACGCCAAGATCAGGGCCCCAAATAGCTGCAAACAATTCACTGCAACCATTAATGATGTAGGGATGCTTTTCAAAATCATTGGTACAACTGACCATACCCAATACTTTGACTACTCTTTTGATTTTATTCAGTGAACCTAAATTAGCTTTGATAGTGGCTACTATAGCTAGCCCTACTTGTCTGGCAGCCAACTTACCTTCGTCCATAGTTAAGCCAGCGCCTACTCTTCCAATGATTAAACTGCCATTGTCTTGAACTGGACCATGTCCTGAAACAAAACAATGATTGCCATCTACCAATAAAGGCTTGTACACACCCAATGGCTTGGGTGCAGGAGGTAAGCTCAAACCTAATTTTGCAAAATTTTCTTCTGGTGTGCTCATTTTTTTGAATTTTATTAAATGAAATAATTTAAAATAAAAACGCCTATTAATCCTAAAACAGAAACAAGACTTTCCATGATGCTCCAAGTTTTTATAGTCTCTTTTACTGTTAAATTAAAGTATTCTTTGAACATCCAGAAACCTGGATCATTGACATGAGAGAAAAATAAACTTCCTGCGCCAGTAGCGAGTACCATCAAGCAAGGATTGACACCACTAATGGCAATAAGTGGAGCTACAATGCCTGCAGTGGTTAAACCTGCAACAGTAGAAGATCCAATACTCACTCTTAAAATTGCAGCTATGCCCCAAGCCAATAATAAGGGATGCAAAGACAATTTAGTGAGGGGTTGAATTAATTCTGCACTAATGCCTGTATCTAACAATACCTGTTTCAAAGCACCCGCACCCGCAATGATTAGTAAAATAGTAGACACTTCTTTGACCGAATCTCCAATGGGGCCCATTATTTTTTGAATGCTTTTGCCCTGTCTTATACCCAAGGTATACAAGGAAACCAATAATGAAATAAGCATGGCTACAGAAGGATCTCCTATCATATGGATCAAACTAGTAAAACTATTTTTTTGAACAATAGTTGAATTCACAATGGTATCTAATCCTATCAACAAGACGGGTAAAAATGCGGCCATTAAACTCGGAAACATACCAGGTAAATTTTCTTCCGCAATTTCATTGGTGAAAAAAATAGCAATTGGCTTTTGTGTATATTTTTTTAGTGTCACAGAAAAAAGAGGACCAGCAATAATAATGGTGGGTATGGCAATGAGGATGCCATAAAATAAGGTCAGGCCCATATTGGCATTGAACTGTTGTGCCAATGCAACTGGTGATGGATGTGGAGGTAAAAAACCATGGGTGACGGATAAAGCAGCCAAAGTAGGTAGTCCTAAATAAACGGCTGATAATTTGTAACGAGCAGCTACTGTAATAATTAAAGGAACCAATAAAACAAAACCAACGCCATAAAACAATGGAATACCCACTATAAAAGCAGTGAGTACCAAGGCCCATTGAATGTACTTAGTGCCAAATAAATGAATTAAGCCCCCTGCAATTTTATTAGCTGCACCACTATCTGCCACCAATTTTCCTAACATGGCCCCCAAACAAAGAATAATCATAAGTGAACCTACTACATCGCCCATCCCTTTTTGAATAGCGCTCATTAATGGGGTAACTCCCATGCCTCTTATTAAGCCTGTACCTATACAAACAATCAAAAATGAAATGAATGGATGCAGCTTAACCACAGTGATTAGCAGCACTAATGATAAAACAGCAAGCAAAAGTAAAACAAGGGTCATAATTCAGGTATGGCTACTTCTAAAGATAAAAAAGAAAACTTATATTTATCTCAAGAAATGTTCATTATAATGAAGAATGTATATGTAGTTATTCTAGTCATCTTATATGCCTGTTCTAAATCAAAGGACATGCCTCAGGAAACAGTGCCTGCAAATATTCCACCAGCTACTACCCCCATCAATACAACAGCACCAACCACTTATGATTATAAAAATTTAAAAAATCCATCCTGCGAAACTCAAAATACACCTATAAATGAGGATATTTTAAACATCGTTGTAAATGCTAAAAATTCACTTGGACAATCCGCCTCTGAAATAATCAATAAAGGTATTTCAGCATCTGCCACTTCTTATTTAGATTTTAATGGAGATGGTTTAGAAGATTTTTATGTACATCCTGTCACCAATCTTTCTTTTCAAGGAAAAGAAAAAGTGGCCGGGCAAGTTTACTTAAATGTAAATGGAAAATATGTTTATGATGAAAATACTATAGACACTGCTCAAATCCCAAAAATGTATTTAGCCAGGAAATCCATTGTTGGCGATTTTAATAATGATGCTAGACCTGATCTATTTTTAGCCGGCTTTGGTATGGATCAAAGTCCTTTTCTAGGGGAAGCTAATGCGCTTATATTATCGATAACAAGTGGAAAATACAAAAAAGTAGAATTCAATAATAACATTGGTGTTTTTCACAGTGTTTGTTCAGGCGACATTGATAAAGATGGTGATTTAGACATTTTTGCCTTGTCGAATGATAAATCATACTTTCTAATCAATGATGGGAAAGGAAATTTTACTATAACAACCAACAATATAAATTTAGCAAGCCTTGGCTCTTTATTTACAAGTGAGCTTTATGATATTAATAAAGATGGATATATGGATTTAATACTTGGTGGTCATGAGTTTAGTGTTAAAGATACCAGTTTTAAAATAGCTACCGAGTATGAAGGAGCCACGAGAATATATTGGGGCAATAGCAATTATAAATATAATGAAGAAAGTGTAAGTTATCTTCCGGTAAATAGCTATTTTGGCGTTGTCTTGGATTTTGATTTTGCAGATTTAGACGGAGACGGAAAATTAGAAATCGCAATTAACAGAACTGGCGGAAGGCTAGTTAACAAAGTACTTACTGATTTTTATAAAAATTGGGCAATTCAGATTTTAAAATTTGATGGCACAAAATGGCTAGATAAAACTGGCGCATTCATAGAAGCAGGCATGGATTTAACTGTTTCAAAAGGCCCCACTTGGATGAAGTTTTACAATAAAAATGATCGGCTTTATTACGAAAGTTTAAATATAAATGGCGATCCACTATTACAATGGGTATGGGAAAACAATAAACTTAAAAGGCTGAAATAATAAACTATGGAACCAACAACTACCCTTTCAAGAAACATTACTGTAGCAGGTTTAGTGGCTACAGGCATCTCCTCTATGATTGGGGCATCTATTTATATTGTTCCTTTCATGTTGCAAAAAAATGTACCTGGTATTGGGCCTTATTTGCTGCCCGCATTTTTTGTTGCCTCTATTCCGGCATTATTTGCGGCACTTACCTATGCTATCTTAGCCAGTGCCATGCCTAGGGCTGGCGGAAGTTATGTCTATGCAAGTAGGTCCATCCATCCTTACTGGGGATTTGTTGCCAGCTTTGCACAGTGGTTTGGCTTATCCATTGTGATAGGCGTAGTAGCTTATATGGTGGTGCCATTCTTTAGAGATGTTTGCGCTGCCATGAATTGGATAAATCTTGTTCATTTTTTTGAAAACAGCGCTACCAAATTATTCTTACCCTTAGGATTGTTATGGTTGTTTATTGGCATCAATATTTTTGGTATCAAAACCTATCAAATGACGATTATTGGACTGGTCATCATTACTTTTATTTTGGCCAGCATTGTCATCGTGGCTGGATTTGTTTATAGCGAAGAAGATTTTATTCAAGGCGTATTGAATAAAGATGGAATAGTGATTACCCATCTGCAAGGAAAGTTCAACTGGCAACAATTTATTTCTGCCAGCGGCATTCTATTTGCTAGTTTTATTGGCTTTGATTCTATTGCCCAAGCAGGTGGTGAAGCAAAAAATCCAAGTAAATCATTGCCCAGAGCCATTATCATCACTATTGTAAGTGTAAGTTTATTTTATTTGTTATTTACTTTCAGTGTGTATAAAATTGCGCCTTGGAATTTTGTACAGGATTTAGCCAATAAAAAAGATATTTCAGCCACCACCTTATTGAATTATGTATTGCCTCCTTTTTGGTCGGTATTGATCATGTTGGGCGCCTGTATTGCCTTATTAAAAGATTTACCTTCGATGATCTTGTCGGTGTCTAGACTACTATTTGCCTGGTCCAAGGATCAATTATTTCCTTCATTTTTAAGTAATATACACCCTAGCTATAAAACTCCGCATTGGGCCATCTTTTTTAGCGGTGTAGTTTCTAGCCTTGGTATACTAGGAAGCCATTTTGCTAGTGATA
Source organism: Bacteroidota bacterium (assembly GCA_026391155.1). Taxonomy (GTDB): domain Bacteria; phylum Bacteroidota; class Bacteroidia; order Chitinophagales; family Chitinophagaceae; genus Sediminibacterium. The sequence goes on from JAPLEP010000022.1 coordinate 48,837, forward strand.
TATTTTTAGGTATCGACATTATGGTCATTGCAATGTTGGTTAATTTTATTTTGATTTGTATGGCTGTACTATTGATCCATCAAAACAATCCTTTATTGGCAAGTCAAATTACCGTTATCAAAAATAAAATGGTGCAAAAGCTAATTGCTGTTTTGGGTTTAATTAGCCTCACTACTTTACTCATCATAAATGTGGTGAATGATATAAGCGCTTCCAAGTCTGCTTGGTATTTTCATGCCACTTATGTATTTGCAGTGGTAATGATTTTAGCAACAGCTATTTTTGCCATCTATTGGAATCAATTAAAAAAATCAGGTCGCTTTGATGCGCAATATTTTAAAAATTTACCTTCTGAATAAATAGAACAATGAATACTACGACAAAACTAAGCGACTCTTTAAGCATTTCTAAAGTACTCATAGGCTTATGGCAGGTGGCAGACTTGGAAAGAAACAACCAAAAATTAGACCCAATAGTGGCCGCCAAGGCCTTGCATGCTTATTATGAGCAAGGGTTTACAAGTTTTGATATGGCCGACCATTATGGATCTGCAGAAGAAATTTCAGGAGTGTTTAAAAAAACCTACGGACTTAAGGACATTCAACTATTAACCAAATGGGTGCCAAGTCCAGGAGCTATTCATCCTGCACAAATTCAAGAGGCCGTAAAATCTTCCTTAAAAAAATTACAAGTAGAGCAAATTCAGTTATTACAATTTCATGCATGGAATTATGCAGACCCAAGTTGGTTGGATTGTTTGTTTGGCTTACAAAAATTAAAAGAAGAAGGATTGATTGCCAATATTGGACTAACCAATTTTGATGAAGCACATTTAAATATGGTAATTCAATCAGGCATCCCTGTAGTCAGTAATCAAATATGTTATTCCTTGCTAGATCAACGTGCTGCTGGTAAAATGACCGCAACTTGTTTAGCAAATAATATAAAAATATTGGCCTTCGGTACCGTGGCTGGCGGATTTTTTAGCGAAAAATGGCTTCATCAACCTGCACCAGCCATGACTGAGTCCTTGACCTGGTCGCAGATGAAATACAAAAGATACATTGATGCAGCAGGTGGCTGGAATTGGTACCAAACATTATTAGAAACATTAGATCAAATTGCAAAAAAACACCAAGTAGCCATCGCCACCATTGCCAGTGCTTACATTAAAGATTTACCTGCAGTGGGCAGCGTGATTGTCGGTGCAAGATTGGGTGTATCAGCGCATATAGATGAAAATAAAAAAATACTTACACTAACACTTTTAGAAACTGAACGCGAGGCCATCAAAAAAATATTAGCTCAAGGAAATAGTATTCCAGGGGATTGTGGAGATGAATACCGTAAGCCTCCCTATTTAACTGCAAGTGGCGATTTAAGTCATCATGTTAAAGAAATTGCTTCCCCTTATCCTACCATCAAAGATGCCTCTGGAAAAACTAAGGCATTGTCAGGTACTAGCTGGGAAACCATGGCTGGCTATAGTCGGGCCGTGCGCAAAGGCAATCGAATTTTAGTTTCTGGCACTACCGCCACACATGGTGCAAGTTTGATTGGAGGAAATGATCCTGCCGCACAAGCCCATTTTATTTTTGATAAAATCGAAGGTGCCATTCAATCATTGGGCGGCAAATTAGAAGATGTAGTGCGTACTAGGGTATTTGTCAAAGACATTACACAATGGGAAGCTATTGCCAGAGCGCATGGACAACGTTTTGCTAACATTCAACCAGTGAACACCATGGTTCAAGCCAATTTAATAGGCGATGAATACTTGGTTGAAATTGAAGCAGAAGCCATCGTAGAATAAATTATTGATACGCATTAATGGTTTGAATGGAGCCATCTTTATTGTATTTTAATTCAGTCATTTTAATATTCCTCAAATGTGTTTTACCAGACAATTCTGTGTCATGGTAAAAAAGATACCATTTAGATTTATATAGGATAATGGAATGATGGCTAGTCCATCCTTGCACTGGTTTTAAGAAAATACCTTGGTAAGTAAAAGGCCCATAGACATTATCCCCAATGGCATAGCATAAATTATGGGTATCCCCTGTAGAATAAGTAAAATAATATTTGCCCTTATATTTATGCATCCAAGCAGCTTCGAAAAATCTTTTGTCATTGTTTTGTTCTAAAAAAAGATTTCCGTTCTTATCCAATATTTTTATTGCTCTTGGTGCTTCTGCAAAACTTTTCATATCTGCACTTAACTTAGCTACTCTTGGTAAAATAGCATCTTCAGTAGCCGTCTTAAGTTTGGCATCGGCATGATAAATATTATTATCCAATCTTTGAAGCTGGCCACCCCAAATGCCACCAAAATACATATAATACTCATTGTTGTCATCTTTAAATACAGCAGGGTCAATGCTATAACTACCTTTAATCTCTGCAGGTTCAGCTTTAAAAGGACCCACGGGACGCTTGCTGGTGGCTACCCCTATTTTAAATATATCTGCTTTGTCTTTGATGGGGAAATACAAATAATAGACGCCGTTTTTAAACGCCACATCGGGCGCCCATAATTGTCGACCTCCCCAAGGAATGTCTTTTTTATCAATGGCTATGCCATGGTCAATTACTTTAGCCCCAATCGAATCCATGGAAAAAATATGATAATCACGCATGTCGAAATGATCGCCATTGTCATTTTCAGGAATGCCTGCATCAATATCATGTGAAGGATAAATATAAATTTTATTGTTAAATACATGGGCAGAAGGATCTGCCGTATACATGTGGCTCACTAATGGTTTTGAAATAGGTTTAAAATTAGTCTGTCCTATTCCAACACTAAAAAACAAAGTACCAATAAAACTGAAAATAAAATTTTTCATAGACATTCAATTAATTGTCTTATGAAGATAAGAAAAACTAATTATAATTTAACCGTACTCATACCACCATCAATATGTAAAATTTGACCTGTCACCCAACTAGATTTATCGGTCAATAAAAATTCAACTGCATTAGCGATGTCTTGAGCACTGCCAACCCTTTTAAGCGGATGTCTTTGTGCATTGGCTTCTATTTTTTGATCTGTATTTAATAAAGCGGCAGCCAATGGTGTATTGGTTAAAGATGGCGCTATACAATTCACTCTAATGCTGGGCGCCAATTCTGCAGCTAGGGCCTTGGTCAATCCCTCAATGGCTCCTTTGGAAGCGGCTACAACGGAATGAAAATTAAGTCCTAATTGAACGGCTACAGTGGAAAATAAAACGATAGAAGCATGGTTACTTGCTTTTAAATTAGGCAAGGCAGCTTGAATTAATTTAATCGCACCTACTACTTGTAATTGATAGTCTTTGGTAAAATCATCTGGCATTATACGAGCAAAAGGCCTCAAACTGATGGCCCCTGGGCAATACACCAAACCATCAATCACAGGGGGTAAAAAATTTAACTCGATCTTATCCTCTAAGACATTCAATGGATGGTATTGAATATTAGCATCGTTTATTGGATGTGCATGATAAGTTGCATATACTGTATGCCCTGCTGCAGCTAATTGCTTCGCTACTTGTTCCCCTATACCGGAAGAGGCTCCAATGATTAAATAAGTTGACATAATATAAATAGAAGATTACTCTTTCCAATCAATAGGAATAGATATTTCGTTTTTACGACCAATGAATTCAAAAGGCGCATTGTAGCCTAAAAAATTAAAGCCCCCAATAATTTTTATGTTTTTCTTGTTCAATAAATCAACCAATTCTTTGGTGTACTTATTTATTTTATCATCATTAGCATAACCACCAAAAGAAATCACAGCTGCATACATTTCTTTTGATTGCATGATTTGAACACTGGCATCTTTGGGTTTGGGCAAACTAGATGCATCATACTTTTCAGGCATCACAAAACTCATGGACGAACCCTGCTCACTCATTTCCATTCTTACAGGGGCAGTCATGGCGATACTTTTATTTTGTTCATTTCCCCCAAAAATATAGCCTGCTAATTTTCTAAAACCCCCACTGGCTAATTGTTTGTAGTTAGTGCCAGAGGAATGAATGGTGGCAAATGTAGAGGATGGATAAAAGCGAATTTCAAACCCTTCCTCCAATTTTACCAGTCGGTATTTTTGGGTCTCTATTTTAGGTGCAGAAACAGCTCTAAAAGATTGAAAAACAACAAAAACAAGGCCGATGGCCAATAAAAAATATACTATTTTCATATCTATAATAACATAGAAATAGCCAAAAGGTTTTAAGCTAAAGGGCTATTTTTGGAACCAATTGCCTCTTAGTAGGGGGTTACCTTAAATGAATGATCCATGTTAATGTTTGAAACAGAACGATGTATTGTAAGAAAAATAACAGCCGCAGACGAGGAAGGGTTTTATAGGATCAATGGGAACCCTGAAGTCATGAAGCATATAAGACCTGCCAAAAGTAAGGAGGAATGCGCCATTTTCTTAGACCAAAATATTCAATTGTATAGGCAAGGCTCAATTATAGGCAGGTACCTTGTCATAGAAAAATCCACCACGCATGTAATTGGTATGTTTTCTTATTTATTGCTTTCAGACGAGCTCAATTACCATATAGGCTTTGCCCTGCTTCCTCCCTATTGGGGTAAAGGTTTTGCACTGGAACTAGTAAAATTTGGGGTACCCTATTTTTTCTCCCATCAGCCCTCTAATGCATTGTATGCGATTACCAATAAAGAAAATACAGCTTCTCAAAAGGTTTTATTAAATAGCGGGTTTGAGGCTACTCAAAATTTTCTACTAAACGAGCAAGCACTTGATTTGTATGTAATTAGGAAATAATTGAAATTTTCAACATATTTATTTAAATTGAAGTTCAATAAAAAAATTATATGAAAAAAACATCCCTCTTTTTGATGGTAGGTTTAATTTATTTAACTGCCTGCAATAATGAATCTAAGGGTATTGAAACGAATACCTCTAATTCAACATTAGATTCTACCAATGCAATCGCTGCTATTGAAAAAGCAGATATTGCCTGGGATAGCGCCTCTGCATTAAACTCAGCTGATGGTTGGCTTAGTTTTTACACAGATGATGCCATTATGATGCCTCCAGGTGAAAAAGTATGTTTAGATAAAGCTTCAAGAGCAGCGTCTATCAAAAATATGTTTGCCATACCTGGTGCTTCCATGAGATTTGAAGCAAATAAAGTAGAGGTTTCCAAATCTGCAGATATGGGATACAGTACCGGCGTCTACCATTTTAAATATAAAGATGCTGCTGGAAAAGATGTGCTAGAAACAGGTAAATTTGATGAAACCTGGAAAAAACAAGCCGATGGAAGTTGGAAATGCATTGTTGATATTTGGAATGCAGATCCTGCAAATTAAAAAATAATGAAATTAATGTTTTAATTACTTCTGAAATAGTAAGGGGATAGCAAGAATTTAAAAAATTGCTGTCCCTTTTTTTATTCTATGTATTTTACCACCCTGGCCAATTTGCCATTGGCATTCATTCCCTCCAACACCACTTGTAATTTTTTACTCTGATCATTATTGTAGAATTCTAATCGTATCCTAGGATTCTTTTTGTTGGTTAAAACGTAAGGATTCCAATACAAAGTGGCGCGACTATCTTCCTCAAAATTTTCGGCAGGCTTTTCATAATTAGGACTATAAAATTCTTTAAATACAGAATAGCCGCCTAATACTACATATTCCATACCCTTACTATTGATATTAACATCATTGTTGCTCTTGCCTTGTCTAGTGTAAACAGCTACTGCACCTCCACTTCCCCCACCTATTGATCCAAAGAAAGGAGGTCTCAAGGCTTTAATGTAAGCAATATCATTAATACGTAAAGTTTGTATGGATTCAATCTGGGTATTCATTTCATTCAAGAAAAAATCGGTTTTAGAACCTCTCCAAGAAGCAGAAGCTTGTGTACCAGAAACGGATATGCTCAATCCAGGAACTTTTGATTGTAAATAAGACAGTACATCTATTGAACCCATGGCACTTGGATCAGAGGATAAGTCAAATGCAAAGCCATCTCCACCTGAGAAAAGACCTTTGGCATATTTTTCATCCAAGATTTGAATAGGCGTCTTAGTTTTAGCTTTAACCACTACTTCTTTCAAAGTCAATGAGGCCATTAACTTTTTTTGCTTTTCTTGCTCTATTAAAAGCAAATTTAATCTGGCTTTGGCAATACTATCATTCCAATTGCGTTTAAAATCGCCCAAATCTACCCCTATACTTTTGAACCCTTGTTTAAATAAACCATTTTCAAAATTAACTACCGATGGGCTATTCTGCCCCCCTTTTCCATTGATGGCATAAAAAATTCTGGAAGTGTCATAATAAAAAACAGATTTATCTTCAAAACTACCATCTTTAGCCACAGGAAGAAACAACATTTTTCTACTACTGTCTTTACCACTAATAATTAAATTTAATAGTAGGTCATTAGGTAATTTAGTAGAGGAGCTACTGTACACTCTACCCGATAGTTTCATCGTTTCAGTTTCTACAGGGTAAGAATACGAAGGTAATACTGCTGCTTTAATTTTATCCCAATTGAATTTTCTCCAACCATTGGTCATCATCACCAAATCTAAATGCGCCGCCACACTGTCAGCATCGCTTGAAAAATAATAAGCCGGATGGTATACCTTACCTCTTATATCATTACTCAATAAAAAATCCGAGTAGATGCTTTGTTGCTCTGGAATAACAATTGAAGCATCTGTAACCGAGATAGACATATTGCTAGCCGCTGTATCCTTTACATAGATTTCAATTATATTTTTTGTTCTTTTATGAACACTTGATAAATCCAAGTTCATCATTGCATTGTATTCGTGCAAGCGATTGTTAACTAGCATAATTCTTTCTGCAATGGGCATCCAATCCTCGGTAAACAAGGAAAATTGTACCACCCCTGTAGACAATTCCTCAATGGGTAAGCCCGCTTTCTGAACTAATTTGTCTTCTCCTTTAAAATCTACTTTGTATAATAAACGTTGATTCTGATGAACAAGCAATCTGGTGTGCTTGTAATTCTGAGCTGCCTCCGAGCTTCGTTCTACTTGCACATAGGCTTTTTCATAGTCCATGCTCACTTTTAAAACTACCCCTTCTTTATTGGCTATTGGCATTGGTGTATTGCCCTTCTGCGCATTTTCATCTGTCCAATTCAATTGGTATTTTTCTCCAGCCACTGGTTTTAATTGAAAAATACCCATGCCATCATGCGCCACTTTTAAAGTGTCAATCACTTTATTTTTATCATTGACCAAGAACCCTTTAATATAAACTGGTATACCACTACCATTAGTGGCTTTAAAAGCTATTTTGCTAATAAGTCCATTCACTAAAACACCTCCCTCTGGAAAAACTTCTACCATAGTTTTTAGTACTGGTGCTATTTTTGTTTTGGTTACTAAACCATCGTTGATGGCTATATTTTTCTCATAAAGAAAAACGCTATCGTCATTGAGCATCCATCTAGTAAATGCTTTTACCCTGACATAGTCGCCTTTGTAATTGGAAGGCAGTTCAAAACTCCCTTTGGAAGAAGATTGAAACAAAGGAGCCGCAGTTTGTTTGATGTAATTCCCATTGTTGTCATACCAAACTACATAAACATTCTTACTTAAATTGGTCCATTCCATTCCATTCAACACATAAAGTTTATAAAATATGGTCTCTCCCACATTGTACATGGTTCTATCAAAATGAATATGTATTTTTTCGTGAGGATATTGTTCCTCATAAATATTTAAAACAGAATCAATGACTTGTGCTTGGGCCTTCACTACTATAAAAGATATTGCCAAGACCACGATAAAATTTAATACAATTTTCTTCATCATCACTTAATTTAGACCAGCCGAGCCAGACGCCCGCATTGGGACTCAAATTTACGCATTGTTTGATTAAATCTAAATTATAAGTGTTAAAAACATCTGTCAATGATACACTCATGTATGAATCAGATTAATCTAATGTTGATAGATGATTGGGTTCAAAGGTGAGTCAATGGTTTCGCCGATGATAGCACCTGGGCACCAAGATGCCCAATCATTTTGTTGATTTTTGTTTTCTGGTGCTTTTAATTTCATATCCTTATCCATATAAATAACAGTCATCACTTTACGCATTTGATTGGTCTGGTTGGGACCAGCTCTATGGTACAACCAACCCTTATGGAAACTTACCTCTCCTATATCAAAAGGCTCTACCACATGAACAAAGCCTTTATTTTTTAAAGCAGTTTCTAAAAACTGTTGGCTTTCATCACTAATTTCCTTGTCACGACCATCTATTAATTGGTCGCTGCCTGCACTGTATTCAAGTGGTCCCCATTCTAATGGTGTATTTTGTAATGGAATCCATGCCGTAACTGTTTTATCCGAAGCCAAGGGCCAGTAATATTGATCGGCATGCCAGGGCGTATGCCCGCCATTGGGTTCTTTGTATAAGGCTTGGTCATGGTATAATCTTACGCCAGTCACTTCCATTAATTCAGTGGCAATTTTGGCTAATTTTTTTCCAAATACAATTTCTTTTACCAGTTCAGAATTTTTCCAAATATTCATTATTTGTAAAAAAGCTTTTCCATAGGTATCTCTTTGGTCCATGGCCAATACTTGCTTATTGAGTGTATTAACTTCAGTTGTGATGACCTCATTTAAATAGTCAATTTCTTCTTTACTATAAACTTGCTTCAATTTAATAAACCCATTATTTCTGTAAAAATCAATATGATTTTGATCTATAGGGTAAGATTCATTCATCAACTTTAAAATAAGCGCAGGTACTTGTTGCATGACTGTAAATTTTAGAATAGTTTAATTTAATAAAAATATAAATAAATTACCTAGATTTTATCTCAAAAGATTAAGATTAATGCTTAAGCTGTTGATTGCTAATGATTTAGAGTCAATCAATAGTAGTGGTCTAATTTGACAATCAAGGCCTAATAAACAATCGATGAGTAATTCAAAGGTTTTTGATTATTAATAAAAGGTTGAATGATGTTCTTACGTAAAAGTTGATCAATATCAAGCCTGCCTCTTTTTAATGAGGTCCAGGTATTGGATTTAAACTTGTCATTTTCATTTAGCTGTTTAAATAGAATGACAGAATCTCTACCAATAAATTTATTTCCTATAAAACTGAAGGACTCATGATTGCTCAATGTATCAAATTTAATAACTATATTATTGTTATTTGTAATTGTATTGTTTTTGAAAAGTAAATTTTTAAATTGCTTTTGATCTTGCGCACTGTTCCATATATATACAGCAGCTTTACCGCCAGATTTTAAGCCATCATTCAAACTACTGCAATTGATAATTTTATTATTGTTCCAATTTGAAGCGCCGGCATATTGATAAATGCCATAACCTGCCCCATCATTCTCATAAGAGGTGCAATTTTGTATCACTGCATTGGTCACCCCTCCATCTAAGTCAAACCCACCCCCATCTGAGGCTCCCTCCGGTGTCTTATTGTGATGCGATATACAATTTTGTATCACCACACTATCTGACTCATAGGTCCAAATACCAACAGGTCCATTTCCAATCCTGGGCATATCCCAGCCATTATTATAAGCTTCGCAATGATCAATGAGCACTTTGGTACATAATCCAACTAATATGCCATTGCCACTATGATTAATGTAATTGGTAGGATCTCCTGGATTATTGAAAGCCTTAGAGTTATTTATGATAATGTTTTTTGAAGATTTTTTATCTGTCCCATCTACCATGATACCCGCGGCTCCATTATTTTCAGCCACACATAAGTCTATATTAATTAAATTGGATGCAAATACATACAACCCAGCTTTTTGAAATCCCTGTATATGTAGTTTAGTTAATTTAATATTTTTAGACATTGATATTTCACATCCATTAGTGGTATTACCCTCTTTTCTTCCATTGCCCACTAAATTCAGATTGTCAATATTAAAATTGGAGCAATTTTTTAAAACAATCGATGCGCTATTCTTTCCATTAATGGTGGCCAAACCTTTACCATAACTCGTAATTAGTATTTTAGCATTTATATTTTCAAAAAGCAAGTTGCCAATAAATACTTCTTTAGCTTTAAAAAGAATGCTATCGCCCTGTTTTAATTCTAAGTCTTTTATTTTACCTATTGATTTATAAGGAGATGATACAGTACCCTCATTTAGGTCATTGCCGTTGAAAGAAAAATAATAAGCTCTTGATTGTTTTTTAGATTGGCTTTGAACATCTATACAATTGCAAACTAAAAATAAAAGAAGTAATGATTTGATTTTATAAGCCATCTGATTCGATTTGAATATTTAGATTCAAATACAATTTATGAAATTATTTCCTCACCTAAATATAAAAATTGATGGTATTCCAAGGATCAATCTGGCTTCAACTTAATCTTGGTAAATATTTGTAAATGTGGGAGGGCTAGTACTGATAAGCTTATGAATAGCAGGGTAAAAATACCAGAGGCATCCTTACTATTGAGTGTTAAAAAAGTGATATAAACAAAGCCAAACCAGGCCATAATAGAAAATGGTGCGGCTTTGAAAAGTAAGGTCTTCCACCCATTAAAATCATTGGGCATATTAAAAGTGATTCTTATTTTATCGAATGATAATAAGGAATGCCAGAACCCAAAATAAAAGGCAAAACAAAGCCATAAAGGCATAAAAAGAGCAAAACTAATGAGTATAGCTTGTTGCAAAATTAAATAGTAGTAGTATTTATTTTTTGAAAAGAACTGTGCTTTGAAAAAGAATAAAATAAAATAAATAGCAGCTAGTCCAATAAGGGTTAAGGGATAAATTTTGCTTGCAAGTCCCACCCATTGAGTTTCATTAAAAGCAGACCGCTCCATTCGGATAAAAATTTGCAAAGCAAAATTGATATTCTTTGAAAGAAGTAATAATATCCATAATAGTCCAATAAGCGAATAGGCTAATTTATGTAGTAGGTTTTCTGTTTTACCCAACCAATCAATTTCTCCAAAATGAAAAGCTGTAATTAATATAAATATAATTAAAGCCGCAACAGGGAAAAAATACCAAACCAAGGCATAGCCAATAATATTAGCCATGTATTTCAAAAGAAATATTTTTTGATTGCTATCCGATTGCTGCAAATGTTGATCGATGTATAAATCTAAGGCTCCATGAGGAACCCCAAAAAGAATTAGTACAGCAATTAAGAAGGAAATCTGCGTACTGTTATTTAAGACAAAAGCAGTATCAATTATAAATAAAAGAAATGCAAATAGTATTAGGTAAAGGCGTAGTTTAATTTGCATGGAGCTAAATTAAATAAAAAAAGGGGCAAGTAACCAACTTGCCCCTCGAAGTTATTTAAATATATTAAGCAGCTTTTCTACTTAAGCTATAAATAACCAAACCAAAACCTATTTTGTTGACAGCATCACCAATGTTGTAGATGATGTTCATGTCAATTCCAATATTTTTGAAACTAGCATACCATTGTCCATCAGCTGTTCCGATTAAATATCCTAATGGATAGATAGCCCAACCAACTAAAACGAACCAACCTAATGCTGCATTCGCAGATGCTACTGCAGTACCAGCGCCAGTTGCTAATTTCTTAACATCTCCCATCCATACTTCATACACAATGTAGAAGTAAGCGATAGCACTTATAGTTCCCCATAATGTTGCTTGAGCTGGGGCAACAGCCTCTCCCCAATAACCTGTAACTAACATTACAACAGAAGCTAAAATCATTTTCCATAATAAACTTGTTGTACCACCTGCTTTCTTTGTGATTAAATAG